>CBFGIT010000001.1:0-213106 GCA_965648905.1 Caldifarciminota bacterium
AGCAGAATTGGTGATTCATCCATAATGCGGTCATCATAGCGTGCCGGCCAGCAACTGCATCACCTTTGTCAAGACTGACATTTTCCTTGTGCCATTACCCTATGACATTATCGCTGTGCTATCACACTGTCAGTAGTCCGGATGTTGACTTCGGCCCGGGTGTGCGCTAGGCTTACTTGTACACAAGACAAGCCCGAGCGGCTAGAGGCGCCCGGCATGGAGACAAGCGCCTGATGATGTCCCGCCCTAAGTCCGCGTACGCTCGGTGGGGCGCTACTCGAAGCTCCGTCCAAGGAGCTTCTGACTTCCCGCGCCACCCGGAACCGGGGTCACGGCCGGCGCATTCGGCTCGGGCTGCCGAGACAATGGGTGCGCCGGTCCCGGAGCATGGAGCTGAGCTGGCGACCACAGCCGCAGACTGGAACAACGTCATTAGGAGGAACAGTGAGTCAACGAAACATCAGCTTGCTTTCGCTGTTCGTTCTAGTCAGTTGTGCACTTGGGCGCTTTGCCGTTAGCCCCCAGTATGGGCTCCAATTCCATCCGACCATCGCGTCCTGCCCATCGGGATTCGTTGTCGCGTGGTCGTGGGCGTACCTGAGTTCTCCGCCTCTCATGACCATTTGGGCGAAGGAAGTAACACCAGGCGGGGACACCGGCACCTGGCACGATGTTGGAGATTGCTTTCGGCGTGGAGTGACCGGTGATTCGGCCGATGTTGCTTTCGACGGAACAACGTTCCTCATCGTCTGGCGCGAGAAAACCCTCCAGGAACCTCCCGACTTCAGTATCGGGGCCCGCTTCTGCCTGCCGGATGGCAGCCCGGTCGGGCCAGTATTGACGCTGACGTCGCCGGTCCCGAGTGAGAAAACTAGCCCGTCGGTCGCCTTCAACGGCAGTGAGTACCTGGTCGTCTGGCGGGACACAAGGACGGGCCAGGGCGACATATACGGGGTCCGCATTTCGCCCATCTCTACGCCGGGCGAGTTGGACGAGTTCAAGATTTCGAGTTCTCCCGAGGCCGAGGACCATCCCCGGTTGTCCAGCGCCGGGGGACGCTGGCTGGTCGCGTGGGAACGAGCGGGTGAGATACGGGCAGCAGCGGTCGAAGGGAATGGAAACCTCCTACCCGAGTTCGTAGTCACGGCACTTCCTACGTCCAACCTGGACCCGGAGGTCTCAACGAAAGGGACGAAATATCTCGTGACGTGGAGACATGAGGAGCCTGTTGCCGTGTACGGAATCAGGTGCTTGGACACCGACACCTTGGCGTCCAAGGTTCTGATTCGGTCCGGTCCAGGCTTTTCTCCATCCGTGGCTTTTGAGAGCTATTACCAGAACTATGTTTCTGCTGTCGCCACGTCCGTCGGCGACGAATACAGCATTGCTGCCCAACGCGTGGGCGCCGCAGGAATGAAGATCGGTCCCGAGGAGAACGTATTCACTCTCTCCGGGGTGCGGCAGACAGACCCGGACGTGGCCTTCTGCGGCGAGCGATTTCTCGTGGTCTGGGTCGAGTGGGGGTGGTATCAGGTGAGGATATGGGGCGAGTTCGTCACCCCGTGGCAGGAGCACTTCTACTCCCGGTCTGCGCTGGCGACGGCCTACAATCAAGGCCGCAGCCTCTGGCGAGACCCGGTGACGACGGCGCTGCACAAGGTCTACGAGAGTGGCGACAGCGTGCTCTATTCGTACTCGACGGACCGGGGCGAGCACTGGTCGCCCTACGAGTGCGTTGACGCGGACGGGACATTCCCGTGCGTGGTCTGCGAGAATCAGGGCGCGAACCCGGTCTGGGTGTGCTATCGCAGGCAGGCCGACCACGCCGTAGTCTGCAAGGCGAGAACCAGCCAGGGCATTTGGCAGGAATACGTTGTCTTCGGCGGCTGCCCCGAGGTCCAGCCGGGACCGCCATCAATCTCACTCGCGTACATGTACGGGCCCTCGATTGCGCCGAGACTCTACGTTGCCTTCTCTGTTGACTGGGGTGGGGTAACGACGATAGAGTTCCGCGTCGTCGAGCTTGGCCAAGGGGTCACCTATAGCTACACGGCTGACGCTGCGACAGCACCTGACTTCTGTAAGACACCGTCAGTAGCCGCAACTCCGGGGGACGAAGTTCACCTGGCGTGGAACAGAAACCGAGTCATCTACTATCGCCGGTGGCTCGGCGGGCAATGGTCTGACCCGCCTGCCCGAGTGTCGAGGCCTTCCTGGCCAGTTTCCGAGCCTGCCTACCACCCGTCGCTTGAAGCGTACGGCGAGTACGTCTACTGCACCTGGCGCGGGCCTGAAGAGAATCAACTGCCTCCGCCTCCCGGCGACGTGTGGCGGGCTTGGCGCCGGCTGCCTTGGCCACCGGAAGTCTGGGAAGGCCATGCGGACCAAAGCAGGTCGCTCAATCTTGAATCGGACTTCCCGGTCATGACGACTGACTTCGTGACCGTCTGGCACGAGCAGGTCGGCGCCGGTTCTGTCAATAGCGACATCTGGGCCAAGTTCGTCACAGAACCCGAGCCGCGGCCGCTCTTCACGACGCCGCAGCTCTCGCAGTATCCTGACGTTGCGTCCTATTGGGACATCATCTCCGGCTTCCACTGCCTGACAACCTGGACCGAAGAACTGAACCCCGGCATGACCTATGAGGTTATGTCTGGCGACTGGACCTCGGCGCAGGGCTTCGACGGCTGGGAGCCAGGTTCCTACTACGCTGCGATGTTGGGAGACTCGGTTCCCTCGCCCTACTGCTTGGGCCGCGACGGCTGGCGCGGATTCCAGACCTTCCGAGTGGATTCTGGCTCTAATCGCCTGACGTACCGTTTGCCCTACTTGAGTCCGAATCGCTCTTACGCGCTCCGGCTTGTCGCCTACCACGAGGGTCGAAGTGAACGGAGGGCAGATGTGATGCTGGACTCAGGCATCCAGGCTCGGGTCGTCTACAGACCGCGGACACCCGAGACTCTCTGGGTGCGCGTTCCCCAGCGGCTCTATCGGGACGATGCCTGCATCACTCTGGACATAAGGCCAAGCGGCGTAGGCCCGGTGACCTTGGCCGGGCTGAAGCTCTTCCAAGTGGACGAGTGGCCGCGAGGACAAGGTGGAGGACAAGCAGCAGATGGCCAGACTGCCGCTGGCACCTGTCTAAGGCAGAACCGGCCGAACCCGTTCTCGACTCAGACCGCTATTCCCTACCAGCTCTCGCACGCGGGTGAAGTTGACCTCGCCCTGTTCGACGTTTCCGGTCGGGTCGTAAGGCGGCTGGGGTCAGGAGCTGAAAAGGCAGGCGCTCATGTCGCCAGGTGGGACGGAAGAGACGACCGTGGTCTGGTTCTGCCGGCCGGTGTGTACCTTTGCAGACTGGCGGTTGACGGTACCGTCCAAACGCGAAGGCTCGTCATTACTCGCTAGCCAACTCCCTGAGCAGGACGCGCTGTGCGGCCCCGTATCCCGTCGCAAGCCAGTTACCTACTCCTGTTCGTGTTCGTAGCGCAAGCCTGGCCAGAGTACCGCCTTAGTCTCAGGGCCAGACTTGCCTCGGGCACATACGGGCGGGCGGGCGGGAATGTCCTCTGCTGTGACAGTGACCACGATTCTCTCCAAGAGCTGATTTTCTGGACCGGTACTATCTACCCGACGGATCCGCTGCGCTGGGAGGTCTGGGAGTACAGGCCGGTGAATCACTTCGTGCTGGCCTTCGCCGATACGGGAGGATACCCCTATCCTCCTGGGATTACGACGGGCAACTTCCGACCGTTCGATGTCGGCGACATAGACCAGGATGGGTTGACTGACATGCTGGGCGTGAACTGGGACTTCGTCCCGACCTGTGACTCGCTCTACAATGTGCTAGTCGTCATGGAGAGCCCGGATTCGTTCTCGTATCCGGAATCGATGGTCTGGTCGTACCGCTACGCGCACGCGATGGCGTCAGTGGCCCCGCCGATGATCACACCCGACCTCGACCGAGACGGCAGGAAGGAACTGCTCTTCGCGGCCGGCTCAGAGTCCGTCGGGGCGGGCATCTGGGAAAACGTCGCCGACGACAGCAACGTGCTTGTCTGGAACCGCCACCGCGGGCATGGCTTCGCGTTCACGTGCGGCGACTTCGACCAGGACAGCAGCCGTGAGTTCGTTACCGCCGACATCGCCGGACTCGGGACTTCGGTATACGAGTGCACAGGCGCCGACCAGTACGAACTCGTGTTTGTGGACACGATGCACCTCCCCAACGCGCATGACGTGTTCTCGGGCAATGACCTTGACCAAGATGGCAGGCCAGAGTTCTTCGTCCGTTTCTGGGACCACATTACCGACACGCTGTATCTCTACATGTGGGAAGGTGCTGCCGGAAACAACCGCTACCAGCATGTGCTGGTTGACCGGAAGGTCAGGAGGTCAAACGGCGACGCCCGCAGCACTTGTGGGGACATGGACGGCGATGGCGTCGAGGAGTTGGTCTGGGCTCTACCACGGGACGTCTTCGTCTACAAGGCAATAGGCAACAACCAGTTCCAGGAAGTCTGGCAGTGGTGGGACGACCTCGGCAGGACTGAATGCCTGCTCACGAACGTGCACGACATGAACGGCAACGGGTACAATGACCTTGTCTGTGCGGGCAACGGCAGGGTCTCGATGTTCGAGGTCGAGGCCATTCGAGTGACGTGGCCCGACACGCTTGGAGAGTTGAGGTCGGGCGACACGTGCGAGATGCGCTGGCGCATCTACACCCCGCCCCGGTGCGATTCGGTGTCGCTGTTCCTGAAGACCGACACAGTCGTGCCGACTGGCGAGCGGTTCTGGCGACTGGACACGATTGTGACCGGCCTAGCGCCGACCGAGTCGAGCTATGCCTGGGTCGTGCCTGATACTGAGGTTGCCTGGGCCAAGGTGCTGGCCATCGTCTACGGCCCGGGCTGGCAGTTCGACGAGTCCGACTCCGCCTTCGCCATCGTGCCGGCCGGAATCGCGGCCGGGAACCCGCTCCCACCAAGGGAGTGGACGCTTTCGGTCAGCCCGAATCCGGCTGCGGGCAGGGCGGTCGTCCGCTACGACGTGCCGGTCGCTTCAGAGGTCAGGCTGAGCCTGTACGATGCGTCGGGCCGTGTCGTGTCCGAGCTGGCTTCCGGCCAGCATCTGCCCGGCCGCTACTCTGTTCAACTCCGCTGGTCCGGCGTCTACTTTGTGCGTTTCGAGACGCCATCTACGATCGTCAGCCGAAAGGTGATTCTGATAGAAGACGACTGAGAGTCGCTGGTCCGGTCCCAGAGCGGACTGGGCCTGGGCGGCGCGCTGATGCCTTGGTCGCGTCTCCGAAGCCATCTTGCTGCGAATCGGGCAGGCGCTCGAAGAGTATCACCTCGGAGCACGTGGCAGAGGAAGACGTCCGTGAGGCACGAGTCCTTGACTCGGCCCTGATTCGGCCATAAGATTCGCCGCCATGAGCGATACGTCTCCTGCTGCTTACGCCCTTGATTGCCGGGCGGTGGTCAAGAACTTCCGCCGCGGCCGGGGCCTGCGCAAGAAAGTCACGCGCGCGGTCGATGGGGCGACGCTTGCGCTGCGGCCGGGCGAGCTGTTTGGACTCTTGGGTCCGAACGGTGCAGGCAAGACCACGCTTGTCCGCTGCATCGCCACTCTGCTTATTCCGGACTCAGGGACAATCGAGGTCTTTGGTCATGACGCGTTCCGCGACTCGCTCTTCTGTCGCCAGCGCATCGGGCTCTTGACTTCAGGCGAGCGTACGCTTTACTGGAAACTCTCGGCCCGCGACAATCTGAACTTCTTTGCTGCGCTCTACGGCCTGACCGGCAAGGAACGGGACAAGCGGATTGATTTCCTGATCGACCTTCTGGGCCTGAAGGACGTTGAGCGCGAGCGGCTTGAGCGCTACTCCTCAGGGATGAAGCAGAAAGTCAGCCTGGCCCGGGCCATCCTGCACAACCCGGACCTGGTCCTGCTCGACGAGCCGTCCTTGGGCCTCGACCCGCAGTTCGCCCGGTTCATCCGCCAGTTCATCAAGGACGAGCTGAACCGCAAGCAGGGCAAGACGATTCTTCTGACAACGCACTACATGGACGAGGCGGACGAGCTCTGCGACCGGATTGCCTTCATCAACAAGGGAAGAATCGTGGACGTGAAGCCGCCTGAGCAGTACAAGCGCGACATCCCCCATACCGAGGTGCTGGAAATCCGCTGCCAGGGCCGGCCTGACGTTGCGCCGATTGAGCAACTGCCCGGAGTCGAGCGGGTGGCGGTCGAGTTCAAGGACGGCGTGACCGCGCTCAAGGTTGTGGCCCCGCGTGCCGAAGCGGTGCTCGCCGACGTCATTGAGCATCTGCGTGGTACGAGCAAGATTCTCGGCATCGACGTCAAGGAACCGACCCTCGAAGACGTGTTTCTCTACGTCACCGGCACGTCGCTCGGAGCGGACACGAGTGAACACAAGCCGGAATAGA
The DNA here is from genome assembly GCA_965648905.1 of Caldifarciminota bacterium. Classification (GTDB taxonomy): domain Bacteria; phylum Hydrothermota; class Tepidihabitantia; order Tepidihabitantales; family Tepidihabitantaceae; genus CAZQFS01. The sequence continues at coordinate 6,456 of CBFGIT010000001.1, forward strand.
GACGAAGGCAGAATGGCTGAACCGGGCCGGAACACGAGATGAGCTTTGCGGCTGGTCTGCGCGTGGTCTGGGCTGAAGCGGGCAAGACGATGCGGATATGGCTTTCCTACCCTATTATGATTGCCTTCTGGGGCGTCTTTCCGCTGCTTTGGGTCATGCCGTTTGTGTTTCAGGGCAAGGCCTTGGTCGGCTCAATGAACTCAGCCGCATTCGAGCATCTGACCGGCTCGGGCAACTACATGGCGTTTGTCCTCATCGGCGCGATGGTTTCGACGTTTGTCTTCTCTGCGCTCTGGGGTGTGGGCAACTCGCTGCGCGAGGAGACCTACTGGGGCACGATGGAATACATCATCGCCTCGCCCACGCCGCCGCTCGTCATCCTTATCGGCAAGACCGTGGCTGAGTGGGTCTGGGCAACGGTGATGGCCCTGTTTCAGGCCGCAATCATCGGCATCTTTTTCGGCGTCAGGTTCACCCTGGCCAATGTGCTGCCGGTGCTTTTGATTGTCGGGCTGCTGATGCTCGGGTTCTACGGCTTTGCCATTGCCTTTGCCGGATTCACTCTGCTCATCAAAGAAGTCCACGGCTGGGTGCATACGCTGGAATGGGTTTTCTTTCTCTTTTCGCCGATCCGCTATCCGGTTCAGGTCAACCCAATAACCTCGTTTGTCAGTATGCTGATTCCTTTGACCTGGGCCCTGGTGGCGATTCGCGGCATCATCCTGCTCAACCGGCAGCACGTCAACCTCTGGCAGACCGTCGGCATCCTGCTGCTGATGGATGCGGTCCTGCTTGTCGGCGGCTATCTACTCTTCGGCGTGCTGGAACGCAAGACCCGCCGCGACGGCACAGTCGGGATGCACTAGAAGAATGACAAAGGAGACCGCCGGCTTCTGGCGCAGGTTGTCGCACTATGCGCACGCGGTCTGGGCCGAGAACATCAAGGAGTGGAAACTCGAGCTCACCTATCCGGCCGACTTTGCCCGCAGCCTGATTGACCCGGTTGTCTATCTGCTGCCTTACCTGCTCTACGGCATCGCCCTGGTCGGCGGCCGCCAGTCCGCGCACCTCAAGGAACTGGTCGGCACCGGCGACATCATAACCTTTGTTACGCTCGGCTATGTCTTCATCGGGTTTCTGAACATGGCGCTCTGGGCCATGGGCTTCAGCCTGCGCAAAGAGCAGATGTACGGCACGCTTGAACCGGTGTTTGCTGCGCCGGTTCCGCGCTGGGTGTTTGCCATGGGCATGGCGATGCACTCCATCCTGCACCAGGTTCTGATGATTGCGACCCAGCTTATCTTCATCCTCATCCTGTTCAGTTTGACCATCAACCCGGCCGGGCTCCTGCCGTCGCTGGCGATTGTCGGCCTGATGCTTATCGCGCTCTACGGCATCGGCATGATCATGGCCTCGACCACGCTCATATTCAAACAGGGCTGGCTGGTTTCCGAGGCCCTGGGCAGCATCATCATGGTGATTACGCCGATTGCCTACCCGCTTGCGGTCCTGCCCGCTTTCATGCAGAAGGCCGCACTCGCCGTGCCCACCACCTACGGCATCCTGACCGTGCGCCACTTCCTTCTGGGCGAGCAGATGAGCTTCTCGGTCGGTGCGTCGTTTCTGCGGGTAGGTGTGCTCTGTGTGGTCTGGGTTGCCTTCGGCCTTGTTGTCTTTGCGGTCATCGACCGCTACACCCGGCGGTCAGGCACCTTGAGCCACTACTAGCCGACGAGGAACCATTGACTCGTCTTTCAGGCTCCAGGCTTCGTCCCGGCGTGGCCAGATCTGCGCTGCTTGGTATCACCATGGGCGACCCGGCCGGCATCGGGCCGGAAATAGTCTTGAAGGCGCTGACACGCATGAGCGCAAGTCAAAGGGCAAAATGCAGAGTCATCGGCTGCCAGAAGGTGTTTGCGCAGGAAGAGAAGCGACTGGCAACTCGGGTTAACCTTTCGGTTGTCGACGACTCGGTCAAAGACCCGGGCCGGTATTCCCATGGCCGGCCGCAGAAGAACTGCGGCAGAGCAGCGCTCGCGGCGCTAGAGTGCGGTGTCGACCTGCTCCGCCGGGGCGAGTTCGCTGCGCTCGTCACCGCACCGGTCTCAAAACAAGCGCTGCGCCTTGCCGGTTTTTCCTGGCCGGGCCAGACCGAGTTCCTTGCCGACCGGCTCGGTGCAGCTCATCACGCCATGCTCGCCTGGACGCCGCGGTTCAAGACCGTGTTCGTCACGATTCATCTGCCGCTTGCCCTTGTCAGTCGCCGCATCACACCCGAGACGGTCTTGGAAAAGGCCACGCTGCTTGACCAGTTCCTGCGCCAATCTGCAATCTGCAATCTGCAATCTGCAATGCCGAAACGTCCCCGCCTCTGCGTCCTCGCCTTCAACCCACACAGCTTTGAGTTCAGCCGCGGAGAAGAAGAGCGGATTGCCGCCGGGGTCAAACTCTGCCGCGATTCCGGCATCGATGCCTCTGGCCCGGTCCCGGCCGACGCTGCCTTTGCCGGCCTGCTTTCGCCCGGTGGTTCGGCGATGCGGTTCGACGGCTACGTCTCCATGTATCATGACCAGGCGATGATTCCGGCCAAACTGCTTGCGCGTGGCCGGGGTGTGAACGTGACCCTGGGCCTTGGCCACGTCCGCACCTCGCCCCTGCACGGCACCGCGTTCGACATCTCGGGCAAAGGCATCGCCTCGCCCGACTCGATGACCGCGGCGATCCGCCTTGCGGCAAAGCTGGCCGGAGTCGGCAGTTGAGCTCGGTACCGTCGCCCGGGTTGCGAATCGGCTTGTGTTCGATATAGTCTCTGCCGTGAAGTACCTGTCGGCCGGTCGCGGGTGAGCGGCAGTATGCGCCACCACCGTTCGACCCCTAATCCGCTGTTGATTCCCGAACTGCGCGAGGCGATCGCGAACGGGGATTCGGCCGAGCTGCGTGAGTTCCTGACCCACACCCACCCGCAGGCCGTGGCCGACTTTCTCGCCGCGCTGGAACCGGCCGAACTGGTGGCCGTGCTCAAGCCGGCGCCGTCCGCGACCCGGGCCGAGGTATTCACTCATCTTGACTCGGAACTCCAGTTGGCCCTGGTCGAGTTGATGCCGCGCGACGAGCTGGGCCGGCTGCTCTCCGACATGCCGCCGGACGACCGCGTTGACCTGCTCCGTCAGCTTCCCGAGGACCGGCGCGAGACCCTGCTGCCGGCCATGGCTCAGGCCGAGCGCGAGGATGTCCGGCGTCTGATGTCCTACCCGGAGGGGACAGCCGGGGCGATCATGACCTCGGAGTACGCAACCCTTTCCCCGGACGAAACCGTGGCCGACGCACTGGCCCGGCTCCGCCGCGAAGCTCCGGACAAGGAGACTATCTACTACAGCTACGTGATCGACGGCCAGCGTCACCTGCTCGGCAGCGTCTCGCTCAAAGACCTGATTCTTGCCCGGCCCGAGGCCCGGGTGCGCGACATCATGGGGCCGGACCCAATTGCGGCCCGGGTTACTGACGACCAGGAGACCGCAGCCCGAACCATCCAGAAGTACGACCTGATTGCGCTGCCCGTGGTTGACGAAGGAAACGCGCTGGTCGGGATTATCACGCACGACGACGCTGCCGACGTGTTGACTCAGGAGCAGACCGAGGACGTCGAGAAGTTGATGGGTATCAGCGGCCAGCACGAGTCATACGTCTACATGAAGACGACGCCGCTCGAGCATTTCCGCAATCGGGTCGGCTGGATTCTTGGGCTGGCCGTGCTCGGTCTGGTCTCCGGGTTCATCGTTCAGCGGTTCGAGGCGCTCCTGGCTCAGGTCGCTCTGCTCGCGACCTTCATGCCGATGCTCGCCGACACCGGCGGCAACACCGGCAGTCAGTCGGCCACGCTCGTGATTCGGGCCCTGGCCCTGGGCGAGATTGTGCCGCGCGACTCGGTGCGCGTGCTCGTGCGGGAGTTTCTGACCGCACTGCTGCTGGCGGTCGTACTTGGGTTGTTCGCATTCGGCCGGGTGATGCTGTTTCACGGCGGTCGGACCCTGCCGCCGGGCGTGACGCCGATTGGCGTCGGCGTGGCCATCGCCTGCGCACTTGGCATTCAGGTCGTGACCTCGACGCTGATTGGTGCAGTCCTGCCGCTGGCTGCAGCCCGGTTGCGGGTTGACCCGGCGGTCGTGGCCAGTCCGGCTCTGACGACGATTGTCGACATCACGGGCCTGCTCATCTTCTTCACAACGGCGAAGCTGATGCTCGGTTTGTAGACGGCCGCCGCCCGACGAGCACGGTCTCAAAGACCATCCAGAGTTCGAGCAGCAGACAGGCAGCGCTGACTCCGAACAAGAGCCAGTTGCCGACCGACACGAACTGCCGTATCTTCAAGACAAGGGCCCAACTTGTCATCACCAGCATGAACAGCGCCGGCCCGAGCGCCAGCCAGTAGAACTTCGTTCTGGGCCGGAGCCAGACCGCCACGACCAGCAGGGCCAGTCCGGCCAGAAGCTGGTTGACGGCACCGAACACCGGCCAGAGCTTCAGTGCACCGGCGCCGTTCGCGCCGGTGGCGAATGCCAGCGCACCGGCGCTCACCACCGCCAGGGTTGTCGCAATCCAGGGCTTGCCCAGGACCGGTACCCGGGCCGCAGTTGCCAGCTCGCTGATGACGTAGCGCTGAAGCCTGGTTGCGGTATCCAGGGTCGTACCGGCAAAGCTGGCAACCAGCACGCCCATCACCGCAATTGCTGCGCCGGTCGGAATCCCGAGACTGCCCAGGAGGTTGGCCGCGCCGGTGACAAAGGCGTCAAGGTTGGCGTTCATCCCTTCGGCCGCGCCCCAGCTCGCATAGTGCCGGGTCCAGGCTGCAACCCCGGTAAGCACGCTGCCGTCCGCGGTCCGATAGGCCAGGCCGATGCCGGCGCAGCAGGCGATGATGACGAGCACGGCCAGGGCCGACTCGACCAGCATCGCGCCGTAACCGACAAAGAACGCATCCGGCTCGCGCGCGACCTGTTTCGACGAAGTGCCGGACGACACCAGCGAGTGGAAGCCGGAGATGGCGCCGCAGGCAATGGTAATGAACAGCACGGGCCAGAGCGACGGCGCACCGGGCACGGCCGGGCGGAACGCCGGCGCGACCAGATTCATGTTGCGGAAAAGCCCGGCGGCAAACACCCCAAGTGTCATGAGCCCGAGCGCGACAACCAGCTCCCAGGCATTGATGTAGTCGCGCGGCTGGAGCAGAGTCGTGACCGGCAGCACCGACGCGACAAAGGCATAGACGAGCAGGATGATGGTCCAGACTCCGGTGGCCGGAATGCCGAACAACGGAGGCATGACCAGCGGGAACCGCCAGCCGAGCGCGATCGTGCCGTACATCAGGAGGATTGCCGCGATGTCGAAAAAGAGCAGTCGGCTGGCCAGGTGCCGACGATACACCAGCCAGCCGAGCGCAACCGCAATCGGAATCTCGGCCCAGACCGGAATCACCGAAGCAGGAAACCGGTTGAAGATGAGCGCGATGACCAGACCGAAGATGGCAATCACGACCCAGAGAATCAGCAGTACCACCAGGAAGAAGATTGTCCGTACCCGCGGACCGATGAGCTCGCGGGTGATATCGGCAATCGAGCGGCCCTGATTGCGCAGGGAGACAACCAGCGAGCCGAAATCGTGGACTCCACCCATGACAATCGAGCCGACAAAGACCCAGATGAAAGCCGGGACCCAGCCCCAGATGACGCCGATTGCCGGTCCGACAATCGGGCCGGTTCCGGCAATCGAGGTGAAGTGGTGACCGAAGACGATGATGCGGCGGGTCGGGACAAAGTCAACGTCGTCGCGCCGAGTTACCGCCGGAACCGCGGCATTCGGGTCAATCCGGAAGATGCGCCGGGCCAGAAACCGGCCGTAGGTACGGTAGGCCACAATGTAGCCGACAAACGCACCGACCATCAGCAGAATCGTGTTCATCGCGCTCCTGCCCGATGCCGGTAGAGAGACGGCTCTGGTCCTTCGATGGTCAAAGGCAATCGGCGGCCGGAAAACACGGCGTGATGATAGTCGGAAGCAGCCGGAAGTCAACCTGTTGGCAGTCGCCCCTTTCGCCTCTCGCTTCCTGCCCTTTGACTTACCTCGGCTTCAAGGTCGGTTTGACTTCGGAGCCGCGCCGGATATAGTTGACACCAATGACCACTAATCGGCCCGAACCAGCACCAGCCAGCGGCCATGACCGGGAAGTGCGGCTCGGCAAGCTCGGACGGCTGCGCGAGCAGGGTGTCAACCCCTATGCCTACCGGTATGACCGCACGCATTCATGCCAGGCGGTCATCGAACGATTTGCCGAGCTGGAGAACAGCGAAGTGCGGGTCGCGGGACGGCTGATGTCGCGCCGTGAGCATGGCAAGACCCAGTTCGGCCACATTCAGGATGCTTCAGGCCGGCTTCAGCTCTACCTGCGCCAGGATACGCTCGGCGACGAAGCATTCTCCCGCCTCAACCTGCTCGACCTCGGCGACTTCGTCGGCGCCCAAGGCCAAGTATTCCGCACGCGGACCGGCGAGGTGACGGTCAACGTCAAGGAACTGGTCTTGCTCGGCAAGTCTCTGCGGCCTTTGCCTGAGAAGTTCCACGGCCTGCGTGACATCGAAACCAGATACCGGCAGCGCCATGTTGACCTGCTGGTCAACGAAGAGTCGCGGCGCGTGCTGCTGGCGCGCAGCCGCATCGTCGGGCTGGTGCGGGAGTTTCTTACCGAGCGCGGTTTCATTGAGGTCGAAACACCGGTGCTTCAGCCCATCTACGGCGGTGCCGCGGCCCGGCCGTTCACCACTTACTACGACGTGCTTGAGCAGCAGATGTTTCTGCGCATCTCGGACGAGCTGTATCTGAAGCGGCTGATTGTCGGCGGACTGGAGAAGGTGTTTGAGATTGGTCGTGACTTCCGCAACGAGGGCCTGGACCGAACCCACAACCCTGAGTTCACTCAGATGGAGCTGTACTGGGCCTTTGTTGACTACCACGACGTGATGAAGCTGACCGAAGAGCTGTTTGCCTTCCTGGCCGTGAAGCTGCACGGCCGGACCGAGGTCCGGTTCGGCAACCACATCGTTGACCTCGGTCGGTGGCGGCGCCTGAAGTTCGTTGACGCGCTGGCCGAGCGCATTGCGGCCGACCCGCTTGAGCTTTCCCTGCCGATGCTCAAGCAGGTTGCCGACCGGGCCGGCGTTGCAGCAGGCGAGGGCATCTCCCGGGCCAAGCTTCTGGACAAGCTGTTCACCGAGCTGGTTCAGGACCGGATCGTCGAACCGACGTTCGTCATCGACCATCCCAAGGTCACGACGCCGTTGGCTAAGACCCACCGCGACAATCCGAACCTAGTCGAGCGGTTCGAACCGGTGGTCTGCGGCATGGAGCTCGGCAACGCCTTCTCCGAACTCGCCGACCCGCTTGAGCAGCGGCAGCGGTTTGAAGAAGGCGTGGCGCAGAACGAGGAGTTTGCTACGGTCGACGAGGACTACTGCGAAGCACTCGAATTCGGCATGCCGCCGACCGGCGGGCTGGGCATCGGCATCGACCGGCTGACCATGCTTCTGACCAACTCGCCCAACATCCGGGATGTGATTCTGTTTCCGCAGCTCCGGCCCAACCGGGATTCAAAGAATCAAGGAGACGAGGAGTTCTGCCCGGCTCCCGAACCCTAGGCCCCTGGGCCTTGCCCGCGGCATGAGATTCGAGCTCTTCATGGCCGGACGGTACCTGCGCGGCCGCGGACGCCGAATGCTCTCCGGGATTACCGCGATTGCCATCGGCGGAGTGTTTGTCGGCGTCGCGGCAATCATCATCGTCCTCTCGGTCGAAAACGGCTTCCACAAAGAACTCAAAGACCGGATTCTCGGCGCCACGCCCCACATCGTTGTCACCCAGTTTAACTACGCGCCCCTGCCGTACGCCGGGCCGCTTGATACCCTGCAGGCGCGCATCGGCCGGATTCCCGGGGTCCTAGAGGTAGCTCCATTTGTCTATGCCAAGACCCTGGTTCGCTCTGAGAACGGTGTCGAAGGCGTCGTGATTCGCGGCATCGACCCGAACAAGGAGAGCGAGATTACCGACGTCGGCGGCACTGTGGTTCAGGGCGGGTTCAGGTTCGATTCGGCCGGGGTCGTGCTCGGAGTCGAACTCGCCCGGGTACTGGGGCTTGCGGTTGGCGACCGGGTTAACCTCGCCTCGCCGTTCGGCGGAACGAGCACGCCGCTCGGATTCGTGCCGCGCACGCGCCATTTCCGGGTCAACGGTATCTTCGACTGCGGCATGTACGAGTACAATTCGAGCTTCATCTACTTGGCGCTGGCCGATATCCAGGAGTTCCTGGACATGAAAGGCTCAATCACCGGTTACGAGGTCCGGGTCCGGGACGTGTACGCTTCGGGCGCTATTGCCAAGCGAATTATGATGACCCTGGGCTACCCGTTTCGGACGACCGACTGGATTGCTCAGAATCGCAACCTCTTCACCGCGCTGCGGCTGGAGAAGGTCGTGACGTTCATCGTGCTCGTCCTGATTGTTCTGGTGGCCGCGTTCAACATCATCGGCATGCTGATGATGATGGTCATGCGTAAGACCCGCGAAATCGGCATTCTCAAGGCGATTGGAGCCCGCCCCGAAACCGTGACGCGCATCTTTGTTGCCGCGGGCGGGCTGATCGGTGTCATCGGCACAACGCTGGGCGCGGCGTTCGGGTTTGTCATCTCCTGGGCCCTGAATCACTACCGGATTGTCTCTCTGCCCGGCGACGTCTACTTCATCAAGAACCTGCCGGTCCAGATGCAGTGGCAGGACTTTGTTATCGTCTGTCTGGCCGCGCTCGTCATCACGTTCGCGGCAACCATTTACCCGGCGCTCCGTGCGGCCCGGCTCATACCGCTGGAAGCAATCAGATATGAATAGCAGTCCGGCAGTCGAGGAACCAGCCGGGCCCGCGCCGGTGCTTGTCGCCGAGGACGTCTGGCGCGTGTTCGACTCCGGGCCCGAACAACTGACGGTTCTGCGCGGCGTCAACCTGTCGGTCCGTCCTGGCGAACTGGTGGCCATCCTCGGCCCCTCAGGAACCGGGAAATCGACCTTGCTGCACATTCTGGGTGCACTCGACCGGCCCACGCGCGGTCGTGTCTTCCTTGATTCCGAAGACGTTTTCCGGTACTCTGAATATCAACTGCCGGACCTGCGGAACCAGAAGGTCGGATTCGTCTTCCAGTTCCACCACCTGCTGGTCGAGTTCACGGTCCTAGAAAACGCGGCCATGCCTCTGCTCGTGGCCGGCCGGAGCCGGCGGGAAGCACTTCGCCGGGCCGAGGAGGTTCTGACTGAGGTCGGATTCGCCTCGCGGCTGAACCATCGGCCCGGCGAACTTTCGGGCGGCGAGCGGGCCAAGGTCGCCCTGGCCCGTGCGCTCGTGAACCGGCCGGCAGTCGTCCTGGCTGATGAGCCGACCGGAAACCTGGACTCAGCCTCGGCCGCGGCACTGATGGACCTGTTCGCTCGACTGCGCGAAGAAAGGAAGATGACCGCACTGGTAGTAACTCACAACCGGGCAGTGGCCGAACGTGCCACCCGACGTCTGCTTCTTTCTGACGGAGTACTCCAAGATGAAGAAATGTGATCTCTGCCGCGAGAACGAAGCCAGCATCAAGGTCCATCAGATGGACTCGGGCGGTAAGGTGACCGAACTTGCCGTCTGCACCGAGTGCGCCCGGCAACGGGGCCTGGCCGAGGTCAAGCCGGCCAAGACCGCGTCGGTCGAGGTAATGGCCGAACTCAAGGCCGGACTCAAGGAAAAAGACGCCGCGCTGGTCTGCTCGCACTGCGGCACGACACTGGCCGACTTCAAGCGCCAGGGCCGGCTTGGCTGTGACTACTGCTACATCGCCTTCCGCGAAGAACTCCTGCCCCTGATTCGGCGCCTGCACGGCGCAACCCAGCACCTGGGCCGGACAACCAGAACCGGCCGCAAAGACGCTCATGTCCGGCTGACCACAGACCGGATCCGGGATGCCCTCTCTGCCGCGATCAAGAACGAGGACTACGAGAAAGCTGCGGCACTGCGCGATGAACTGCGCAAGGTGGAAGATGAAGCTGGGAAGTAACGGCGTTGGCCGCTGGCTCACAGCCTCAGGCCCGGACTCGGACGTCGTCATCTCCTCGCGCATCCGACTGGCCCGCAACCTCGCCGGCGTGCCGTTTGTCCCGCGCGCCAAGAAAACCGAGCAGGAACAGGTCATCGACGCAGTCCGCTGGGCACTCAACGCCGCCGGACTTGACAACTCAGGCCGGTTCATCGACGACCCGCTCCTCTCAGAAAACCAGGGCCAGTATCTCCTCGAACGGCACATTATTTCCCCGGACTTCCTCTCCTCCAAAGCGCGACGCGGCCTGTACGTCAACACCGACGAGACCCTCAGTCTCATGGTCAACGAAGAAGACCATCTCCGGCTCCAGGTCCTGGCCTCAGGCCTGGCGCTCCTTGACGCGCTCCAAACCGCGCTCAGCCTCGACGACAAACTCGAAGCCCAGGTTCAGTACGCCTTCTCGCCCGAATTCGGGTTCCTCACCGCGTGCCCGACCAACGTCGGCACCGGCCTGCGGGCCTCGGTCCTGGTCCACCTGCCCGGCCTGGTCCTGACCCGGGAAATCGACAAAGTCCTGCGCGGCGCACTCCACATCGGACTCGCCGTACGTGGACTCTACGGCGAAGGCAGCGAAACCAGAGGCAACTTCATCCAGATCTCCAACCAGAAAACGCTGGGCCAGTCCGAACAGGAAATCGTCGACTCGGTCGCCGACATCAGCCGTCAGGTCGTGGATTACGAGCGCAAGGCCCGCGAGTACCTGATGAAGAACCTGCGCATCGAGCTTGAAGACAAAGTCTTCCGATCCTTCGCCATTCTCAAGGGCGCGCGCATCCTCTCATCCGACGAAGCGATCAACCTGATTGCGACCCTGCGGCTCGGAGTCGCGCTGGGAATCGTCAATGAGATTGACCTGGCAGGGGTGAGCCGGTTGCTGATTCTGGTGCGGCCGGCCAATCTGCAGGCAATGCTCGGTGAGACTCTTGAGGCTGCCCAGCGTGATGAACGGCGGGCGGCGTTTGTCCGCGAGACCCTGGTGCGGTGATGAATGATAAGGGCGTGATGTTTCGTTCCCTGCCTTCGGTCGACAGGTTGCTTGCCGATGCCCGGCTCGGCCCGGTCCTTGGCCGGGTGCACCGACGGATGGCGGTGCGGGCGGTAAGGGAGTATCTGGAGGAGGTGCGGGCCGACATCACTGCGGGACGAACTCGGGAGTTCTGTATCGAGGAACTGCGGGAGCGGCTTGAAGGCGAGATTCGGCCGACTCTGGTCCGTGCAATCAACGGCCTCGGTGTCATCCTGCACACCGGTCTCGGTCGGGTTCCTTTGTCGCGCGCAGCGCATGAAGCGCTGGCCGATGCGGCCGAGCACTTCTGCTGTCTCGAGATTGACCGCACCACCGGTCGCCGCGGCAGCCGGTACCGGCACATCGAGCCTCTTCTCTGCGAGCTGACCGGCGCGGAAGCGGCCATGGTCGTGAACAACAACTGCGCGGCAACGCTCCTAATTCTCACCGGCCTGGCGCGCGGCCGGGAGGTTGTGGTCTCGCGCGGCCAGCTTATCGAAATCGGCGGTGCGTTCCGGATTCCGGAGGTGATGCTTCAGAGTGGTTGTCGAATGGTCGAGGTTGGCACGACCAACCGTACCCATCTGCGTGACTACCGCAGCGCCATTAGCGCCGATACGGCACTGCTGTTGCGCGTCCACACTTCGAACTACCGGATCACCGGTTTCACCAAAGAAGTCGGGCTTGACGAGTTGGTCGCGCTCGGGAAAGAGCACTCGATCCCGGTTGTCGACGACCTGGGCTCGGGCGCACTCATCGACCTTTCGAAGTACGGTCTGCCCAAGGAGCCGCTGGTACAGGAGTCGGTTGCGGCGGGCGCAGACCTGGTCTGCTTCTCCGGCGACAAACTCATCGGCGCATCCCAGGCCGGGATCATTGTCGGCCGGAAGAAGTACGTTGACCTGCTCAAGAAACACCCATTGACCCGGGCCCTGCGCTGCGGCAAGCTCACCTATGCGGTACTTGAACGTACTCTCCTGCTTTTTCTCGACGAGGAGCAGGCCGTGAAGGAGCACGCTTTGTTCCAGTTGCTTCTGAAGCCGGTGGCGCAGTTGCAGACTGAGGCGACCGCACTGAAACGCCGGGTCGGCCCGGCCCTGGCTGGTAAGGCTGAACTGCGGGTCCGGCCGTGCCGGGCTGAAGTCGGCGGCGGTTCGCTTGCGACCGAGAGCCTTGAATCCCGTTGCCTGGCCCTGAAGCCAAGAGCCATTTCTGTGGACGAGCTTGCCCGCCGGATGCGGCGCAACCGCCCGCCGGTGTTCGGTCGGGTCGAGCACGACGAATACCTGCTCGACTTTCGCACGATTCGCCGGGATGAAATCCCCTTGATCGCTCAAGCCCTGCTTGCCGCGCTGAGCTAGGGACCGACCGGCAGTCCGAATGCTCCACCTTTCGGTTGACGTCGCTTCCCGGTCAGGCCGGGGCCTGCGCACTGCAGGCCCGCTGGTTGCTTTGGCCCTTGCAACCGCGGCCGCGGTCGCAAGTGTTTTCGGACTAGACGAGGTACAGAAGGTTGCTGGTTCCTGGTGGTTCGTTGCCGCCGCGTGTCTGTGCGGGCTGAGTGGTCTTGTCGGTGCGGTCAGACTGATTGGGCAGCGAAGACGGACGGCTGCGCTGTCACACTTCGGACTCGCACTCGGAATCGTCGGCATCCTTCTGAACCAGACCTTGAGTCGCGGCGGCTACCTGTTCCTGCCGGTTGGAGCCGGAGCACGGAACTACTGCCTAGCACAGAACCTGAAGGGGGTTGTTGAGCTGCCGTTCTCGGTTCGGCTCGACTCGCTCGGGGTGCGGACCAGCCGTGGCTTCAGACCTGCGCCCGCGGCACTTATCCGCGCCACGGCCGGCACGAAAGCTTTCGCCGCATCACTGACTTGGAACCATACCGTCACGGTCGATGGTTACCGGCTGGTGCTGTCCCGTGTCGTTGAGCAAGGGTTCCTTGAAGAGTACGAACTGGCGGTGGGCGAAGACGAATACTCGCTCCTGCACAACCAGCGTGTCCGTCTCCGGCCCGGACTGGAAGTCACAAGCTTCGGCTTCGACGTCGAACACAAACAGGTCGGTCTGGTCGTGAACAATACCCGGCAGTGGCTTGCAGTCGGCGATTCGGCAGCGGTCGAAGGCGCACGTCTGCGACTGACTGCGGCATCTTTCGCACCAGCAGTTGGGGCGGTATTCGTCGCTAACGACGTCCGGCTGCGGCCGGTGCTGTTCATCGGCTTTGGTCTTGTGCTTCTGGGACTGCTGGGCGAGGCTCTTAGGAGAGCCGAACCGTGACCGAGCCAGTCCTGCTCTGGCTTGCCCTTGGTGCCTATGTTGTGTCAGGCCTTGTGACCGTGCTCGGCCGCAGGCCGGCCTTCTGGCCGGGCGTCGTACTTTCAGGATTGGGCCTAGTCCTGCAGGTCGTGTTTGTCGTGCTCCGCGCTATCGCAACCGGGTTTTTGCCTTTTGCCTCGCGATTTGAGGCGCTGGCGCTCTTCGCCCTGGCCGCGCAGGGAGCAGGGCTTCTGGTCTACCTTGGCACGCGCCAAGGCTCGGCCAAGGCCGGCACTGACCTGGCCAGTGTGCTGCTGCTCGCGGGTGCGCTTGCTCCGGTCGGATTCCATCGTGGCGGTGACCTGAACCCGCTGCTTGACAGCCCGTGGTTCGCCGGACACATTCTCGCCGCGTTCGCCGGCTACGGCTGTCTGGCTGCCGGCCTGGTCTGGAGCGTTGTCCGACTGTTCGACCGTGCTCTGGACCGAAACCCGTCGGTCCCGCTGCGCCTGGCCCGGGCCGGGCTTCTCCTGCTCGGAACCGGCATCCTGACCGGTGCGGCCTGGGCCGACACTTCATGGGGCAGCTACTGGAACTGGGACCCGAAAGAGTCATGGGCCCTGTTTGCCTGGACCGTGATGCTCGTCTACCTGCACTTCCGGTCCGGCCGTGTGCGCGACGTCGTCTTCTATGGTCTAGGCTGCGCCGCGATGATGTTTACGTTCTTCGGCATCAATCTGCTCAGGTGGGGACTGCACCGATACTGATTGACGCTGGCGGTTGCCGCCGGTATCCTCAAGTAGACACCCCCATGACTATCGCACAAGCCCTTGCGAACCTGGGCCGGCTCTATGACCGGCTGCTCGAACTCCGGGCTGACCGGAGTCTGTACCTTGTCGGCGGAACCATCCGCGACGTGCTCATGGGCCGGGAGCCGACCGACTTTGACTTTGCCGTGTCCGGGTCTGGGCTTGGGTTCGCTCGAGCCTTTGCCCGCAAGGCCCGTGGCCGACTGGTTGTCCTGTCTGAGCCGGATGACGAGGCACGCGTGGTCTGCCGCGAGGACCTGGTCTTTGACTTCACCGGGTTCGGCAATCTATCAATCGAGCACGATATCCGGCGCCGTGATTTTACGGTCAATGCCCTAGCCGCGGAGATTGACCACGGTCAGCCAGGCCCGATTATCGACCTCGTGCAGGGCCAGGATGATATCCGGGCACGTGTCATCCGGCCAGTGTCCGAAGACTCATTACGCCTGGACCCGCTGCGTCTCTTGAGAGCAATGCGCTTTGCCCTGGAGCTGGGCTTCGAGGTTGCCCCGGACGTATACGAGCAGGCACGCTCAGTTACCCTGCGCGAGACCGCGGCTGAGCGGATCGGGGCTGAGCTGCTGCGCATCATGGACCAGCCCGGTTCATACCCGTTCATCCTGCGGCTTTTCGAGCTGGGCCGGCTGCAGGAGATTTTGCCCGAGCTTGGGCCGGTGTTCGACGACCCTGAGCTGCGCCACCATACGTTTCAGACCTGCTACAAGGTCGAGGAGCTCATCGCCCAGCCCGGATTCTTCGCCCGGTATGAGCCGGAGTGGGATGCATACTTTGGGCAGAAGGCAGAATGCAGAGTGCAGAATGCAGAGTGCAGAACGGCGGACGGCGCGGAGCGAGCAGCGAACAGTGAGCCTGTGCCTTATCGTCGCGCTCTGCTGAAGCTTGCCGGGCTGGTGCATGACATCGCCAAGCCTGAGACCCGGTTCACAAACACCGAAGGCGAGGTCCATTTCTATGGCCATGACAGCCTGGGCGCGAGGGTCGTCGGCCGCGTGGCACGCGAGCGCCTGCGCTTGTCCCGGGCCCAGACCACGATGCTCAAGACGCTCACTGCCGAGCACATGCGCCTGCACCTGCTTGCCACGACGCCTGACCTGACCGATCGTGCTGTTCGGCGTTACTTCCGTGATTTGGGCCCGGAAGCACTCGGCCTGATGATTCTCTGCGTGGCCGACGGCTGGGCGACCGCGGGTCGAACCTCGCATCTTGAGGATACCATCGCGCGGATGTTTGACCAGAAGCGGGCTGAGGACTCGGCCCGTCGCGTCCGGCGGCTGGTTACAGGCGACGACCTGATTGAGCTTGGACTCAAGCCCGGCCCGGCGTTCAAGGTGATTCTGCAGGAGCTTGAGGACCTGCAGGTTGAAGGCCGGATTACGTCGAAAGAGCAGGGAATCGAGTATCTGAAAACCCACCTGACCGGCCTGGCCCGGACTGACTCATAGCGCAGGACATGACTCCGTCTTTCGTCTACGGCCCGGTTCCCAGCCGCCGTCTCGGTCTTTCCCTAGGCATCAATATCATCCCCCACAAGACCTGCACTCTCGACTGCGTCTACTGCCAGTGCGGCCGCACCACGGACAAGGCCGTGCAGAGAAGGTCTTTCTTTCCGGTTGATGAAGTTGTCGCCCAGGTGCGCGCCGCGGTCAAGCGTTCGCGGCCGTCATACCTTACTTTCTCCGGTGAAGGCGAGCCGACGCTCAACAAGGACATCGGTCGAATCATCCGCCGGCTCAAGGCCGAGACGAGCATTCCGGTCGCGGTGATAACCAACTCGACCCTCCTGACCGATCCGGTGGTCCGGCGCGACCTGTCCGCGGCTGACCTGGTCGTGCCGTCGCTCGACGCTGCCGACCAGCGCGTATTCTCTTGGATTGACCGGGGCCGCCGGGAACTCGCGGTGAGTGATATCATCGACGGTCTGGTTCGGTTCCGACGGCACTTTCGTGGTCAGATGTGGCTTGAGATTATGCTTGTCAAGGACGTGAACGATTCGGTCGAGCATCTGATGAAGCTCCGGCTTGCTGCGGAGCGGATCCGGCCTGACCGGGTGCACCTGAACACGGTTGTCCGGCCGCCGGCCGAAAAGTGGGCCCGGCCGCTTACCCGGGACGACCTTGAACAGGTTCAGATGCTTTTCGGACCGGGTGCAGAGGTCGTTGCGTCCTCGGTCCCGGTCAGGTCCAGGACACTCTCTGGCGACCCGGCACCGGCGCTGGTCGCGCTTGTCTCATCACGGCCGGTGACCGAGGAGGATGTTGTGCGCGCCCTGAGGCTTGAGCCGGGCCGGGCGCGTCAGGCCCTTGCCCGCCTGGTCGCCCAAGGTCGAATCCGGCGCGTTCGGTTCCAGGGCAAGGTCTACTTCGAGAAGCCGCAGGCGAAAGGCGAGAGGCGAACGGCGAATGGCGAATAGCGAACGGCGAACGGCGAGCTTGGTTGGAGTCCTGGCCTTTGCGGTCGGGCTCGTCTGCTGTGCTCGAAATGACCGGTTGGAAAGCAGGAGCGGAGAGAAGGAAAGGCCGCTCGTCTATCCTCGAGTGTTGTTTCTGACCACCGGCTCTGATGGTGCTGGCACACTGCCGTCAGGAGCCAATATCTGTCTTGAGACATTCAGCAGCCTGGGCGCGATTGTTGAAATCGCCGACAAGACGGTACTGCTCGACTCGGCCCGGCTCGCGTCAGCCCGCATCATTGTCGCGCCGACCATTGCCGGGTATCACGATGCGGACCGGACCTTCTCGCTTTCGTTCCTGGACGACGCATCGATGAGGAATCTTGCCGCCTGGGTTGAGGCCGGCGGCATCCTCATCGCCGGCGAGAATGTCGGCCGGAACACAATCGAGGGCGAGGACCGGGTGACGTCCGGGGGAATCCTTGATGGCGAGGAGTGGCCGCTGGCCCGGGTCTTCGGCTATTCACTGGCAGAGACTAACCTCAAGGGGTTCTGGATGGTCAAGGACTCTGCTGCCCTGCTGCTTGCCGGCTTCCGTACCGAGCTGGCGCCGGTCCTGCCCGAAGCGTGGCTGCTCGTGCCGGTCGACTCGACCGTGGCCAGCGGCGTCCAGGTGCTTTCTTACTGGGTGCGCGACCGCACGCGTCATCCGGCCATCACTCTGAATCGCTGCGGCCGCGGCTGGGGCATCCTGGTGCCGCTCTTTCTTCTGCTTCAGCCCGCCTTTGACGGCGGGGCCGGCGACGTGCCGGCCATCGCCGAGTTCTACGCCCGCGTCTTTGCGCTGGCGTTCGACGGACCAGCGGTCTACGTCAACCCATGGCCGGGCGCGCATCGAAGTGCTCTGGCCGTAACCCTGAATGAAGCCGAGGTCGCCGATTCGATTGCCGAACTGAAGCTGCGGACAACGCTTTCCCGCTTGCTCGCCGCGCCGGGCGTGGCTCGGCTTGATGTTTTCGTCACCGGGCTGCTGCCCGATTCGGTTGTCGCCCGGCTGAAGAAGGAACCGAAGGTGAAGCTGGCGAGTCTCAGTTACAGCCATCGATTTTTCACCGAACTCGACTTCTGCCGCACGATGTGGGAAATCGTCCGACTCGAAGACCGCCTGCGCCTGCCCTTGACCGGGTTTCGTTTCCCGTTCAGCCGCCGCACCCCGGCCGGGCTGTTCAGCCTGGCCCGGCGGGGTTACCGGTACGAGTCGTCGGTGTATATCAATCATGTTTCGGGACTTGCCGGTGCGCTGTTTCCCTACAATCTGCCGGTCTGGGTCAAGGGCCAGTACTGCCTGGTTACCGACATGCTCGAGCTTTCGCCGACGATTGAGGACTGGGACTTCTACGGCGCAGGGGTTGCTTCGACGGTCTACGGCGATTCGGCCCAGGCCCGTGATGCGCGCCGGTTCGCGGCCCGGCTTGAATCCCACTGGCAGAGCCTCGTGCGTGCCCGGCGCGGAATGATGATCCTGACCCTGCACTCGGCGTACAGCGGGCACTCGGGAATAACCCTCGCACCGGTGACAGATTTCCTGGCCGCTGCGGCCCGGGCCGGAGACGTCTGGCTTGCCGGCATGGACGACATCGCCAACTGGTGGAACGCCCGGCGTAACGTCGAGATCAGAGTGACCAGCTCAAACCAGAAGACCGTACTCAGGTTCGCCAACAATAATCCTGAGCCGGTGCGCAATCTCGCGGTTCGACTGACCGAGCCCGGTCTGAACATCCAGACCCGGGGTACGGTGGTCAGCCGCGTTGAGCGCACCGAAGAAGATGGGACCTTCACCTATCTTGTCTTCGACCTGGACAAGACCGCTGAACTGGAGGTTACAAGATGAAAGCGATGCCACTTGTCTGTGCCGGCCTGGCTGCGCTGCTGGCTGGTTGTGCCGACCTGACCTACGACGCGACCGCGCCGACCGTCACGATTGTCTACCCGGTATCGTGGTCGACATTTGCCCGCGAGACTATCGAAATCCGGGCCGACGCTTACGACAACGTTGAACTTGACCGGGTTGTGTTCCATGTCGACGGTGAGTCGGCAGGCTCGGTCCAGACCAAGCCTTACCACCTGCGCTGGTACCCGGACACAACCGGGGGGCATTCGATTCACTGCGTGGCATACGACGCCGCGGGCAACGAAGCTCACTCCAGCCCGGTCGTAGTGACGATTACCTCCAGCGAGCCGCCGCCTGACCTGGAGCCGCCGTACGTCGCCCTGGTACGGCCCGCATCCTGGTCCGTGGTGCAGGAGACGGTGAGGATTGAGGCGATTGCCGGGGACAACCGGGGAGTACGCCGGGTCGTTTTCTTCCTCGACGGCGATACGCTGGCCGTGCCGGGTGGCCCGCCGTGGGTTCATTATTGGGACAGCCGCTCGGTCGGGAATGGCTACCATACCATCTACGCCGCGGCCGCAGACAGCTCGGGCAATCTCGGCTACTCGGCCGTGCTCACGGTCGACGTGCGCAACGCGCCGTGAGCCGTAATGGCTTGAAGGACCGCGGCAGTTGACACTGCTCTGGCTGGCAGTTGACATCCTTGCCGTCTACTTCGGCTTGGACGTGGTCATCAACCTGATATTCCTTGCCGTATTTCTGGTCGTCTTCCGCCGCGGTCGGATCAGCCGGCAGCAGTCCGGCCAGACGCCCGGCGTGGCGATTCTCGTGCCGGCGTACAACGAAAGTGCGACCGTGGCCGAGAGTGTCCGTTCGCTCCTGGCGCTCGACTACCCTGAGTTCGAGGTGATTGTCATCAACGACGGCTCGGTCGACGCGACGCTCGAGGCGGTCAAAGACGCGTTCCGGCTGCAGCCCGACAATCGGGAATATCTGGACCTGCTCGGCACCGTGCCGGTGCGGGGTATCTACCGGTCACGCGTCGACCCGCGGCTGCTAGTCGTGGATAAACCCAACTCGGGCAAGGCCGACTCGCTCAACGTCGGGCTTGCTCTTACCGACATGCCGCTGGTCGTCACAATCGACTCCGATTCGCTGCTCGCGCCATCGGCCCTCGGTCGGCTGGCCGGGCTGTTTCTTGAGCGCAATGCCGCTGCTGCGGGCGGGCTCATTACCGCGGCCAACGAGGTCCGGGTCGAGCAGGGCCGGGTTGTTGCCAGTTGCCTGCCGCGCCGTGGGCTGGTGATGTTCCAGCTCGTCGAGTATCTTGTTTCCTACACGGTCGGCCGCATCGCGTTTTCCTCGGTCAACGCCTTGATGGTTCTGTCCGGTGCGTTCACGATGTTTGACCGAAGGCTGCTGCTTGAGTGCGGCGGTTTTCTGACCCGGCACAACCGGCATCCCTATGTCGCGGGGGTCACCGGCGGCCGGTCGGTCGGCACGGTCTGCGAGGACATGGAGGTAATCGTACGCCTGCACCGGTACGTCCGCGAGCAGAAGCTCCGGCGCCCGATCGTCTTTGACCCATGGCCGGTGGCCTGGACCGAGGTTCCTTCGACCGTACGTCAGCTTGCTCGGCAGCGCAATCGCTGGCAGCGCGGCCTGCTTGAGTCACTCGCTCTCCATCGGCAGATGTGGTTTGAGCCTGGTTATGGCACAGCCGGACTGATCGGCATCCCCTACCAGCTCGTCTTCGTTGCCCTTTCTCCTGTCCTGCAGGTGCTCGGCACCGGACTTCTGGTCTGGCTGCTTGCCGTGCGGCAGGCCAGTGCTCTGTGGCTGGCCGGTGCGCTGGGCGCGACCGCGCTCGCAGGCGGAGCCATCACCGCCATGGTCACGACTGCGGTGGAGCGACGGTTTGCCCGCGACTCGGCGGTGAATGTCCAGGCGATGCGTTATCACACGTTCGGCGACTGGCTCCGGCTTGTCGGATTTGCCGTTATCAGCGGCCCGGTGTACGGGCCGCTCAGAACTGCTTTTCAGCTCTGGGGCACATGGGACTGGATTGTTGGCCAGAAGTCGTGGTACAAGTTCGAACGCACCGGTTTTAGCCAGGCCAAGCCATGACCGCACTGCTGCTTGCTCTCATCGCCGCGCCCATCACCGTGGCCGAGGTCCACGAACTGGTGGAGGCGGGTCGCGCCGCCGAGGCCTTGCCCCGGGCCGAGTCGGCCGCACAGGCCGCGCCCGACGACCGACCAATTCAGAAGGCTTTCGCGCTCATCCTCCGTAACATCGGCGAGCTCGACTCCGCGGTTCGAGTGTACGACCGGCTGCTGGCATCTGACTCGTCCGACGACGATACGCGCCTCGGCAAGGCGCTGGCCGTCTCATGGCAGGGCCGGCTGGCCGAGGCGCTCGCAATTTACGAAGAAATCCGGCCCGGCACCGAGCACTACTTTGATGCCGTAGTCGGCAAAGGCCGCGTCACCGGCTGGATGGGACGATACCGCGAGGCCCTGCGCTGGTTCAAGGTGGCCGACTCGATTCTTCCCGGCAACCGCGAGGTACTCGAACGCCGGGCCCAAGTGACCGGTTGGTCCGGCGACCACGGTCGCGCCATCCAGCTATACCAGCAATTGCACAGCCTCGACCCGGACAACGCCGACTACGTCCTCGCCTTGGGGCAGAACCATGAGTGGTCAGGCCTGGCCGTGACTGCGCAGAGTTATTACCGGCAGGCGGCGAGACTCGCGCCCGGCCGCAAGGATGTGCACGAGGCGCTCGGCCGGGTTGAGGAGGCGGCAGCCTGGCGGGCATCGCTCACCTGCGTTGACGCCGCGGACTTTGACGGCGACGTGCAGGGGCGATACCGTGAGTACCGGCTCCGGTTGGAGCCGCGGTTCGGCGACCGGTTCCGACCAAGCGGCAGCGCGTCGTGGTCAGGCAACCGGCGCGGAACGCTGGGCCGCAACTATCTTTTCTGCCGGGCCGGGCTCTCGTTTCAGCCACTCTCTTGGCTCGAACTCGCCGGGCAGGTGCAGGGCGACGCGTTCACGTTCGCCTTCAAAACCGCGACGGTGCGCTGGGAAGCCGAGCGCGGGCGGCTGACGTGGTCGGGCGACCTTGGGCGCGTGCTGTACGAACCGGCCCAGAACATCGGCGCACTCACCGGCTCTACCCAACTAGCACTCCGGCCAGGTGCGGGCTTCAGGCTCTCCGGCCGTGCCGTTCGGACCCACATCATCGACGACGGCAACGGGAAGAACGCGCTCTTCGCATGCGCCGGGTACGATGTTCTGTCCAGACCGCGGGTGGGAGTACAGTACACCCTGAGCTACGATGACTTCCGCGTCCGGTCCCCGCGCTACTACTCCCCTCAGAACCTCGTCACTCACCAGGTCGGTGTTGTCTTCTCCGCACGCCGGGGCGGCACAGGCCTATCGGCGGATGCGGCCGGCGGCGTGAATACGGTCGGCGAATGGGTGGCCCGCGCCAACGCCGCCCTGGACCAGCGCATCCTGCCCAGGACCAGTCTGTCGCTTGAGATTGACTATGCCCAGACCATGGTACGCGGTCGGTACCTGTACGCAAGCGTCGCGGTCGGGCTCTCCCGTTCACTCTAAGATGCACGGCAAGTACCTGGTCATCGCACTGCTTCTGGCCGTGCTGGCCGTGCTGGTCGTCGGCCTGACCCGGCTCGAACAGCGCCGGTCTCGGCCCGTGGTCGTGATAGCAGCCCAGCCACCACCGCCCCCCTTCGAAATCACCGCGACCCGCGAGGAACTTGCGGCCCGGGCCGCTCAGGCAAAGGTCTTGTTCCGGTGCGCGGGCGACGAATTTGAGCACCTGACGACTGCGAGCAGCCTGCGCGGCGAGAAGCGTGAGGCCTGGCAGAAGTTCTTCGCGGCCGGCGTCAACCTTGGCGTTGCCCTGCCCGGCCACTATCCGACCGAGTTCGGCGCCACGTTTGAAGACTACTCCCGCTGGCTGTGCCAGATGGGCGACGTGAGGCTGAACGTCCTCCGCACCTACACCATTCTGCCGCCTGAGTTCTACCAAGCGCTGGCACAATACAATTTCAACCATTCGGACCGGCCGGTATACCTTATCCAGGGTGTCTGGGCTGAGCCCCCGGCGTCGGGTAATCTCTTCGAGCCGGGATACACCGATTCACTCAAACGGGAGATATGCAACGCTGTGGATGTCGTCTTCGGCCGTGCGGTTCTGCCCGAGCGGGCAGGCCATGCCCACGGCGCGTATTCGGCCGATGTGTCGGCGTTCACCCTCGGTTTTCTCTTCGGTCGCGAGTGGGAGAGTGAAGTGGTCCGGCATACTGATACCGTCAATGCGACGGTTCGCCGCTACGAAGGGCGCTTCATCGGCATGCCGGTCGGCAGTCCGACCGAGGTCTGGCTTGCCGGCATGATGGACTACCTGACAAGCTACGAGGTGCTCACCTGCTCGACCATGCATCCGGTTGCGTTCGTCACCTGGTTGCCGCTCGACCCGCTCCACCATTCGACCGAGTACACGAGTCGCGGGCGCCCCGGTGACCACGACAACGACCTGGTCGTCCTCGACCCGATGCACATCCAGACCACACCGGCGATGCGGGCCGGGGTCTACGCCGCCTACCATGTCTACCCCTACTACCCGGACTACATCTTTCTCGAACCGGCCTATCGCAACTACCGCAACCGCCACGGCGAGCCCGACAACTATGCCGGGTACCTGCATTACCTGAAGCAGCACCATGCCGGCATGCCGCTGGTCGTCGCCGAGTACGGCGTACCCTCGGCGCGCGGCAACTCACACCACAGCGGCCTAGGCATGGATCACGGCGGCCACAACGAGGAAGAACAGGGACAACTCAATCTGAGGATGCTTACCGCCATCTATGACGAAGGCCTGGCCGGCGGCATCGCGTTTTCCTGGCTCGACGAATGGTTCAAGCGCAACTGGCTGGTCGACGATTTCGCGGTTCCGGCCGACCGGGTCCGGCTCTGGCACAACGTCCAGAACCCGGAGCAGTGCTTCGGTATGGTGAAGTTCGGTCGTGAGCTCGTTGCCCTCGACGGCCGGACCGACGACTGGCACGGCCGACCGTACGCCCGGAGTGACGCGACCCTGCTGCGCGCCCTGTGGCTTCAGGCCGACGAAGAATATCTCTATCTCCGGCTCGACCTGAAACGGTCCCCGGACTGGTCGCACCAGCGGGTCGGCATCGCCATCGACACCTACGACCCGCGCCTCGGCAACACCCGGCTCGGACCGGTCGGCCTCGAGTGCACCAACGGCACTGAGTTCCTCGTGCTGCTCGACGACACGAACCGGGCCCAGGTGCTGGTCGACAGCGCCTACTCCCTTTTCTCTGACCCGACCTCGCCGGTCGAGCCGCGCTACCGCACGCTGGCCGGCAACGACGGCAGCTTCATCACCCAGCAACTGATGAACAACCATCCCCGGTTCACCGCCACCGGTGAGACAGTCCCGGCACAGGTGACCGAGTATGGCCGGCTGGTCTTTGGCCGCTCGGCCGACAACTCCCTTGCTGACTGGTACGAGCGGTATGGAATCATCGAACTGCGCCTGCCCTGGGGAGTGCTGTCCGTTTCCGACCCCTCGTCGTTTCAGGTCATCCAGAATGATACCCTGACCCCGGGCATTGAGAGTGCGACCACCAATGGTTTCGCCTTCTCGGCGTTCATCATGCACGATACGACCACCGGCGCTACTGGGCTCGTTTCATCTCTGCCGGCCGCGACCGGAGCCCGACTCGGCTTTACCCGTCGCTGGCGCTGGTCCGGCTGGGAGATGCCGCGGTGTGTCGAAAGATTGAAGCAGGGCTATCATGTGTTTGCCGCCGGGCTGGCAGGGATTACGGCCGACTCTGCTCTGCGGCGGACAAGCCTCGACCGCCTTGCCGGCATCAGCACCAAAGGCATCGTGGCGCGCATCGCCCGGTTTCGCGACGATGCGCCGCTCGCGGTTTCCCTTACTTTTGACGACGGCTCCTATGACCTCTTCACCAACGCGCTTCCGTTCCTTTCGGTCTACGGATTCAAGGCGAACTTCGGGCTCGTGTCCGACTGGACCGGGCCTGACGCCGACTGGCACACGGAAAAGAATGGCACCTCGTTCAAGCGCTTGGGAATACCTGAGGTCAAAGCGCTCCTGGCTGATGGCCACCGCGTGTCGGCCCACGGCGTGTCGCACGAGCCCGACGAGATGAGCGGCAACGCGGCCGAAGTACTCGATGTCGTGCGCTCATCCAAGGCCGCGCTGGAGCAGGCACTCGGCACGCCGGTGAGAAGCTTTCACTACCCCTACAGCGTGGTTCGGCCCGAGAACCTGGCCGCAGTGCGCCGCAGCGGGTTCTGGTTCGGCCGCACCGCCGGCGACCGGCATAACATTCCGGCCAGCTTCGACCGATTCCTGCTCACGAGCTTTGCGTTCTACAACGACACCCTGCCCGACCTGGCCGGGCTCGTCCGTATCCTCGAACAGGGCCGCGGTCAATGGACGGTCATGCTCCACCATCATGTCCTCGACTCGACTGCGCCCGAGCTTGCGACCATGGCCCGGCACGGCGTGATTCATACTTACTCGGTCACGCCGCTGACCTTCGGCCGGCAGATGCGACTTGTCCGCAACAGCGGCGCCTGGGTTGGTCCGCTTGAGGAAGTGGGCCGCTACCTGCTCCAGTACCGAAAGGCACGGCTCGACCTGCGCCAGTCACCGCAGTCGGCCACGCTGCGCATCGACGCTGCGGCCCGAGACCTGCCGCCGGTACCAATGACGGTCGTACTCGAGATTCCGTGGCACTGGGTCCGGGTCACGGGTTCGTTGGCTGACGGCACCTATTCGCCCTATGCGGGCCGGTTGTCGCTCGATGTCCTGCCCGGCAAGGATGTGAATCTGAGCCGCGCCGACTAGCCGGTTCTCTGCCAGACTCGGGAACATGGCTGACGGGCCAGACGGGCGCAACCTGGGTCTGGGCAGGACCAACTCTCGTCCTCAGTTCATTAGGCCTCGGTTCTACCCAATTTATAACGAGTCTTATACAGGCCATCAGCCCGAATGCCTCGTCTAACTGACGAGTTGATAAGAAGATACGATGAACGGCGCATCCCGTCCTCCTGCCTTCCCGGTACTATCTGACACAGCATCGGTCATGTCATCGTCCAACCCATGCTGCACGCGAATTCCAGTGCGACCCCAACGGGCGAGGCGCAACGCATGCTGTCCAGTATCATGCTGACCATGCCACCTGCGGTTCCAAAGAGCACAGCGCCCCGCACCCGGCATTGCGCCGGCACCTGCACCCGAAACGCTACGGCCGCCTCCGCTCGTAGCCGCATCAGCAGCAGCACGGCTGACGACGCGCTGAAATCCAAAGGCCGACTCGTGCCGAGCCCAGATTGTGTGTCGCCGGCTTCGTCATTGTGCAGACGTGAATTGCGGCATAGCCTTTTCTGCACCTGCAGTCTGGCGGTACCGTGGCCGGTGCGGCAGCAACGGCCGCAGTCTATCTCTTGACCTTTTGTTGGCCGCGGCTACGATGGCCGGTGGTCAAGCACTTCGCCCCGGTGCTCAAGATCCGCAACTTCGCACTGCTCGTTTCAAGCGCCAGCGTTTCCCAGTTCGGAGACCGGTTGACCCACATGTTGCTGATTACGGTCATCGGCGCCACCCGGCCGGGCAGCCTGCTGGCGTTTTCTGCCGGGTCGCTTGTCTTCATCGTTCCGACCATGGTTCTTGCACCGCTGGCCGGGGTGCTGGCCGACCGCTGGGACAAACGCCGGGTCGTGTTTCTGGCTCACTTCGCCCAGTCTGCTCTGCTTGTGGTTGCCGCCCTGCTGATTGCCTGGTCGGGAAGCTTCGCACCTTTCTGGGTCGCCCTGTTTCTGTTCTTCGGACTGGACGTGTTCAACAACACCGCTCTGCCTGCGCTTGTACCCGGGATTGTTGCCCGGCGCAAGCTGCTCTTGGCCAACTCGGTGAATCTGACGTTTGGCCGGGTCGCAACTATTCTCGGCATGGTTGCGGGCGGGTTTCTGCTCCGCTGGACCGGCTGGAAGTACGGGATGTTCATCAATGCGTCTACCCATCTCTGCGCCGGGCTGCTGGCATTCTCCATGTCCGGCGGTACGCGAAAGCGGGGACAGTCCCAAGGAGCGCGAGAACGCGCGGGACCGGCCCGCCTGCGCGCGACGCGCGGGCAGGCCCCGCTTTCGACCGGCTTGGCCGGACTGGTGCGCGATTCGGTCCGACGACTGGTCTTTGACCTGGCCGAGCTGGTTCGGGTCGTGGCCGTGAATCGGGTGGTCGCGTTCGTCATGGCTTCGGTCGTTGTCGCCACGTTTGTCTCTTCGGTTTCGTACACCGTGCTCGTGTTCGTGGTCCAGCAGGTACTCGGACTGGGCACTGCGGGCGTGGGCCTGGCCGCCGGGGTCATGGCGGTCGGGATGGTGGCTGGTGCCGCGGGCATGGGTCTGCTCCGGGCAAGGGTGAACCGGCCGATGGTTGTGGTTGTAGTCATTGCCGGGTATGGGCTGTTGTTCCTTGCCGGCCCGCTGCTGCTCTCGATTCCTTTTGTCGTGGTTGTCGCCCTGGCTGCCGGAGTGATGTTCTCTTTGCTGGGCATTGTGCAGAACACGATGCTGCACGAGACGGTCGAGCCCGAGGTTCAGGGCCGGGTCTTCTCAACCCGGGAGTTCGTGGTCAATCTGACGTTTCTTCTGAGCACGCTTCTGGTCGGCGCACTCGGCGACCTGACTTCCTATCGGGTGGTCTTTGTTGTTATCGGGCTGGTCTTGACCGGGCTTGGTGTGCTCGGCTGGTTTGCAGCCCGGAAACTGGGACGGGCCGGGTACGGATGATGGTGTTGTCAATCAGACGGGTGCTGCCGAAGCGGACTGCCAGGGCGATGAGGACCCTGCCTTTGATTCGGGCTACGGGCCTCAGTTCGTCAGTGTCCACCAGCTCGATATAGTCAATCCGGCCGCTGGACCGGCGCTCGATAAGCCGCCGCATTGCCGCCTTGATTGTCCCGGGTCGCTCGACCCCGCGCCGAACCATCTTGCGGGCAAGGACAAGGGAGTGATACAGGACCGGTGCTTCGGCCCGCTGAACCGGAGTGAGATAGGTGTTACGCGAGCTCATGGCCAGACCGTCCGGCTCGCGCACGGTCGGCACGATAACGAGCTTCAGGTTGTAACCCAGGTCGCGAACCATACGCCGAATGACAAATGCCTGCTGCGCGTCTTTCTGGCCGAACACGGCAACATCGGGTTGCACGATGTTGAGCAGCTTGGCAACGATGGTTGTCACCCCGCGGAAGTGGCCGGGCCGGGACCGTCCGCAAAGGCCTTGGGTGAGTCGTTCGACTTCGACAAAGGTAGCATATCCGGCCGGATAGACGTCGCGGACAGTCGGACAGAAAAGGATGTCGGCGCCGGCCTGCTTAAGGAGCGTGCGGTCACGGGCAACGTCGCGGGGATAGCGCTCGTAGTCCTCGTTCGGGCCGAACTGAGTTGGGTTGACGAACAGCGAGACGACGACAAGGTCGGCGTGGCGACGGCATACCCGGACCAGTTCGAGATGGCCTTGGTGCAGGTAGCCCATGGTCGGGACCAGGCCGATGCGGCCGCGGCAGCGTAATGCGCGGGAGCGGCGCTGCATCCCGGCAACCGTTCGAACAACAATCAAGGCTTCAGGGCTGTCTGGAGGGCGGGGTGTGGAAAGTATGTTCTTCGTCGGGAAAACGTCCACAGCGGACGTCGTCGCAGTAGCGTGCGACCGCAGACTCGATTTCCGGCCCGAGCCGGGCGTACTGGCGCACAAACTTGAGCGGCGGGGAGTCAGACAGGCCGAGCATGTCCTGGAGTACGAGTATCTGGCCATCGCACTCAGGTCCGGCGCCGATGCCGATTACCGGAATCGCCAGCTCCTTGGTCACCCGGGCCGCGGCCTCGGCCGGCACCTTTTCGACTACGATTGAGAAGCAGCCGGCGGCCTGCAGCTCTTTAGCGTCGGCAACAAGCCGGTCCTGCTCCTCGAGGCGGCGGGCCTGGAGCCGGTAGCCGCCCAGTTGATGGACCGACTGCGGCGTCAGGCCCAGATGTCCCATGACCGGGATGCCGAGCGTGACCAGGCGCTGGACCGCAGGGAGAACCGGGCCCGCGCCTTCGAGCTTAACCGCCTGCGCACCGACCTTGAGCAGCCGGCCGGCATTGTCGACCGCAGACTCAAGAGACACCTGATAGGAAAGAAAAGGCATGTCGGCCACAACCAGGGCCCGAGCCACGGCCGAAGCCACGGCCCGCGTGTGGAAAAGCATCTCTTCCATGCCGATGGGTAGAGTCGTTTCCATGCCGTGCCAGACATTGGCCGCCGAGTCACCGACAAGAATGAGGTCAACCCCGGCCTGGTCGAGAATCCTCGCGGTCGGATAGTCGTAGGCGGTGAGACAGGCGAGTTTCTCGCCCCGTCGCTTCTTACGGACCAGCTCGACCGTGGTCAGTCGTTCTGGTTTCTGCTCGTGAGTTGACATCGTGCCGTGCCCTGGTGCAGTCTCATCCCCGGCTGCGCGGTGAGTAGAACCGGCGTCCGGTCTTGGTCGTCTCGATCGCCCGGAACAGCTCTTCGAAGTCGTCACGGTTGGTGACAATGTCAAGCCGCTCGGTATTGACGATGAGCAGCGGGGTTGAGTCGTAACGCAGAAAGAAATGGTTGTAGGCATCGGCCAGCCCGGCCAGGTAGTCATAGTCGATTGCGACCTCAAACCGTTGCCCACGCTCGCGGATTCGAGCCATGAGCACGTCAACGTGCGCCTGGAGGTAGATGACCAGGTCCGGCCGCGTCACCTCGGCAATCAGTGCCTGGTAGAGCCGTTCGTACAGAGCGAGCTCATGGTCGGTAAGGTTGTAGGCCGCGTAGATGCGGTCTTTCTCGAAGAAGTAGTCGGTGACAACGTTCTGGTCGAACAGCTCGGGCTGTCTGAGCTCCTGCTGCTGCTTGTGGCGCGCAAGCAGGAAGAACACCTGGGCCTGAAACGCATAGCCGCGCATGTCGGCATAGAACCGCTCAAGGAACGGGTTCTCTTCAGTTGCTTCCAGAATCAGGCGGGCATCAAGACGCTTGGCCAGCAGTTGAGCCAGGGCGGTCTTGCCTGCGCCGATCGGCCCCTCAACCGCGATGTACTTCATCAGGTGACCACCCGCCGCACACCGCTGGTCCCGGTCTGTGCCAGGAGGGCCTGCACCGAGAGACCGAGCCGGGGATGGCAGAGCTCTGGTGCCAGCTCGGCCAGGGGCACGAGTACGAAGGGCCTGGTGTGCATGCGCGGGTGAGGCAGAACCAGACCGGGCAGGGCAAGGACCGAAGATTCGTAGAGCAGCAGGTCGATGTCTATCACCCTTGGACCCGGGCCCGGCACACGACCAAGACGCTGTTCAATCGCTTTGGTACTTTGGAACAGGCCCTCAGGCGCAAGCCCGGTTGTCAGTTGGACCACGCCGTTCAGGAACAGTGGGGCACCCGGCATGTCGACCGGCTCGGTCTCGTACCAGGACGAACGCCGGGTCTGGCCCAGGCTGCCGAGCTCGAGCACGGCTCTTTCAAGGGTGGCCTGACGGTCGCCAAGGTTGGCGCCCAGGCCCAGATACGCTTCGGCCATGAACTAAGAGTAGACAGCCGGAAGCAACTGTCAAACCCGGCTAGGACTGCTCAATCGGCCGGACCTTGAGGGCCCTCGGGCCACGCGGCGTGTCGGTCGTCTCGAACTGAACCCGCTGCTTGGGTTCAAGCGGCCTGTACTCCTGGCTGACCAGGTCGCCGAAGTGGACAAACACTTCGCGGCTGCCGTCATCCGGGGCGATGAAGCCGTAACCTTTCTGGGCATCGAACCACTTCACTGTTCCAGTCATTCGGAGGTGTGCCTTTCGGTACAGCGCCTACTCTAGACGACCGGCCCGCGAAGTCAAGAACTGCCTTCGGCGAACGGTTGACCGCTCACGGCCCGCCCCTATAATCTGACCTGTATGATGCAGCGTATCGTTACCACCGAAGAAATGAAGGGAATTGACCGTCGGGCCACGACCAGTTGGCACATTCCGGGCATGGTCCTGATGGAGAATGCGGGCCGCTCAGTCGCCGATGCAGTTGAGCGCACATTCGAGAACCTTGCCGGCCACGCGGTTCTTGTAGTCTGCGGCAAGGGGAACAACGGCGGCGACGGCTTTGTCGCGGCCCGTCATCTGGCCAATCGTGGGATTCTGGCTCACTGCATCCTGCTCGGCCGGGCCAGCGAGCTGCGTGGTGACGCCCGTGCCAACTACGATATCCTCGTTGCCGGCGGGGCTGAGGTTACCGAGCTCGACTCGGCCGATGACCTTGTGCCGGCTCTTGTTCTCCACACGGTTGTGGTCGACGCCATCCTCGGCACCGGCCTGGACAAACCGCCCCGCGGACTTGTTGCCCAGGCGATTGAGATGATTGACGGTGCCGGCCTGTTCACGGTCGCGGTCGACGTTCCGTCCGGTCTCGATTCGACCACTGGCGCAGTTCCGGGCGTTGCCGTCCATGCCGACCTGACCGTGACCATGGGCCTAGCCAAGACCGGGCTCTGGCTCTACCCGGGCCGCGAATACGTCGGTCAACTCGAACTGGCTGACATCGGCATTCCGGCGCCCCTGCTTGATGGCGGCGACACGTTCCTGCCTGATGACGAGGCGGTTGCCGAACTGCTGCCGCAGCGCACCCGCCACGGTCACAAGGGTACATTCGGTACCTGTCTTGTGGTTGCCGGTTCCCAGGGATTCTCCGGTGCGGCGTCTCTTGCCGGAGCAGCCGCGGTCCGCTCCGGCTGCGGTCTGGTTCGACTGGCGATTCCGTCCGGCATCGCGCCAATCGTCGAGGCGCGAGTGTTCGAGCCGGTGAAGCATCCGCTGCCCGAGACCAGCCTCCATACCATCTCGTCGGATGCAGTTCCGCTCGTGCTCGAACTTGCCCGGTCGTGCGACGCGATCGCGGTCGGCCCGGGCATCGGCACGAGTGATGAAACCCGCGACTTCCTGCTTCAGCTCCTTCCTGAACTGGATAAGCCGGTTGTGCTCGACGCTGATGCCCTCAATATCGTCGCCCGTAACCGGGACGTGCTGCGCAGAGTCCGGGCACCGGTTGTCCTCACGCCCCATCCCGGAGAGTTCAGCCGGCTTACCGACCTTGCGCCGGATTCAATCAATGCCGACCGCATCGGCATCAGCCGCCGGTTCGCCACTGAAAACGGCGTCGTGCTGGTGCTGAAGGGTGCTTCGACCGTGGTCGCCGGCCGCGACGGCCAGGTCATCATCAACCCGACCGGTAACTCCGGGCTGGCTTCCGGCGGCACCGGTGACGTGCTCACCGGGCTGTTGGCCGGTCTGCTTGCCCAGGGCATGAAACCGCTCGATGCCGCGACTGCTGCGGTCTATCTCCACGGCCTTGCGGCCGACATCGCGGCCAAAGATACCACCGAGTACTGCCTCGCTGCCGGCGACCTGCTCGCATTCCTGCCCGACGCCTTCCAGGCGGTCCTCCGTCGTCCCTCTGAACCGCTCGACTCCTGACCATCCTCCTTCTCGTCGCCATCCTCGGCCTGTATCAGCCCGAGCTGTGGCAGGTCTATCCTTCGATGGACGAGATTCGCTGCATCTCAACCAGCCCCAGCCGCCTGTTTGTCGCCGTGCCTCAGGGTGTCTACATCCTCAACCGGTTTGACTACTCCTATGTCCGCTGCCTGAACCGCGCCGACGGCATCGACGGCGATGTGGAGCTCTGTGCCTGGAACCCGGGCCGCGGGAACCTGCTCGTCACCACGGCCGACCGCGTCTACGAGTACTCCGACGTTTCCGACCGGGTCAGTCAGCTCTTCCCGCCCTTTTCCGAAGTCCGTTCCATCGGCATTGCCGACGCGGCGTACTTTGATACCGACAAAGGGCTGTTCAGGAAACACCGCACTCTACCCGAGTTCACCCCGGTCCAGAACTTGCCGCGTGAAGTCGCCTGGTACGGTGAGCGCGACACCTCCCGACCTCAGGACTATGTGTTTCTCAACCCCTACTTCGTCGCCGACGAGCACCTCAACCAATACACAATCTCCCAGGTCAGGCCTGACCCGGTGCGCCGCAAGCTCTTTGTCGTGGCACCGGGCTACGGGCTCCTGGTGTAC
Organism: Caldifarciminota bacterium; assembly: GCA_965648905.1. Lineage (GTDB taxonomy): Bacteria > Hydrothermota > Tepidihabitantia > Tepidihabitantales > Tepidihabitantaceae > CAZQFS01. Next base: position 39,212 of record CBFGIT010000001.1, read on the forward strand.
AGCCTGTCTTCCGGAACTCGTGAAACACTCATTCGGCTTGGACCGGCTGACCGGGCGCGCAACTTCATCCGCTTTGACGGGCAGCTCTGGTTCCTGACCCCGAACCGCAGCACGGCGCTCGACCCGCTCGGGCATTGGCGCTACTTCCTCACCCGGCCCGGGGACCCACCCCAGACTGCATCCCGCCTCCTGCAGCGCGGCGTCACCGACCTCATCCGTAACGAACGCCTGTTCTGTGTTCTTTCTGAGTCCGGTCTGCCAGCTCTTGATTCCTCGAGTCATCCTCCTCTGCTCGTCGGTACCAGTGATGGCATCTATCGCCTTGACGGAAAAGGCAGACTCAGCTCCGTACTCAAGCTCAATCGACCGGTCTACGCGCTCGCCCGGCTTAGAGACTCGGTGCTTGTCGGCACTGATGTCGGTCTCTTTCTTCTTACCGGCGACTCTCTGCTCAGTATCACCGACCCGTTCGGCCGCTCTGACTGGGGCGTGTACGACATCGTGCAGAGCCGAGCCGGCCTCTTACTTGCCAACCTCGGCGGCGTCACGATGCGCGCGCCGGACGGAACGTGGCTGCGCCTTGTCCCACCCGGTTTCGACCTGTCCCAGCCGGTTCGGGCCCTTGCCCAAGGCGGCCACTACCTGTTCGCGGGCACGCCTGCCGGCCTGCTCGCCTGCAACACCAAAGACCAGTCCTGGACCGTGATTGACTCGAGTCTGGGTCTGCCCGCGCCGGACATCATCGGCCTCTCTGCCGACGACCACTATCTCTGGATTGCCTCGCCCGGCCTGCTCGCCCGCTTCGACTATACGAAAGCTCTCAAGTAGGTCCGGCTCCTGCTCGCCCTTCTACACCCTGACCTTTGGCTTGCGCGTCGGGCGCACCGTGTCCTCTGGTTCAATTTCGGATTCCGTGTGCGACTTGAGCGCCACTCCCAACCCGAGTATAATTATCTGCCAGTCCGCGGGGTGACACTGCGGCTGGCACGGCGCGTGCGCGAGCAGCAGCGCGGGGCTGCCGTAAGTCGCAGGCGCTCTGGGTCTGCATCCGCATCTGGAGTCTGTCATGCCGAGAACCTTCTCCGCTTGGCTTGTCTGCACTGTCTGTTTTTCCTCGGCGCTCGCCTTGCCGGGCGCACGTTACCTGATAATCACCGCTGACGCTCTGGCCGGTGCGGTTCAGCCGCTGGCCGAGTGGAAGACGACAAAGGGAATGGCGGCAAGAGTCGTGCCGCTTTCCGAGGCCGGAACCACGCCCGCCGCAATCAAGGCATACATCCTCAACGCGTATCAGAACTGGCCGGTTCGACCCGAGTTCGTGCTGCTGGTCGGCAGTCCGACCCTGGTACCAAGCTATCAGAGCTGGGATGACGGCTACTATGGGAACATGGTCGGTAATCGGCTGGTCGAGTTGCCGGTCGGCCGTCTGCCTGCGGCGACCGCGCGCGAGTGCAGCACCATGGCCGCCAAAATCCTGGCCTATGAGAACCCCGCACCCGGTGCTGATTCAACGTGGTATCTTAAGGGCACGACCGTGGTGCGCGAAGACGTGCCGCCTGATGCTTACTACATGGCCGACGCCCGGCTCGTGCACAACTGGTGGCTCGGTGCCGGTTACACCATGGTCGAGAGTCTGAGCAACGTCTACGGTGATTCCAGCACTGACGTCAATGCGGCCGGAAGTGAAGGTCGGGCCTTTGTGCTCTATCGCGGTCAGGCAACGGCAACCTGGTACACACCATTTCACCAGGTCACTTTTGGTAGCTGGACCAATGGCACCAAACTGCCAGTCATTGTCAGCGCGACCTGCTATACCGTGACCTTAGCACCGGGCGAGTCGTTCTACGGCGACCAGGCAGTGCGGGCCGGGACTCCGGCTGTGCCCGCGGGCGCAGTCGCATTCTTCGGCCCAAGCCGTGGTGCGAGCAGCGTGTCGCGCTACCGCAGCGCGGCCGCGCGCGGGTTCTTCCGCGCCCTGTTCGAGGAGAACAGGTTCCGACTGGGCGACGCCTGTCTGCGCGGCAAGTTCGCGGTTGATTCGCTCTACGGCGACTCGGTCCGCTACATCGAGTGGAACCTGCTCGGCGACCCGGAGCTGAACGTCTGGACCGGTGTACCGCGGCGACCGACTGTTGTTCACGACACGGCCGTGTCTAGAGACAGCACTGTTTTTCAGGTTGAAGTTCGGGCCTCGGGCGCACCGGTGGCCAATGCCCTGGTCTGCGTCGCCATGGACTCAACGGTCTACGAGTACGGTGAAACCGACGACGCCGGTCGGGTTCAGCTTGTCATCTGTCCGCTCCATTCCGGCAACCTGACTGTCACTGTGACCGGCCGGAACCTGAGGCCTTATCAAGGCACCTGCCGCGTGACCGGTCAGGACATTGCGTGCACCAGGGTTGTGGCGCCGGTCGGCGTGATTGACTCGGGCACGGTTGTTACTCCCGAATGTGAGCTGTTCAACGCCGGCAGCACAACAGAAACCTACCCGGTGCGGATGCGCTTTGGCGGCACGTATGACCAGACCGTGGTCGTGGTCGGACACCCGGCCGGAACGACGCGTCGGGTCCAGTTCGCGAGCTGGACCGCCCTGCGCCGGGGCACGTTTGCGGTCCGTTGCTCGTGTTCTTTGACCGGTGACCGGGACAGCACCAACAATCTCGCGGTTGACTCGGTCTCGGTCCGAGTCAGAGATGTTGGTGTCGCCGTGCTTGTTGCCCCGCGCGGCGGAGTTCTTGTCGGATTGCCAGTGGTACCGGCCTGTACGGTGCGTAACTACGGGACCAGTACTGAAGACTACCAGGTGCGGATGACAATCGGTGCCGATTACTGCGAGTCGGTTGCAGTTGCCGGACACCCGGCCGGCACAAGCCAACTAGTCCAGTTTCCGACCTGGCTGGCCGGCCCGCCCGGCGCGCTGGCCGTGCGTTGCTCTACCGAGCTCGGGCCGGACCAGGTCAAGGCGAATGACTGGGCCACCGCCCTGATTGCGGTCGACTTCGTGGATGTGATGGTGAAGGCGGTACTGCGGCCCTTTCTCGTCGGCCGCGTCGGCCAGGTGGTCATTCCGCGTTTGCGCATCGGCAACTCCGGCGGTGCTGCCAGCGTCTGCGGCCTCAGAGTCGAGATCTATGACCCGGCCAACGTTCTGGTCTATGCTGCGGCCGACACCGGACTTGTGGTTGAACCGGCTGCGGTGCTGGAGCACGATTTTGCCCGGCCCTGGGTGCCGGCCGCAACCGGTGCCTATCGGATCGTCGCTTTCGTCAGCGCAATGGGCGATACCTGCCAGGCCAACGATACCCTGCGCTCAACCTGCACGGTTCGCACCGGCACAATCGGCTGGCAGTCCGGCCCGGCCCTTGTGTCGGGTGCCGGCCCGGTTGGTGCCGGTGGCTGGCTGGCCGGCGCCGAGGGCGACCTGCGCTTCTACGCAGCCAAGGGTAACCGCACCGCCGAGTTCTACTCCTTTGACCCAGTCAGCATTGCTTGGACCACTCGGCAGTCACTACCGGCCTTGCCGGACGGACAGCTTCCGGGAAAGGGAGCCGCCGGCTGTTCCGACGGTCAGGGCTGGGTCTATGCTGTCAAAGGCAACAATACCCTGAGCTTCTACCGATACCGGACCAGCGCCGACTCCTGGCAGACACGAGCCGACGTGCCGCTGGGTACCTACCGGAAAAAAGTCAAGGCCGGAACCGACCTGGTGTTTGCTCCTGGGCCGGACTCGTCCGGGCCCGGCTCTGTCTACCTGCTCAAAGGGCCGAAGGATGAGTTCTATCGCTACGACCCGGGCCGCGACGCCTGGCAGACACTCGCCTCACCCCCGGCTGGCCGGGCTCCGAAGTGGAACCTCGGGTCCTGGCTGGTCTCTGACGGCGACAGCCTGATCTACGCGCACAAGGCCAAGTACCACGACTTCTGTGTCTACAACCTGAAGAACAATACGTGGAGCAGCAAACCCTCGGGCATGCCGCTGGTCAGCCGGATTACGGGCAAGAGCAAGGAATCCAAGGACGGCGGCTGCGCAACGTGGTTCGAGTCGAGCATCTATGCGCTCAAAGGCGGCAGCACCCAGGAGTTCTGGCAGTACACGCCGCGTTCCGACTCCTGGCATGAGCTTGACACCATGCCTCAGGTCGGCACAGGCGGCAAGAAGAAGAAAGTCAAGGCCGGGGCTGACATCGTCGGATTGGGTGGAGTCCTCTACGCCCTCAAGGGCAACAAGACTCTCGAGTTCTGGCAGTACGTGCCGCAGACGCTGGACGCGGTACGCTTGACGCCCGACGCCGGCGGGGTGGTAACAAACGTGATGCGTGACGCGTCTGATTTCGTGCGTCTGTCACCCAACCCGCTGCGCACCGGCTGCACGACACTGAGGCTGAGTCAACGGCTGACCCAGTATTCCGATGGTCCGCTAGAGGTCAGTATCATTGACGTCTCCGGTCGTCTCGTTTTCCGTTCGTCATTCGCCACTCGGACTTCGTCATTGCCTCTTGACCTGCGTGGTTTGAGCGCCGGCGTCTACGCCGTGCGTCTGTCCAGCGGCAGCAACTCGGTGACAAGGAAGCTCGTGGTCCAGCACTGACCCCGGACTGCCGGTTGCTCACGCCGGACCGAGGTCAGGGCGGCGCTTCGCTCAGCGGGTCAGTCGGCCGAATGTGGCAGGGTCGTGTTCGAACGGCACCTGCCAGACCGCGATGTCGTTGAGCCGGGACTGGAATCGAACCGCGTTCGCCGCCCAGTCTTTGCCGACCGGACCGAACTCAGCGAGCGGACAGGAGAGCTCGGCAGTCCAGAAGTCCTTGTCCCGGTGCGTAACGACGCACCAGTTGCCGTCCCACCCGTAGTCCTTCCTGCTTTGACTTCCTTGCATGACGCAGCGGCGGTCCGCGATTGCGCCCGCGGCATTGACGAACAACTGGTAGTACTCACGGTCTGACCCGAAGCTGAGTACGAGGTTGACGTGGTCATCATCGCTCACCCGGCTGTCGCGCTCGGTGGCGGTGGTTCTGATACGGGCGGTATCTGATTCCTGACACCGGATTGCCATAAAGAGCAGACTGTCATCCGCGCCGAGCCAGACTTCGACCGGCTCGATGGCCCGGCGTGCCCCAGTTCTTGCGCCGAAGCCGCGCAGGGACGCAGGAGTCTGCCAGCAGGGGTCGTCGAGCCTGCCGTCAAGCAAAGGGCGTGCACATACCTGAATCAGCCGGGCCTCGCGCCGGACCGGCAGGCAGGCGCTCAGTTCGGTTCGCCTCCCCGGCAGGTACTCAAACGGCATGGTGTACCAAGGGAGCGGGTAGGTAATGTCCGACCCGGGCAGGCTGAGCAGAAATGATTGGCTGAGACTGGCGTGGGGTGCCAGAGCAAAGCCCATCCGGCCAGGAAGGACCTTCCAGGCGCTCGCTGAGTCGTGCCAGACAAACTCGCCCGATGCATGCGCTGCCGTCAAGTTGCGAAGCGTTACCTGCGCGGATGTCGACAGGCGGTCAGCCTCGGGCACACTCAGACGCTCGATCGTCACAACCTCGCGCCGGGCCTGGTCTAGTGCCTGAACTGCTTCCCATGTCACGACGCTTGCTGGGAGTGGTGCGTAGCGGCCCGGCTCGCGCACCGTGATGGTCACGGTGTCACCGTTGATGCGGCACCAGAGGTAGTTCTGGAACCCACCCTGTTCCCGATTGTCGAATCGCTTGGTGCGGCTGCCGGACGGCCCGACCTGGATGTATCGGATGCTGTCCTGAGTGTGGGTGCAGTAGAAATGGTCGTGGCCGGTGAAGACGTAGTCAACACCGTAGCGCAAGAACAAGTCATGCATCGCGTCAGGTTGTCCGGTCTCAAGCGCATGTCGCCACCAGGGCCGGTGCATCAGGACGAACGTGTGCCGGCTGCGGCGGGCCCGGGCAAGCTCGGATTCAAGCCCGCGCAGCTCAGAACCGGGCATGGATTCAAATGCGGGCCAGCGGCTGTTGTCAACAACGACGAAGCTGGCGTTACCGAGGCGAATGGTTCGCCGCCGCGGCCCGACCCGTCGAGCAAAGACCGTCTCGCTCGCCGCATCAAAGATGTCGTGGTTGCCCGGGCAGGCGTAGAACGGCACCCCGACCGAGCGGACCAGACCAAGCACCGAATCCCACTCCTGATTGAGCGCAACCCCATCCTTGGTGTAGCCTTCAATCAGGTCTCCAACGCTGAGAACGAAGTCCGGGCCAAGCAGTTTGACCTCGTCGAGTATCTGAGCAAAAACCCTGGGCCGGGCACTGCCGGTTCGGTCGCCGAGCACGGCAAAGGTGAGTGGAGCTGCAGCGAGGGACCAGCCGCAGGTCAATAGGAGCAGTGCGCTGCGTTTGGGCACAGGCGGTCAGGGGACGATGACATGCACGGTGCGGGACACAGACCAGTCGCCGAAACCGTGCGCCTCGTCTCGTACCCGCACCCGGACCTGATATGCACCCGGTTCGCGCCAGACATGGACTGCCCGACAAATTGCGCCCGAGGCATAGCCGGCCGCAACATAGGTCTCGCCATCACCCCAGTCGAACTCATAGGTGACAAGGTCGGATTCAGGGTCAGTGACCGTGGCTGAGTACTCGGTGATTGTGTCAAGAAACGTCGTGTCCGGGCCGAGCACACGCCCGGGCGTGCCCGGAGCGGAATTGATGACCGTGACGGTCAGTGCTTCAGACCAGTCTGAGAGCCGGCCCGTGTTGTCGAGCGCCCGGGCACGCACTGGAAAGCAGCCCGTGTCAGCCCAGGCGTGGTCGAACCAGACCGTGTCGCCCGAGCGTACTGCCGGGCCGGTATCCACCGTGCCGTCACCCCAATGGCAGAGATACTGCACCCGCTCCGGTCTCTCGCTTTGCCCCGTGATTCGAAACCGGCCCAGTGCCCGCTGACCCAGGGTGTCGGGCCCGACCGGCCGGTAAGGCATGCTCGGCAGCCTGGTCTGGCAAGAGGGCAGGAGCGCTGCCCAGATGAGCAGCGCTCCTGCAACTAGCTGACGCAAGCGAACCCGCGCCTAGCGCCGGCCTCCGTACTTGCCGGTATGGCGGACGTCGTGCCGGAACATCGGCCACGGGGTCGTTGCCAGACCTTGGTTGAGTCGGCCGGCAATCGCAAAGATGCCGGATGAGGCCGAGATGTAGATGATACCGTACTGGTCAACCATTGCCGACGGTTGGCCGTCAAAACCCAGCCGCCGCGGTTGCGGGGTCTTACCGTTCCGGCGCATCATCGCAGGAACAACCAGGTCGAGCGCCCAGCGCTGGGTACCATCGGAGTTGATGGCCCGCAGGGTGTCGGCGTCGTCGGCCACGTAGAAGACGCCGTCGAGGCAAAGGCACGGCGTCGAGCTGATTGACCAACTGCTGATTGTCGCCGGCCAGCCGGGCACGGTGTCGTGCGTTGCCGGGTCAATCCGGTACAGCCTGCCGTCGTCCGCGGCAAAGTAGACGTGACCATCGGTGCCGAAGATGGGTGAAGATGAAATCGGGGTGCGCGGGCTGGGTGGATTCCACGGAATCTCAAAGCTCCAGAGAACCTGGCCATCCTTGATGGCGTGCAACCGTCCGGCCTCGGTTCCGACATAGATGGTGCCGTCGGTCCAGACCGCGGGCGAGGAAACGACCCCGGCCGAATCGCCGGTCCAGACAGTCCAGTTCTCATCGCCGTTCGCCGTGAACGAATAGACATAGCCCGAGTCGTCACAGACGACGATGTTGCCCGAGGGGTCCATGACCGGCGAGGAGATAAGCTCGCTGCGCAGGGTCTTGCTCCACGGCTCGGTCCAGCTCGAACCGTTGTCAATCACCTTGTGGAGCTTCTTGTCTTCACCGCCGAAGTAGACCGCATTGCCGTCAACCAAGGGCGAGGTCGCAACGTCGTCGCCGGTCAGGGCCGTGGCCGGCCAGTGCCAGATGGTGTCTCCGGCCGGGCCAAAGGCATAAAGCGCGCCGTCGCCGCAGCCGGCGTAGAACCGACCGTTGGCACCGACCGCGGGCGAGGAGCTGAACGCATCCGGGTCGGCCGTGGTCCACTCGTTGAGCAGCTCGGACTGGTAGGCATCGAAGAAGTACATCTTGCCTTCGTCGCTGCCGCAGACTATGCCCGGCCAGGTGCCGCCGTGGGCGTTGAGGGTAGTCAATGCCGGCGAGGCGAAGAACGCATCGTCCAGGGCCCAGATAATCTGGCCTTCATCAACGATGATGAGCGTATCGACCGCCGGGTTCTGAACCGCGGCGCCGAGTTGGTCGACCGCCCGCACCCGGTACTCATACGCGCCCGGCGCGCCGGTCGGCAGCCACTGCGCAACCGCGTAGGCACCCGATGCGGTAAGCGGCGAGACGACCGAGTCGCCGGTCGGGAAGTAGAACGTGTAGCGGATGCTGTCACCCTGCAGGTCGGTTGCCTGGGCGTAGAACCGGTAGGTCGGGCCGTTGGCGATGCCGCGGCGCGGATTGGCGCTGCGGACGAACCCGAGGTTAATCGGCGGAGTGTTCACCGCGTCGATGTAGATGCTCTCCGGTTCAGACCAGGCCGACGTATCGCCGGCCGGGTCGATCGCCATACAATAGACCTTCTTGCTGCCCCGTATGCTGTAGCGTATGGAATCGCGGGCTTCGGCGCCGCTGCGCACCAGCCGGGTGGTAGTAACCATCCCATCACCCCAGTAGAACTTGATGCGCACCGAGTCGCCATCCGGGTCGGTCGCCGAGGCCCGGGCATAGACCAGCGAGTCGATCCAGAACTTGCCGCTCAGCGCCGGCTTGGTCGGCCGGTTCGGCGGTTCGTTCACGCCCGGCGTGGTATCGCCGACCACGCGCACCGTGCACGGGTCAGACCAGTCCGCCGACCAGTTGCCCTTGGCGTCCTTGGCTTTGACGCGAATGGCGTAGTAGCCGGCTTCAGTCCAGGCGTGGGTCTTGCTCATTGTGTCGCCGGACTTGATGAGGTCGCTCGTATCAAACGAGCCGTCTTTCCAGTCGAACACGTAGAGAATGTCATCCTTGTTCGGGTCGGTCGTCACCGACTTGTAGGTGGCGCTGTCGTCAACCTGAACAAGCACCGGCCCAATTGGCTTGGCCGGAATGCGAGGCGGCTTGTTCTTGCAACCGGTGAGTGCAACCAGGGCCACAAGGACAAGCACGACGGCAAGGCTTCTGCGCATACGTCCTCCAGATTTGATGCTTACAGGTGCCAATTTGATATAGAACATACCCAATCGTCCACCGGAGTCAATAGCGACCGAGGCCCGGATTACGGGGCTACCAGCTCAACGCTCTCAATCCGCTCCCACACCCGGCCGTCACGGGTGCGCGTGCGTCGGTGTTCCCACCTGACCGGACCGCGCTCAGGCGCGAACCAGATAGAACCGGGCCAGGCTTCTTCCGCGGTGTGAACTAGGACTCTGAGGCAGTCGGCGAACCTGCCGGCCGGGACCAAAACGGTCTGGCGGCCCACGACCTCGAAAAGCTGCTCGCGCCGGGCGTTGCCGAACCATGCCCGACCCGACCGGGGCCGCGCCGCCAAGAGCAGAATCCAGTCCGCATCGGCCGAGCCGAAGTCGGTGACAAGCCAGGGCAGGAGCAGGAAGACACCGGCCGGACGTCGCTGGAAGAAAAGAGTGTAGAGCTGGGTCGGGCCGCGACTGATTTCCATGACAAAGTAGTGGCCGAGCTGCTGCTCGTTTCGTTCCGCGACAATCTGTGCTGCACCAGGCAAACGTGAGACCTCGACCGTCTCACCATCGGCGACCTCGCAGGCCCGGAACAGCAGCTCCCAGTGCGAGTTGCGGGTGAGCGGGAAGTAGTCAGGCTGCCGGCAACCAGGGCCCGTGAGCACGACCGAAAACAGGACGGCCAGACGAGCACCGCAACTCACAGACAGAGCCTAAGCCGCCGCGGTACAGGAGTCAACACCGCCGGAAGCAACGCAAGTGTTCCTTGACTTGGCCCGGGCCGCGGGTTGAATTAGACATGCGTGTGCTCGGCTGCCTGGCTCTGGTGGTGTCAGTCGCGTTGAGCGACTTCGAACCCGATTGCCAGATCGATAGCGGCCTGGTCAGTGCCTTCAGTGCCGCGGCTGACCCAGCCGGCAAGGTCTGGGTCGCGGTTGCCCGTGATAACGGCGAGGTGCGTTTGCTGCGGTCCGCGGACTACTGCCGGACCTGGGATAATGTCTTCCAAGTTCAGTTCGATTCAGGAGTGGGTCAGCTCCAGGTCCTCCCGGTATTTGGCGAGTCGAGTTTCATCCATGTGTTTGTGCTCAGCCGACAGGGTTCGGGCGACCTCTGGCTCTGGCGCGTCCGGCCTGACGATTCGGACTGGGAATTGCTGCCGCTGGCGGTTGGTCCGGACACGGTCGATGACTTCTCGACAACTGCGGACAAGGACAGCTTCTACTACTTGTACTGTCTCTACGCCAACGAACATCGCACTGGTCAGACCGGCCGATTCGTCCGTTCCACTGATTTCGGCCGGACCTGGGGCATGGCGACCGACTGGTGGAACTGCTGGGACCCATACATCAGCCATACCCGAGGTTCGACCATCCACTGCGTCTGGCGCTACGCCTTGACCGGAACCGAGATTCACTATCAGTCGAACCGGCACTACGGTGCTGCCCGTTACTGGTCGCCCAGGCGCGTGCTGTCGAGCGGTCACGACCGATGCTGGGACCCGGTTGTGGTTCAGGCCGATACTACCGACGAGTGGGATGCAACCGTCTGGGCGTTCTACACGGTAGGGCGGCGCGACACAAGTCACACCGACATCGGCTACGCAAGAAGCTGGAACTGCGGCTGGGACTGGACCCCCGGCCGTTCTTTCAGTGACCCCTACCGGGACGAGAGCCCGGCCGATGCAGCGATGGGGCTCGCCGGTGCTCGTGGTTTCGCGAGCCTGCTCTACGCCTTCGGCGGCGACCGCTACGGTGACACGGTCGTCCTCTGCCGCCGCGTATCCTGCGCTCTCCATCCGACCGTGTGGTCGGCACCGGTTCAGGTAAGTCAGATACCGGTGGCTCGAGGCCCGGCGTCAGTCAAAGCGCAACTGGTCCACTGCCCAGGAGCACCCGACCCGCTTCCGGTTGTGTTCTACTGCGGACAGAGTCAGGATGGCCCGCGCGGCGTCTACTGCTCGGCCCCGTGGCTCGAGCGCATGCCGGACCAGTCCGGACGCAGCCCGACTGCCCTCGGGCGTCGGTCGCCGGTGCTGTCCGGCCGAGTATACGATGTCAACGGCAGACTGGTCGGCCGCGTCCTGCCCGGCGCGCGGCAGTGCGCTCCGGTGCTGCGGCCGGGTGTCTACATTGTGCAGGACAACACCAGCCGTTCCCGGCTGACAATCGTGCACTGAACCAGACGGTGCGCCCGACCGCGAACCGCCTGATTATCCCGCCCATGTCGGCCGAGGAGATGGCGGCGCTCGGCTGGAACCGATGTGATGTAATAATCGTCACCGGTGATGCCTTTGTTGACCACCCGGCATTCGGCAGCGCGGTCATTGCCCGTGTGCTTCTCGCCGCCGGATACCGGGTCGGCATCATTGCCCAGCCTGACTGGCGCAAGCCTGATTCGGTCACGCAACTCGGTCGGCCCCGGCTCTGCTTCGGCGTGACTGCGGGCAACGTCGACTCAATGCTCGCCAATCGCGGCCCATCGTCCGTACCCCGGCGCAAGGACGACTACTCGCCTGCTGGCCAGCCTCTCAGACGGCCGGACCGGGCAACCCTGGTCTACTGCAATCTGCTCCGCCAGGCCTACAGAGACGTCCCCCTGGTCATCGGCGGTATCGAAGCCAGCCTGCGCCGGCTCGCCCATTATGACTACTGGGAAGATGCCGTGCGCCGGTCGATACTGCTCGATGCGCGCGCCGGTATCCTGCTCTACGGTATGGCCGAGCGGTCAATGGTCGAGGTCTGCCGGCGCCTGGCCGTTGCCCGGGAAGCCGACCTCACCGGCATCCCTGGTTCGGTCGTTGCTCTGAAGAACCTGCCGACGAACCTGCGGCACGTGCTGATTCCCTCATATGATGAATGCAGCGCGAACAAGGACCGGTTCAATCAAGCGTTTCAACGCTGGCACCGCGAGGCCGACAATCCGGCCGGCAGCGCGGTTGTCCAGCCGCACGGTGACCGGCTGGTTGTTCAGCACCCTCCGCCTGCGCCGATGACCGAACGCGAACTGGACGCGGTCTACGACCTGCCTTTTACCCGGCAGCCACACCCGAGCTATCATGACCGGATTCCGGCGCTCGAGACGGTCAGGTTCTCAATCACCTCGCACCGGGGCTGTGTCGGCTCCTGCACATTCTGCTCACTTGCTGCTCATCAGGGCCGCATCATTCAACGCCGCAGTCCTGGCTCGATTGTCCGTGAGGCCGCGGCGATTGTGCAGATGCCTGAGTTCAAGGGTCACGTCACCGATGTCGGCGGTCCGACCGCGAACATGTACGCGGCAACCTGCCGACCGATGGCAGCCGGCCGGGTCTGCCCGGAACGAAGCTGCACCTGGCCCAGACCCTGTCCGAACTTGAGACTCAACCTCAAACAGGAGCTCGCGGTACTTGAGGCGGTGCGGCGCGTGCCCGGAGTGAAGAAAGTCTCGGTTGGAACTGGTGTCCGTTACGACCTGCTTGCCGACCAGGCCGGAGAAAGCTACCTTGAACAACTGTGCCGCCGGTTCGTGTCTGGTCAGCTTCGCGTCGCGCCCGAGCACGTCTCGAACCGCGTGCTCGCGGCAATGCGCAAGGCAGACCACGCAAGCTACCAGCGGTTCCGGTCGCAGTTCAGCCGGCTGAACCAGAAGCTCGGCCAGAAGCAGTACCTGATACCGTACTTCATCTCCGGCCATCCGGGTGCGACCCTCGACGATGCGGTTGAGCTGGCCGAGTTTCTGGTTCGCATCGAACGGTTCCGTATTCGCCAGGTCCAGCAGTTCACACCCCTGCCGATGACCGCAGCCGCGGCGATGTACCATACCGGCAAAGACCCGTTCACTGGTCAGGCGCTGCACGTTGCCGGTGAACGGGAACAACGCCTGCAGCGTCTTCTGCTCCAGTTGCACTCGACCGACGACATCGAACGAGCAACGCGGGCGCTGCGTGCCTTTGGCCGGCCCGACCTCGCGGCAAGAATCGGTCGGCTGTGGTCAGCCCGCACCCGGCCCCGACATTGACAGGCGACCGGTTTCCAAGGATATTACTGATTATGAAGTCGCGTCAACTCGTATTCCTTGTTCCGGTCCTGTTGGCCTTTGTCGCCTGCGACGAAATGGTGCCGGACGACGGCCTCACCGACCTGACCGGCGATCCGTTCAACCTGAACAGCAACATCAACGTCGTAGCGATTACCGGCAATGCCGGCTTGAGCCCCAAGGGTCCGTTCACGCTCGGCATGACCATCTCATCGAAGAGCTCCAATGTCGAGACCGATGTGCTGCCCGCCGGTCTGCTGCTCAAACGGCGCAAGAGAGATACGCAGCACATGCTGCTCCTCAAGGCACATACCGTGACAACCGGCACCGGCACCAAGACCGAACTGCTCGGAACGTTCTGCTGCAACAAGAACCGGCCCTCGCCCGACGCCGGCGATACCTTTGACCTCGGGCCGGTCACCAACAACGCCGGACTGAAACAGATCGTCAATCTCGTGCAGGACAAAGACATCTCCGGGGGCACGGCGATGTGGCTGGTGCAGCGCGCCGTGTACCTGGTGACCGATTCGACCGGCCTGACTCAGGCCTACATCGATTCACTCGAGGCATTACCTGACGAAAACAGGCAGGCGCGCCGGTACGACGCGGTCGTCAATTCACCCGGGCGTGCATGTTTTCGTTGACAAGCGCGCCAGGATTCGTAATCTTACCGCGATGGATTCTACGACCCCGAGCCTGCGGGTCGCATCTGGACCGCTCCTTAGCTCTGACATCACGCACGACAATTGTCCGTTCCGTACGACCGCAGCCGCGAGTGCGGCGCGGTCAAGCTCTAAACCAAAGGAGGTCTGATGCCTGTAAAGAAGAAGAAGGCCGCGAAGAAAAAGAAGAAGTAGGCTGCTCGAAAGCAGACGCCGCTCGCCGGTGTGGCCGAGGCCACCAAGGCGAGCGGCCGTTTCTACCATGTCCTGCGCTGCGGGCCTTCTGTCCTGATTCGGTTCCGTGAGCCGCATCCTCTGTCTCGACTACGGTGAACGCCGCACCGGTGTGGCCGTGTCCGACGAAACCGGAACGATTGCCCGGGGTCTGTCGACCATAGCCTGCCGGTCCGATACCGAGCTGCTCAATGCAGTTCAGCAACTCGTCGCCGACTACGCCATTGCCGAGATTGTCCTCGGACTGCCGCTGAGCCTTTCGGGAAAGCCGAGCGCCCGCTCGGAAAAGGTCAAGGCCTTTGCCGCACGACTCACTCAGTCAACCGGAATCCGAGTGACGCTGGTCGACGAGCGGCTTACGACCGCGATGGCGAATCGGGCACTTTCAGAAACGCAGCAGCCGGAGCAGAGTCGCGAGAAGCGTCGTGTACGGTCCAGGCCGCGCGGCGATGCCGACCGGGTCGCTGCCACGATCATTCTCGAAGATTATCTGGCCCGGATGAGAAGCTAGATGAGATTCGTTCGCCTGGTTCAGTTGGCTGCGTTCCTGCTTGCCTGCCGGACAACCAGTCCGCAACCCGGACCCCGGGTCGAAGTTCGGGTCCGGGCCGGGATGTCCGCAACTGAACTGGCTGACACCCTGCTCGCCCGCGGGGTCATCAGGAACCGGTTTCGGTTCATGACCCTGGCACGCTTCCATTCCTATGAATCGCGCATCGTCTCCGGCCGGTACCACCTGCGCCTGGGAACAGATGAAGCGCGGGTCCTGCGACTGTTGAGCCGGGAAGTGCCGGCACTGGTGATGGTCACTGTTCCTGAGGGACTCACCTGCCGGCAGGTGGCCGAGCTTCTGTCAGAATGCGGCATCTGTCGTGCCGAGCAGTTCCTGGCCGCCTGCTTCGACACCGTGCTGCTGCGCGAACTCGGCATTCCGGCAACTTCGGCCGAAGGTTTTCTCTTCCCGGAAACCTACCAGTTAAGCACAACTGAGCCGCCGGCCGACATCATCCGACGGATGGTGCAGCAGTTCTTTGCCGTACTCAAAGACTCATCCGGCCCAGACCTGCTCGCCGCGGTCACGCTCGCCTCGATTGTCGAGAAGGAAGCGCGGTTGCCCGAAGAGTTCCCGCGGATTGCCGGCGTGTTTGTCAACCGGCTGAGACGCCACCTGCCTCTGCAATCCTGCGCCACGGTTCAGTATGTGCTGCCTGAGCGCAAGAACGTGCTCGCAGTTGAGGACACCAGGTACCCCTCACCCTACAACACCTATCTCCACGTCGGACTGCCGCCCGGCCCAATCTGCAATCCGGGGCGGCGTGCGCTGGCCGCAGCCAAGAATCCCGAGCGTCACGACTACGTCTTCTTTGTTGCCCGCGGAGACGGCAGTCACGTCTTCTCCCGCACTGCGGCCGAGCACGACGCCGCCTGTGCCCGTGTGCGCCGCGGTCGCTCTTAGGTCGTTGTCGACTTCTGGGCTTGACCAACTGCGAGTTGGGCCTAATATGGAGCAGTGAAGACCATCCGCGACGCGGTCCACGGTGACCTTGATTTCACTGACGACGAGCTTCAGGTCATCAACACCGCCTGCTTCCAGCGCCTGCGCGGCATCAAACAGCTCGGCGCCGCGTATCTTGTCTACCCGAGCGCAACCCATACCCGGTTCGAGCACAGCCTGGGTACGTGCGGTGTCGCCCGACAGACAATCGCCCATATCCGGCGCAACTGCGGGGCACGGTCGGTGAGCGCGGACGACGAACGGCTCATCGCCATCTACGCCCTGGTCCACGACCTGACCCACATCCCGTTCGGGCATACCATCGAAGACGAACGTCGGGTGTTTCCCCGTCACGACCAGAACACGGCGCGGATTGACTACTTCCTTACCCGGACCGATACCGGCCGCGCTCTAGCAAAACTCGGCTTGGCACGACCGGTCGAAGAGCTGATGAAACGCAAGCGGCTGGAGAGGGGTGGGCCGACGTTCCACTACGACATTGTGTCGGGCACAATCTGTGCAGACCTGCTCGACTACCTCGAGCGCGACTCCTACTTCACCGGGCTCTCTCAGAGGTACGATGAGCGGCTCTACAAGTACTTCGTCATTGAACAGGGCGGTCTGGCAATCAACCTGATTCGTTCCGGATTGTTTCGCACGGACGGACTTTCCGAGACCCTGAACGTACTCCGCATGCGCTACGTCCTCTCTGAGCGCTGCTACTACCACCCGGCCAAGAACGCCGCCTCGGCCATGGTCTCAAAGGCGCTCGAGCTGTGCGTTGACTCGGGCAAGATGCGGCTTTCCGAACGCTCGTTCTACGATGTCGGCGACGAAGGGTTCCTGCGCATCCTCCAGGCCGGGCCTGGCCCGGCAAAGTATCTGGTTGATGCCTTTCTTGCCCGGCGGCTGTACAAGAAAGTCTATCTTGTGTCGCGCCGGAGCATCCCTTCAACCGAGCGGTTCGCTGCTTATCATCTCGACCCGGGCAAGCGGGCCGAAGCCGAGGCCTGGCTGGCGCGTAAGCTCAAGGTGCCGTTCCGCTCTGTGGTCGTCTACTGCCCCTCCTCCACGATGCAATTGCGCGAGGCGAATGCGCAATTCAAGCTCGCTCCGGGCGAACCGCCGCGCCGACTTGAAGGCAATCAGGAAATCGAGAACCTCAAGCGCCAGCAGGAGAATCTCTGGAAGTTCTTTGTTTTCCTCGACCCGGCGCACGCGGACAGATCCGCAACTGCTGGTCAACTGTGTGAAGAGTATTTCGGGCAGGCCAACGAACTGCCTGAGCTGGGCCTGGCTCAACCCTGTGGCCCAACCGATCCGTTACGCAAGAACAGAACCGAAACGGAGGTCTAGTGCACTGTCGAAGTTGTGGTAAAGAGGTCGTTGACACGGCCGAGGTCTGCGTCGGCTGCGGTAGCAAGCCCAATGCCGGCACCAAGTACTGCCAGAACTGCGGGGTCGAAACCGATCCCAGGGCCGAAGTCTGCGTCAAGTGCGGGGTCAGACTCGCGACCGCGGCGGCAGTTCAGAAAGAAGGCAAAGACTGGCTCGTGGCCCTGCTGCTTTCCATCTTCCTGGGTAAGCTGGGTGTGGACCGGTTCTATCTCGGCTACATTGGTCTTGGAATCCTCAAGCTCGTCACCGTGGGCGGCTGCGGCATCTGGTGGCTTGTTGACCTGATTCTCATCGCCTCCCATAAGCTGAAGGATTCAGACGGGCGAGAACTGGTCAGGAAGTAGCAACCGCCGGAGAGTGTCAAGAACGACAAACGGTTCCAGGCCCGGAAGACTTGTTCTCGGCCTGGTCCTGCTTGCCGTTCTTGCCGCCCTGGCTCTGGTTCCGGTTGAGCTGGTCGAGCGCCTGCCTTCTCTCTGCCTGAACCGCCGCCTGTTCGGATTCTGCCCAGGCTGCGGTACAGTGCGTGCGCTCTCGCACCTGCTCCACGGCGACGTAGCCGGAGCACTCAGATACAACCTCAACTGCCTGATTGTCGCGCCGCTCCTGGTCGGACTCGCGGCTTGGCATGTCGTGACTGCCATGAAGCCGCGCGACCCGAGAAGAAAGGCTCAAATACCCGCAGCTTGAGTTCGGCCAGTGCGCCTTGGTCGCTCGCGCCCGGACATGACCATTGACCGACCGCCATCCGGCTTTGTTTCTGCTCGCGTCATCTGGTCCAAGGTGCAGCGATAGCCCGCGTCAGCACTGAAACCGAAGCCGCGACGCACGCCAAGACAGCGACCGGTCCAAACAGGCAAGAACCGGCACGCACAACTGCCTGAGCAACTGCTTGGGCAGCGGGCTCGGCGTTTGCTTCTGCCACCGCGCGCGATGCCGCTGGCGACAACGCCCGAAGTAGCTGTCCGACTTGCACTTGCGGCATCACGCCGCGCACGACCCAGAAGAGCGCCTGCCCAACTTCACTTCT
Source organism: Caldifarciminota bacterium (assembly GCA_965648905.1). Lineage (GTDB taxonomy): Bacteria > Hydrothermota > Tepidihabitantia > Tepidihabitantales > Tepidihabitantaceae > CAZQFS01. Next base: position 57,226 of record CBFGIT010000001.1, read on the forward strand.
TTTCATGCTAGCAGTCATGGCGTGGGGGACGGCCTCCCCCCTGTCCACCTCCACGGTAGTATGAAGAAACAGCGGCAAATCCGGCCCACAGAACCGTATAACACAGTGAAGACACCGGGACACGACCGGAAATGCGCGGGACTGTGCCTTGGTCTGGTGCGTCCAACGCACTGGCTGTCCCGCAAGTTCCGCACTGACCTGACCCGACTGGAGAAGTAACATCGTGAACAACAAAGACAGGCCGTTTCCCTCACCCGCAGCCGAACGCGCGGTGAACCGCTATGCCGCAAAGCTTGAACGCGGACTCGCCGACACACGCAGCGACCGGGACCTGGCCGCTCAGACCGGGCGCTATCGCGCCGCCGCCGAACACGCCGACCTGCGCACCGTGCAACTGCGCCGGGTCCTGTGGGACATGGGCGTGCATTCCACGCTCTACTGCGTCTACCGTGCCTTCACTCTGCACGTCGACAGACAGGTCCGCAACTACGAACACGAGACCCTGCGAATCCTGGTCAACCACGCCATCGAGCGCTGGACCCGCCGCGGCTGCGACCCGGTTGTACTGAAGGCAATCTGCGTCCGCGTCTTCGCGTTGGGATGAGTCGAGGCTTCAGTACCGCCGAGCTCGGGTCTGAGACTTGACTGGCCACTGGCGCTTGTTCCTTGGTCATTCCCCGCATTCTGCCCGTTGACCTGCCTCCTCGCCTCTCGCTCTCTGCCATCTTGACCTTTGATACTTACCCTTTGCCCTTTGACTTATCTCCTCGCCCTTCCACGCCGGGTTCTCTGCCCAGAGCGGATTCAGGAGCCCCGGCCCAGACCGCAGCCGCAGTGACTGGCGCAGTGCCGGGCGCAGCGACAAGCGAAGCTCAAGCGGAACCAGCGGCCCCAACTTCTTCTCCGGCCAGCGCACCGATTAGGGCAACCCTGACCGTCTGGGTAGCCATGCAGGGAATGGTCACGCCGGCCCGCGTGAAGTCGGCGCGCTCGGTTAGAACGTCTGGTGGCGTTCAAACGCAGACGGAAGAGAGGACTCACGTAGCTGAAACTGCCGCCGCGCCCCAGCTTCCTTCACTCAGTCCGGGCGCTGACGGGTCGGGGCGGCCCGAAGGCCGCCCCGAATGAATCGGCGTCCGTGTCGGTTCGAGCTAGCGCTGGAGCACGAGTTTCTGACTGACTGAGTAAACGCCTGCGTTCAGACGCACCGTGTATACGCCGGCACTCAAGCCACGCAGGTCGAGCGGCAATGACGAAGTCCGAATGCCGAATGACGAGCGGAGGACGCGGCGGCCTGAGGCGTCGTAGATGCTGATGCTCGGGACACGATCCGAAATGCCGGGCACTTGGGTCATGTCCCAGCACAGCGTGGCGAAGCCGGAGCGGAGCGGGTTGGGCGTGATGGTGAACCCGGCCGGTCGCCTATCGAACGCCGAGGCCAGTACGCCAGACCGGGCTGCCCGGCCCGTGGCCAGGGGCAGTACGGTTGAGCCCGGTGTGTACATCCAGAACTCCTGGGTCTTGTTGCCCTTGAGCGCAAAGCACATGCCGGATCGGCCTGATACGTAGGGCGTGATGTCGCCGCCGAGCTTGACCTTCTTCTTCTTGCCGGTCGAGCCAAGCTCGGGCATCGCTTCCTGTTCCTGCCAGGAGTCGGCGGCAGCCAGGTATTTCCACAGCTCGGTTGTGTTACCGCCTTTGAGCGCGTAGACGCCGTCGTGCAACCACGCACCGGCCGCGCCGTCTTTCGACTTCTTGGACTTGCCCAGTCGGCCGATGAGCGGCATGCCCGGCCGATTCGGACCCCAGGCATCGTCGATGATGTCATAGGCGAAGAGGACGTGATACTTGGCCTGGTGCACAAACACGGTCCGGTCGTCGTCATAGACCGCAAACGAGCCCGGGCCGAGCTTAAGTACGGGCGCGGGAATTGAGGCAAGTGGAGTCCAAGAGTCACTCACCGGGTCATAGCGGTAGAACTCGTTCTTGTCGCCCTTGACAAGGTAGACCTTGCCCTGGGCATACGCGACATCAGCGCCGCCTTTGACCCGCCGGTTTGAGGTGCCGAGCGGGACCGGCTCAAGGGCTGACCAGGAGTCGTGTGCCGCATCGTACCGGTAGAAGCCCTGGGTGTTGTTGCCTTTGACCATGTAGACCAGGCCGTTACCGTCAGCGCAGGCATTGGCGCCTTTGCCGACCAACTTGTTCTCAACTCCGGCCGGAATCGGGCGGCGTGCGCTCCAGGAGTCGCCGACCGGGTCATAGGCGTAGAAGTCCGCGGTCTTGCCCCCGGCCGCAGCGTAGACCTTCATCGTTGCCGGCTCACCGACAACAAACGCACCAGCCTTGGCCGCAAGGGGCAGGCGGGCACGTTCAAGCCAGGGCGGCGGCGGCGGCCCGGTGATGAAGCTGAACTGACCGGTGAGCGTATCGTTGGCCGGGTTACCGTCGTAGGCAACACTGGTCGAGCAACGAGTCGTGTAGCTGCCTGGATCGTGTGGTTTGGGCAGAGTATCAAAGCCTACCATCACCGAACTGCCCGGAGCCAGACTGGTGACCGTGCGGCTGCTTGAGTAGATGACCGAGTTGGCCTGGTCCAGAATCCGGAAGAACACGGTCGGCGCAGCGGCAAAGTTGCCCTGGTTGCGCACGGTTGCTGCCGGCACAACGACTGCGCCGGTATCGACACTGCCGACCGGAGAGTTGATTGCGCTCACGCCCACGTCCACCCGGCCGACGGTGAATGCCTGAGCTAGCGAATCGTTCGCCGGCACTTGATCACCGCTCATCCTTGAGCGGCAGACCGCAGTGTACGATCCGGTCCAGGCATCCCAGTTCGGGAAGGTCGCGGTTGTATCGACACCCGAGGGCAGACCCAGAGGCAGGTCCAGGCTCTCAAGATACGCGGGCGATGAGTTGATGGCGAAGAACAGGCGGACCGGGTCGCGCTGCGTGCCGTAGTTGTGCACGACCGCGGCTGGCATGGTCGGCCCGGGCGGCACCATGCCTGAGGGCGACACAATCTGCGTTACACCGACATCACGCACCGCAACATAGACCGTGCCAAGCACCGTGTCGTTCGCGGCTACCATGTCTGCGGCGAGCATGGTCGTGCATCTTGTTGCTAGGGCACCGCGCTGGAGCGCGGTCCAGGACGCAAAGTTCACCGCCTGCGATGCACCGGCAGCCAGATTGGTCACGGTCTGGGTGTTCGAGTAGCCAGAGCCGATGTTGAGCCGGACATTGAACGTCGCCGCCTGAGTCCCGTTGTTCCGGACTGTGGCCTGGGGCGCAATCACTGCGCCCGAATCGACCGTGCCGGTCGGAGCATTGATCGATACTGCCTCGGCGTCGAGCACGCGGACAAACACGTTCCCGGTCGCGATGTTGTTAGCCGGAACCATGTCACCAGTCAGCATCGTGGTGCATCTTGTCGCCAGAGTGCCGCGCTGGAGCGCGGTCCAGGACGCAAAGTTCACCGCCTGTGACGCACCGGCGGCCAGATTGGTCACGGTCTGGGTGTTCGAGTAGCCGGAGCCGATGTCGAACCGGACATTGAATGTCGCCGCCTGAGTCCCGTTGTTCCGGACTGTGGCCTGGGGCGCAATCACTGCGCCCGAATCGACCGTGCCGGTCGGCACATTGATTGATACTGCTTCAGCATCGAGCACGCGCACAAGAACTGACCCGGTGTCACGGTCATTAGCCGGGGCAATGTCACCCGGGAGTTCGGTCGAGCATCGCACCACCTGGATACCGCGCGGCCAGTTCGAGCCGGCCAAGAAGGTCACATAGCGTGCCGTGCCCGGCGCATGAGCGGTGATGGCTGCGATCTGGTTGTAGCTCGACCCGATTCTCATCCGCACCTGGTAATCAACCGTGCTCGAGCCGTAGTTGTACACTGTGCAGGCCGGAACCACCGACTGGGTCGAGTCGATCGTGCCGGTTGGTACTATGATGCGGCGCACGCCGACGTCGCCGACCTGGCGGCTGACGTCACCGGTAATGGTCCAGGCAAAGGGCTGGCGCGCGCTCGTTGCCACTTGGAAACCGTAAACCCGGATCGTCCAGACCCCGGTCGCCGGTGAGTTGACGCGGACGCACTCCTCAACGTTCAGCGTATCCCAGACAGTCGGGTTCGGCGTTGACTGGCCCCCAGAATACTGGTTGCCGCGATAGACTGTTCCGCCCGGAGCAATCACTTCGAGGTTCAGGTTGTTGACCAGGGTGCGCGACGCGCTGGGCGCGGCTGCAGTGTCGGTCCAGGCCAGGGCAACTCGCAGCGGAATCGAGGAGTTCACCACGAACTGCTCTTCCTTGTACTGGCCGGTGCTCACGCCCGAGGTGTCGTCTTTGATAATCAGCTTGCGCGTATCACCAGCAAAATAGAGCACCGAGTCAGCATCAATCCGGCCCCAGCCGATATCGAAGCTAGGCACGACGTACGACCCGATGTTCGGGTCAGCCGAAGCAACGGCCATCGAACGCAGCAGGGCCGCGCTGATATACGAGATGCTGTCAGCCGGGTTCGCAGTTCCGGTCGGATAGTAGCCCTCACGCAGATAGCAGCGCATCAAACCGACCGTGCCGTTGACTGCTGGCGTTGCCATTGAAGTTCCGGACATCTGCTGGTAGGTATTGGTCCCGGACGACGTCGCCGAGTACAGATTCACCCCTGGCGCGCAGACCGTCGGCTTCAGCCGATTGTCCGCGGTCGGCCCGCGGCTGGAAAAACTGGCAATGGCGTTCGACGAAGTGCCGTTCTGGGTCGCACCGACCGTAATCACGTTCTTGGCAATACCGGGATTGCGGATCCGCCGCGTGCTCGTCTCGTTGCCGGCAGCCATGATATTGAGGAAATCCTTGTATACCCAGGAGTAGTTGTCGGTCGAGGCGTCCATCAGCAGATAGGTTCCGCTCGAGTTGGACCAGCCCCAACTTCCCGAGTGCTGACGAATCGGCCGCAGCGAGTCAGGCAGACCCCGGCCAAGATAGACCGAGTCCCAGAGCGGAGTCAGGTCATCGCTGATGACGAAGGTCCCGGAGCTGTTGGTCAGGTCAACAAAGTAGAGGCGTCCCTTGATTGACATGCCATCGTAGTAGCTGGTCCCGCCCGTGACCGAGTCGTCGCCCGCCACCGTGCCGTTGACGTGGCTGCCGTGGTAGGGCGTTTCACCCTGTTGTGCGCCCTGATACAGCTTGAACGCAACGACTTTGCGGTGCGTCGGCCATATCCCGGGCGCAGTCACCGACAGGTTCGGGTCACGGAAAAGGTTATGGCCAAGGTTCAGTCCGGTGTCGGTCGTTGATAGAATCACCCGCTGGCCGCGCACACCTTTCGCCCAGACCTTGCGCGCCGTCATGCTCGTGTCCGGCGGCGCAGTTGACTGCCAGCCGGTCTGCACGACCCACTGGCAGTTGTTGTTACACAGCTCAGGCTCGGTCCAGAGCTGAACCCAGATAACCTCCTGCAGCCGGGCAATCGCCGGTATTGCCGAGGCCGGAACCGTCACCGTTATCGACGTGCAGAACTCAGACTCGACCACATCGGCATACGCCGCACCCTGGTCAGCCAGCACCTGAAGAATGGGTCGGTGCTCCTCGCCCGGGGTCACGACGATGACCAGTTTGACGCTGCCCGAAGCACTAAGCAGTACGTCCTGTAACTTGTACGCCGGCTGAAACAGACCGACCCAGTGCACCATCGGCAATGCCTGGACTGCGGCCTTCTGGGCCGGTTCGAGCTTGGCCAGAACCGCGTAGCTCGGCAGGTAGCCGAAAGGCCGGACATCAATTCGCCTGAGCTCCTGATACCACTCCGGCCTTATCGGGCCGTTGAACTGGATGATGTGGTAGGCAGGGCCGGGCTGGTGTTCGGAAAGCGCCAGCTCCGGCGGGATTGCAGACACGCCGGTTCGGGTATCGACCACGAACCCGTTGGAAAAACTGACTTCGTTCAGCTCATTTCCTGCCACCGGGTCAAAGTGCCGCGCCGGGCCCATGCTGTAGTGCGATGACGGTCGGGCAGAACCGTTGCTGGCCAGCGCGCAAAGAACGGACAGGCAAACGACGAGCGCTTTCATGGTGCCTCCTGGATTATTGCTCTGGACCGGGTGAAGTAATCCTACCGGGCATACCATGAAGTGTCAAAATCGGCCGGGCCGATGTTGAACCTCTGCCGGACTTGGCTAGAATCGCTTTCTATCCGCCGAACCTGCCCGAAAGGACCACTCATGCGACCCGTACTGCGCCTGTTATCCGACAGCCTGGTTGAACAGGTCCTGGCCGAAGCCCGGACTCTCCTCTGCGGTCTGGGAATGATCGTGCACAACGACGCGGTGTTGCGACTGCTTGGTGAGCACGGTGCCGAAGTTGACCTTGCCCGCCACCATGTTCGGTTCAACAACGACATTATCGACTATGGCCTCAAATCCGCTCCCCGCTCATTCAAGCTGTTCGACCTGCTCGGCAACCAGACCCATGAGTTTGCTGGCGACAACGTCTATTTCACCCCTGGCTCGGCCGCCTTGAATATCCTTGACTCCAGCACCGGCCAGATGCGGCGACCGAAGACTCCGGACTATGTCGAGTACGTTAAGCTCGTAAGCGGGCTTGACCACCTTGCGGCTCAGAGTACGGCGCTGATTCCTGATGACGTGCCGGAGCGCATCTCGGACAGCTATCGGCTGTATCTGAGCCTGCTCTTTGGCGAGAAGCCGGTTGTCACCGGCTGCTTCACTATCGAGTCGTTCGCGGTGATGCGTGACATGCAGGTCACGGTCCGGGGTTCAATTGAGGCGCTTGCAGCCAAGCCGCTCACCATTTTCTCCTGCTGCCCGACTGCCCCGCTCAAGTGGAGCGATGTTACTTCTCAGAACCTGGTCGACTGCGCAACCTGCGGCATTCCGGTCGAGTTCATCTCGATGCCTTTGTCCGGGTTCATGGCTCCGGTCACGCTCGTGGGAACACTGGTACAGCACACGGCTGAGACCCTGAGCGGAGTAGTCATCAGTCAACTTGCCCGGCCGGGTACGCCGGTCCTCTATGGCGGCTCGCCGGCAATCTTCGACGTGCGGCGCGAAACCACGCCGATGGGTGCAATCGAGACGATGATGACCGACTGCGCTTACTCGGAAATCGGCAAGCATCTTGGCCTGCCGACCCAGGCCTATATTTCCTTGAGTGATGCCAAACTGCTCGATGCGCAGGCCGGACTTGAGACCGGGGTCGGCGCAATTCTCGCTGCCCTTTCTGGGATCAACAGCGTCTCCGGCCCGGGTATGCTCGACTTCGAAAGCTGCCAGAGCCTTGAGAAGCTCGTGCTCGACAACGAAGTCTGCGGCATGGCTGTGCGTCTTGTGCAGGGCATCGAGCCGAAGGACGACTTTCCAGCGCTGCCGCTCTTTGAGGAGCTGCTCAAAGAAGGTCATCTGCTCATCAGCCGCCATACCCGGCGCTGGCTCAAGACCGAGCACTTTTTCCCGGGTCCGGTTATTGATCGCGCCAACCACGGCCGCTGGCTTTCCGAGGGTGCTCTGACTCTGGCTGAGCGTGCCCGGCAGGAGAAAGAGCGTATCATCAGTCGCTGGCAGCCGACAAGACTGCCTGAGGATGTGAAGAGAGAGCTGACCCGTCTGATGAGTGCTGAAGCCCGTCGCTGCGGGATGGAGCGCCTGCCCGCACTGTGAGAGCTATCTGCCGATTCGCTGCCACCGACTGCATTCCAGACCGGAGAGACGTGCTTTCAGCCGAAGGCATGGCTGGTTCGAGCCCGGCTTCAGCCGTGACCGAAGAGCTTCTTACCCGCGCCTTGGCCATGTTCAGCGCGAAGGCAACTCCGGTCGGTGTCTACGCCGACATCAGTATTCCAGAGTTCAGCGCGGTCTTTGCCGGCGAAGGTCAGAACGACCCTGAGGCGCCGCTTCGTAATATCTTCCCGAGAGCAGACAAGCTCGCCTTGTTTGCCTGTACGGTCGGCCCAGAGCTGAACCGGCAAATAGCTGACCTGTTCGAGCAGCACGAGTACGCGCTCGGGTATGTGCTTGACGCGGTTTCATCCTGCGGTACCGAGCGTCTTGCCGACCTGGTTCAGGCTGGCTGGGCGCGGGACATGAACGAATTGTCCGACAATTCGTATCGTGTCCCAAGCCCGCTGGTCGCCCTCGCCTACAGCCCGGGCTACTGCGGCTGGCACGTTTCTGCTCAGCGGCAGCTGTTCCGGTTTCTGAGGCCGGAGGAGATCGGCATCACCCTCAGGGAAAGCTGCCTGATGGAGCCGCTCAAGTCGGTTTCGGGCGTGTTCGTTCTTGGCCCGAGAGAGATTCACCAGTTCGACAACACTCTTGGTTTCTGCACCGAGTGTCGGTCTGCCACCTGTCGCGGCCGGCAGCAATCAGCAAAGGAGTAAGATGGAACTACTAGCTCAACTTGGTCAGGCACTGGAGCAGGGCGATGAAGAACGCACTGCCGAACTTGCCCGGCAGGCGGTCGCAGCCGGCATCCCGGCCAAAGCAATACTCAACCAGGGGCTGATTGCGGGCATGAACAGCGTCGGCGTTCTGTTCCGCGACGGCGAGATATTCCTGCCTGACGTGCTGCTTGCGGCCCGGGCAATGTATGCCGGACTGGACGTAGTCAAACCTCTGCTCGTCGAACAGAAGGTCGAGCCGCTCGGCCGGGTTGTCATCGGCACGGTTCAGGGCGACCTGCACGACATCGGCAAGAACCTGGTCGGCATCATGCTGCGGGGCGCCGGGTTCGAAGTCATCGACCTGGGCAACGACGTTGCACCCGAGCGGTTTGTCGACACGGCGGAAAAAGAAGGCGCACGGGTCATCGGCCTCTCGGCTTTGCTGACGACCACGATGCCGGTGATGAAAAAGGTATGCGACCTGGTGACGCAGCGCAACCTGCACGACCGCATCAAGGTCATCATCGGCGGCGCACCGGTGACCGAGGAGTATGCCCGACAGATACAGGCTGATGCCTACGGCTTTGACGCCGCAGCCGCAGTCGATCGGGTCAAACAGCTCATGGGGACATGACCAAATCTCGCCTGGGAGATTCGGATCGTGTCCCCGGACCGCTGCTTGCTGACGGCGCGCTCGGTTCGTTGCTGATGGAGCGCGGACTTGCGCCTGGTGAGCCGCCTGAGACGTTTTGCCTTTTTCGACCGGACGTGCTGACCGAAATCGTGCGCCAGTACGCTGCCGCTGGTGCTAAGGTGTTCCAGGCCAACACGTTTGGTGCTTCGCCCTTGAAGCTCGCCCGTCACGGACTCGAATCCCGCTGCGAAGAAATCAACCAGACAGCGGTTCGTATCGTGCGCGAAGCAGTAGCCGGCAAAGGTCTTGTCTGGGCCTCAGTGGGCCCGAGCGGTTGCCTGCTTAAGCCATACGGTGACACCGACCCGGAGCGTGTCTGCAGGAGCTTTCTTGCACAGGCGCAGGCACTGGCTCGGGCCCGGCCTGATATCGTCGCGGTCGAGACCATGACCGACCTTGCCGAAGCAGTACTGGCAGTCAGGGCAGTGCGCACAGCCATGCCGGCGGTGCAACTGGCAGCAACCATGGTCTTTGACAAGCGCAGGCGAGGCTTCTTCACGGTCATGGGCAACACGATTGCGGACTGTGTGCAGGCACTGGCTGACGCTGGTGCGAACATGGTCGGCTCCAACTGCGGCAACGGTATCGAGACCATGGTACAAATCGCCCGCGAGTTCAGGCAGGTGACCAGCCTGCCGCTTGTAATTCGCCCGAACGCCGGCCTGCCCCAGGTCACTGCTGGCAGGGACACGGGAGACATGCCCGAATCTCGCCCGGGAGATTCGGATCGTGTCCCCGGAACGCACAAGGTGACGTATCCTGAGACACCGGAATTCATGGCTGCGCACCTGCCGGAGCTGCTCGAACAGGGCCTGGCGATTGTCGGCGGCTGCTGCGGCACAACACCAGACCACATCCGTGCGTTCCGCGCCGTGCTCACGGGAATGTCCTGACTGCGGCTGCGGTATATCGCCGCGGAGGTAGTCAATGCTCATACTGAAAAAACTCGTGCCCGTGCTCGGCCTGTTCCTGGGCAATCTGGCCCTGGCCCAGTTGACCGAACTGTCAGAAGAAGACAAGACCCTGTCGCCCTATTTCTTTGTCCAGAGCGACGACCCGTCAGTTGACCGACTGCCGCTGCTCAAGACCGAAGCGACAGTTGACATCGCCGGCGTCATCGCCGATGTGAAAGTCACCCAGGTTTACAAGAACGACGGCAAGCGGCCGATTGAGGCAGTTTACACGTTCCCGGCCTCGACCCGCGCCGCAGTCTACGCCATGAAGATGACCATCGGTGACCGGACCATTGTTGCCCGGATCAAGGAACGTGATGAGGCCCGCCTCGACTACGAAGCGGCCAGACAGCAGGGCAAGAGCGCCTCGCTCTTAGAGCAGCAGCGGCCCAACGTGTTCCAGATGAACGTGGCGAATATCATGCCCGGCGACTACATCAAAGTCGAGATGAGTTATACTGAGCTGCTCGTGCCTGTCTCCGGCGTGTATGAGTTTGTCTACCCGACCGTGGTTGGCCCGCGCTACAACGGCAAGGCCGGGTCCGAGTCGCACAAGCCAGAGCAGTGGGTCAAGAGTCCCTACACCCGCGAGGGCGACGCACCGAGCTACGAGTTCGGCCTGACGGTCAATATCGTGGCCGGGATGCCACTACAGGACGTCTCCTGCCCGACCCATAAGACAATGATTGCTTTCAACGGCTTGAATGAGGCGAGCGTGCGGCTCGACCCGTCAGAGAAAGCCGGCGGCAACCGCGACTTCATCCTGCGCTACCGACTCGCCAGCAGCGGAATCCAGACCGGCCTCTTGCTCTACCCGGGCAAGGACGAGCAGTTCTTCCTCCTTATGCTGCAGCCGCCCAAAAGGGTTGAGGTCAGCCAGATTCCAGCGCGCGAGTACATCTTCATACTCGACGTGTCCGGCTCGATGCACGGGTTCCCTTTAGACATCTCCAAGAAGCTGATGCGGAACCTGCTCTCCAACCTGCGGCCCAAAGACTGCTTCAACATCCTGTTCTTCTCCGGCGGCAACTTCGCACTTTCGGAAAAGTCGCTGCCTGCGACCGAGAAGAACGTTGCGGATGCGCTTGCGACAATCGAAAAGCAGCGGGGCAGCGGCGGAACTGAACTCTTGCCCGCGCTCAGGCACGCGCTGGCGCTGCCGCGTACTGAAGGCGCGTCGCGCACCGTGGTCATTGCCACCGACGGCTACGTGACGGTCGAAACCGAGGCGTTCGACCTGATTCGGGACAATCTGGACAAGGCCAACCTGTTTGCTTTCGGCATCGGCTCCAGCGTCAACCGGTACATCATCGAAGGCATGGCCCATGTCGGAATGGGCGAGCCATTCATCATCGACAAGCCGGAACGAGCCGAGGCCCAGGCCGAGAAGTTCCGAGCGTACATCGAAACTCCGGTGCTCACCGGTATCGACATCGACTTCCCCGGATTCGACGCCTATGACGTCGAGCCGAAGACTGTTCCGGACGTGACTGCGGACCGGCCCATCATCGTCTTCGGCAAGTACCGCGGCAGAGCCTCGGGTGCAATTACGGTACGCGGCTGGGCTGGCAAGGGCGGATACTCTGAGGCCGTCAAAGTCACTGACTTCCCGCCGGACAAGAGGAACGCGGCCTTGCGCTACCTCTGGGCGCGACACCGGATTCAGCTTCTTGCTGACTACAACAACCTCGACGAGGACAAAGAGCGGGCCAAGGAAGTCACCAGGCTTGGCCTTGAGTACAACCTGCTGACCCGATACACCTCGTTTGTTGCCATTGACCAGCAGGTGCGTAATGTCGGCGGTAGACCAGAAGTTGTGGAGCAGCCGCTGCCCATGCCCGAAGGCGTATCCGACTATGCAGTCAGTGGCCGTGGGGTTGCCGGGTACTCTGGTTTGTACAAAGTCGGACGTCCATTTCTCGGTTCCACCAGTGCGCCGACCAGTGGTGGAGCGCTCATGCCCGAACCTGAAGCCGCATCCCAGTCCCCGGTGCTGCGTGGTACAGTCCGGCTTGTCAAGCTCGAGGCAATTGGCGGTCGGTCCGAGCAGTCGGTCAAAGGCGTCATCGAGAAGAAGCTTGCGGACATCCGGGCCGCATACGTACAGGAGCTTGCGACCGACCCAACGCTCGCGGGCAGGCTCGCGCTTGAGTTCACCATCGGGCCTGACGGCACGGTACGCGAAGCCAGGGCGGTGCGCAACGAACTGAGCCCCGGACTTGAGCGCAAGGTGCTCGAACTCGTGAGAAGCCTTCGCTTCCAGAAGTTTCAGGGCCGCACTACAACCGTATCGCTGGCCCTTGATCTAAGGCCATGGCCATGAACGGACCAGACACAAACGACCTGATTGTCGGGTTCTACTCAGGCGCGTGCCCTGATCATGCTGGCCGCACATTGGACCAGATTCTGGGCTGGGACGATGAACGCCTGGAAGAAGTCCACGACTACATCCAGTGGCTCTTTCCCATGGAACAGCCCAGCCCGGTCAACCCATCTGCTCCAGTGGTTCGGGAGGGGACCCGGCGTGCGTTCAAAACAAGCCCGCTCCTGCGCGACAACCTGTGTCGCGCCTGTGCGCGGATGCTTGCCTTCTACGGTCTTGAGTGCGACCACGATGCTCTGAGTCCAGATGTCGTGCCCGGAGAAGACTTCGCCGACAAGTCGGGCCACTGGATGCATCCCGGTAACCACAATCTGCTCCGGCTTACAAGGATTCTGACCAGTCTGCGCCTGCTCGGCCGAAGTCAGTGCTCAAAGAGCATCCATGCATGCTTGTCCCGACTCGCTGCCGAACACCCCACGCGCATCCCGACTATGACCTTGCGCTTCTGGGATAGCACCCAGTCAGCGCCCGAGCCGTAAGCTCCGGGTGACCCGGCGCGGTCTAGACCAAGACTACAGCTTGACCAGCGTTACCGGACCTGGGCGAGCTGCTGAATCGACGCGGCGCACAACATAGGTGCCGGCAGGAAGTTCACTCAGGTCCAGCTCGATGCTGACGTCAGTTCCAGAACAGCCTACTGCCATGAGGAGCTGGCCGGCTATGTCGTAGATACCGAATGTCTTGCGGCCTGGCCCGGTCACGCGCAACAGAGCGCGCGACCCAGTGACCGGGTTGGGCCAAAGCGATAGCCGCTCCGGCCGAGTCGGGGCAGCCGGTGCTTCCACGCCGGGCACCGGACCAGCAATAACCAGCTTGCCATAAGCCGATGACGCAAGCAGGGAGTCTCCAGACAGCTCGGTCCGCCACCAGCCCGGCCAGGTACTGTCGCCGAGCATGCCGAGGAAAGCAACTCCAACCGTATCGCCGGTCGGGTCAATGTCCAGCTTGTACGGCAAAGTGCCGACGGGAACCGCGGCCTCGAACACAAGGCTTCCACCCGCCACGCTCACCGCAGCCTGTGAGCCCGCGACCGGCGAAGGCGGCCCCATGACACCGGCGCGGACATAGCGGTACAGGAGCTGGCTGACGCCCTGCTCGTTCACCAAGGCAAAGTAAGCGCCCTCGCTCATGTCAGCCGGCCACCGGCCGTCGTTGTTCTCATCGCAGAGCAGGACCACCTGGTCGAACGTGTCACGCCGATGCACTGCTGGCATCTCCGCGGCGATGTAGAGGTAAGCCGAATCGTGCACGGACCAGCCGCGGACACTGCCAGCCGGGAACGAAAGTCCGTAGACACCGCCGACATTGGAGGCGTCAAAGAAAGCTGCCTGGTCCCATTCATCCGGCATGAGCACGCCGTCAATCAACGGCGCCGGGCCCGCCGAGAATGAGGAACCGATAGTATCGGTCGAGACCATCAAGTGGGTTCGCATCGTGTCGTTACCCGGAACCTGGTCGCCAGGCAAACTGGTGAAGCACTCGACCTTGTATCCGGACCAGAGCTCGGCATTGGGAGTCCATGTGCCGGTGCACGTGACCACGGCCGAGTCAGAAGGCGCAATCGAGCCCAGGACCAGGTTCTCGCTGAATATCCGGTTGCCGGCTGAGTCGATGCGTACCGTTACCGGCACGTTGGTCTGGGCCGCAGTGCCGAGGTTCGCCACCAGGCAGCTCGGCGTAACCGGAATGCTGCTGTGGAGCCGACCGCCTGCAGGTGCGATGATGCGGCTGACGGCAACGTCGTTGGCCGGACGGGACAGAATGATGTCGTCGGCGAAGACCTTCGCCCAGGGCGTCCCTCAGCCGCCGCTGGTCCAGGCGTACAGCGCGACCCCGACCTTGCGCACCCGTGCACGGCTGACTCCGCGCAGATTCTGCGCCAGCTCGTCAGCCAGATTCATCTCGTACTGCTGCCAGCCCGGATTGGTCACTTCAATCAGATGGAAGGTATCGGACGGGGCCCACGTGCAGTACTGGTTGTGGTAGTAGAAGTAGGTTTCACCCAGGACCGCGCCGGAAGAGTCAAGAAAACTGACCATGATGCTTGCGACCGGCCAGCACGTGGACGAACCGCCACCCAGTTCGAATGCTGCCCAGAACGACAGGTCCATGGACAAAGTCGTGACCGGCACGACCTGACGCAGAGCCAACCAGCCTGGCCCGGCGTAAAGGTAGCCTTGAGCTTCGTAGTCCGGGTCAGGATGGTAGGTGACGTCGCGGCCGAACGTGACCGTGCCGCTGCCGCCCTGTTCCTGATTCCAGCCCACGGTCAACTCCTGCTCAAAGTCACCGTTGGTGAGCAGATTCTGGGCTGGGGTCAGGCCCAGAGCGAGCAACGAGCAGACGATTACTCGGGCAATCATAGAACCTCCAGTAGCATCTCTAGGACTCTATGCCGGTCCGGTCGGAAGTCAACTGCGGAAGGTCTACTTCTTCTGGCTTCCTCGACCCGGTGCTTCGAGCGGTACGCCGCTCCGGCACAAGGGACACCGAGCCGGCTCAAAGGTCGCGACCGGCTGCCGATACGCGGCAAAGAACGGTACGCCGAAATCTACGCCCGTACTCCGGTCAATGTACACGCCGACGCCTGCGATATTGGTCGGGAACGACTGAAGCGCTTCCATGGTCTCCCTGATTGACCCGCCTGTGGTCATGACATCATCAACCACGAGCACACGGTCGTGCGGCCCGACCTCGAACCCACGGCCAATCCTGCGGCCGGTCTCAGCCTTTTCCGCAATAATCGAGCGGCAGCCAAGCTGACGGGCGACTTCGTAGGCGATGATGATGCCGCCGGTGGTCGGCCCGCAGACCACGGTGATGCCTGAGGCGCGGAAGTGCTCGGCGACCGAGCGGGCAAACTGCTCGCACACCGGCGGGTGCTCGAGAATCCGGAACTTCTCGAAGTACTTGTCCGAATGCCGACCCGAGGTCAGAAGAAAGTGACCCTCGCGCAGCACGCCATACCGCTTCATCGCCTCAATGAGTGCGTCACTCACCTGCACCTCCGAGTTGTGCTCGAATCTCAGCCACTGCCTTGAGCGGGTCAGGCGCGTCGTAGACTGGTCGGCCCACGACGATATAGTCGGCTCCGGCCCGGGTTGCCTGGGCCGGAGTCATGGTCCGCGCTTGGTCGTCCTTGCCGCCACCAAGCCTGATGCCCGGGGTGACAATCTTGAAGCCCGGCCCACACGCGTCGCGTACCACGCCAATCTCATGCGGCGAGCAAACCGCACCGTCACAGCCTGACTCGTAGGCCAGCCGCGCCAGCGCCCGCACCCGCTCTTCAACCGACTGCCGACAGCCGGTTACCTGTTCAAGCTCATTTGCGTCAAGGCTCGTGAGCACGGTCACGCCCAGAATCAGGGGTCGCTTGTCGCCAAACTCGGCTGATGCTCGTGCCGCCTCAGCCATCATCTTCGCACCACCAAAGGCATGGACAGTCAGCAGTCGCACGCCCATCTCACCCGCAGCCCGGACTGCGCTGCCGACCACGGACGGAATGTCGTGGAACTTCAGGTCAAGGAACACCTCGACCCCGGTGGCTGCGAACTTCCTGATGAACTCGGGCCCGCCCCGGCCGAAAAGGTCCATCTGCAGTTTGTAGCAGTCAACGCTCCGGCCAAGTCGGCGTAGCCATTCGAGAGCCTTGTCAGTGTCAGCAAGGTTCAGAGCCAGTGCCAGCTTGGTCATCAGTGTATTCTCCTGTCTGCGAGGTCTGCAACAACCGACAATGCCACGTGCGGGTTGACCAGGCTCGCAGTCCCGACCTGCACCATCTGCGCACCGGCACGCAGGAAGTCCTGCGCATCCCGGCCGCACATGATTCCGCCACAACCGATGACCGGAATCTTCACCGCGCGGCTGACCCGGTCAACGCAGTACAGGGCGAACGGCTTGAGCGCGGGCCCGGAAATGCCGCCGGTCCGGCCGCCGAGAAAAGCCCGGCCCGAATCGTCCATGGCCATGCCGAACAGAGTATTGATCACCGTCACCGCATCGGCTCCGGCCGACTCGGCCGCACGCGCGGTCTCAGCCGGGTCAACGAAGTTGGCAGTGAGCTTGACGATAATGGTTTTCTCAGTTGCCCTGCGTGCGCGCCGCGTTATCTGTTCGACCAGTTTCGGGCTCTGGCCGAACGCTGCGCCGCCTTCGTTCACGTTGGGACACGAGACGTTCAGCTCAATCGCATCGACCCGCTCATGGTCCAGTCCGAGTACCAGCTCACGGTACTCGTCGACTGTGAAACCGGCAACGTTCACCACCACGCGACACTTGAGCCGGCCCAGTGACGGCAGGACACTATCCCGGAACGTCTGAAGTCCTGGGTTCTCAAGTCCGACCGAGTTGATGATTCCGCCCGGGAACTCATAGATTCTGGGCGGTGGATTGCCCGGCCGTGGCTCAAGTGTTATGCCTTTGGTGACCACGCCGCCGAGCCGGTTCGCAACAAAAGGGAACTGCAGGCCAAAGCCGAACGTGCCCGAGGCAGCCAGCACCGGGTTGGCGAATGTGGTCCGGCCGATGGTCACGCTGCGGGTCACAGCTCAACCTCGTTCAGTTGCACGACCGGCCCTTGTTCGCAGAAGCGCACAAACCCGCCGCCCTTTTTGGGCAGGGCGCAGCAGTAGCAGATGCCGGTACCACAGCCCATCCGTTCCTCGACAAATCCCCAGACCGAAACCGGGTCAACTCGTCTCACCAGGTCGGCAAGCATCGGTCTGGGCCCGCACGCGAAAACAACCGGTTGCGATATTTTCTTGATACCGGGTTCGGCCAGTTCGGTCACCGGCCCGGCATACCCTAGGCTGCCGTCGTCGGTCGCGACGCGGACCGGAACTTCAAGCGCACGGAAGTCGCGCACTAGTATCAGTTGCTTTCTGGTCCGCGCACCGAGGAACACCCGGACACGATTAGAATGTGCCGACTGCCGACACAAGAACAGCAGCGGTGCTGCGCCGACCCCACCGCCGACAAGAAAGACATCACGGCCCTCAAACATCGGGGCCGGCTTACCCAGAGGCCCGAGCACGTCAAGCTCACTTCCCTGACCCAACGTTGCCAAGGCTGCCGTACCCCGGCCCTTGACCTGAAACACAAGCCGCAATCGGTCCTGTTCGACATCAGCCACGGAAATCGGCCGCCGGAGCAAAGGGTCCGGGCCGGCCGACACCTTCACGTTGAGGAACTGCCCGGGCCTCACCCTGCGGGCGAGGTGCGGCTCTCTTATCCAGAACGAAAAAATGCCCGCGGCGAGCATGCGGGCGTCGACAATCCTCGCCTGATGCTGGCCTAGCGGGTGCGCGATTCCACCCTCCGGTCCAGCCAGTACTCCTCAGGTCCGGTCGAACGCAGGTCCTGCTTTCCTCGGCTCCGCACCGTGATGCGCGTCTCGGCGATACCGGCATCAACCAGATATTTCCTTACTGCCTGTGCCCGACGCAGCCCGAGCGCCATGTTGTACTCGTCTGTGCCGCGTGGGTCGCAGTGACCGACCAGTTCGACCCGGACGTCCGTGTTCGCTTTCAGGAACGCGACCAGTGCCTCGAGGCTGTCGGCCTCGCCGCGGATGGCCGCACTGTCGGTCTCGAAGTACGCAGCAATCCGGCGGCTCGTATCCGCTGACGGTCTCGCCATTGTACTCTCGGCTTTGAGCTCGGAACTCGACGTCTGGGACACGGCAACCGCGGTGTCCGGCTGGGAGACCTGGGTTTGCGGTTCGGGCTTTGGTGTCCTGGGCTTCTGTTGCTCCTCGACCGGTTCGGGCATGAACTGGGCAGTGCCGGTTGCCTCATCCACGCGCTCACGCATCCGGTCGCGGCCGGGCATTTTCGGCCGGTGCGGGAACGCATCCGGCTCTCCGGGCACCAGTCCGGCGTGTTCCTCGATTTCCTCCAGTCTCTGTTCACGAGTCGCGGGCGTCTTGCCAGCCTGTGACGCCAGTTTCATGGTGTCGGCCCGGGTCGTGTCCGCTCGGGGCTCAGGCTTTTTCTTCTCCCGTTTGGGAACCGGCAGACCAAGCCAGGCCCTTGACGCATCAGCATACTCGGTCTCGGGAAACTCGGCGATGACCTTGCGCAGCAGTGGTTCGGTTCCAGAGGTGTCGTGCTTGACGTTGCGCAGAATCCACGCTTTCGCAAACAGCCCTTTGGCTGCCCACTCGGTACCGGGGAACGAATCGTAGACCTTCTGGTACAGCTCGATTGCTCCGTCATAGTCGCCAAGGTTCAGGTTGTGAACTTCGGCCAATAGAAACGCCGCCTCAGCCGGCTCACGCTTGCCCGCCTGCTGCTGAGTGAAGGCGTCGAGCAGGGAGAGGCGCTTGACCGCAAGCACGCCGTAGTCGGAGTCGACCCGTCGCAGCCGGGCAGTGTCGTAGTAGGCTCGAGCCTTTTCGAACTCACTGCTCTCCTCGTAGTGCTTGCCGATACGGAAGTTCGCCTCAGCGCCTTTGTCATTAGCACCCCGCACCCTGGCCCAGGCGGCAATTGCCTCGCTCGGCCGGCCTGACCGGTCGTGCGACTTGCCCAGAATCAGGTTCGCCTCATCGTCGAGCTCGCTGTACCTGCCCAAGAGGTCCTGCACCTGCCCAATCGCCTCGTTGTACCGGCCCAGCTCATACCGGCAGGCCGCAATCCTGAGTCGGGCAAGCGCCCGCTCTTTCGGGTCCTGAGCGAGGCGCACGTACCGCGTATACCACTCCTCGGCTTCGGCAAACCGACCGAGGTTCAGGCAGGCGTCGGCGAGCAGTTTCACCGCTTCGCGCCGGCGAACCGACTTCGGATACCGCTCGTAGAACCGGGCCAGTGAGTCAACCGCCTGTTCGGGCTCGTCCCGGTCCAGAAACGACCGGGCCAGGGCGAAAGCTGCCGCGTCGGCCAGGCGCCGATGCCGGGCCCTGACTTCGTCGAGGCGGACACGGGCCGGGCCGTACTGCTTGTCGGCAAGCAACGCAAGCCCATAGTGAAGCTCGGCCTCCGGCACCAGCCCGGAACCGGAAAAAGCCAGGCTCAACTGGTCGAAGTGACGTATTGCCTTCGAGTAAGCTCCCTGCTGGTAGTAGCTCATGCCGATAAGAAAGAGCGCATCGTCGGCCCAGCGCGAGCGGGGCCAGCGCTTCAAGACCAGGGCGGACTTCTCGATTGCCTTCTCGAATTTGGCTTTGGCCTGAGTGTTCTGTTCTGCCGCTTTCAGCTTCAGCCCGTCCCGGTAGCAGCCCTGGGCATTGTAGAAAGTGTTGAAATAGGCGCAGGAGGAAACCAGCGCCAGCGACAGCGGCAGCAGTCGCAGAAAAATGGTCCGGGGAAAACTGGTCAAACTGCTCTCGTGGTAAAGTTATACCGGAACTGTCTGGTGAGTCAAGGGACACTGTCCTGGCGTCCAGCCTGGGAAGTCGCATCCGGGTCGGTTTGACTCCGCCCTTGCGCCGTCTTACAATACTAGCCTGTGCGTTGTTGACGGTCGACCCAGTCTAGAAACGACGCCAAAGGAGTCTACTTGAGGAAGAAACTGTCTGTTCTGTTTGTCCTGTTCGCCTTGTGCGCGCCGCTTGCCGCGCAATGGGTAAGCATCGGCCCGCACGGCGGCCCGGTCTACTGCGGCACGGTTACGCCCGGAACCCCGCCCGCGCTGTATTTGGCCTCGACCAACACCAGCTATCCGCTGCTCAAGTCCACCGACTACGGTGCGACCTGGGCCACAACGACTGCTGCCCTGGCCAATTACCCGAGAATGCTAGTTTCCCATCCGACCGACCCAAACCGGCTCTACGGTATCGTCAGCAGCACGTTCTACCGCACGACCGACGGCGGCGCGAGCTGGCTCACGTCTTCGCTCGGCTCGAACACGAACGGCAACGACATCGCCGTCAATCCGCTCAACCCGGATGTCATCTACGTCGTCTGCTACAAGTACGACGGCGCGGCCTGGAAGCCGACCGCCGCCAAGAGCACGAACGGCGGGTCCACCTGGGTGACGACCCAGCTCGACACGCTCACCAGCAGCACGATGTACTCCTGTGCGGTTGACCCGGTCGACACAAACGTCGTCTACATGGGCGGCTATGTCAACGGCATGACCGCGGTCTACAAGTCGACCGACTGCGGCTCAACCTGGACCCTCTGCACTTTCCCGGCCAACTACAACTACGTCTATTCGCTGTTCGTCAGCCCGGTTGACCACAACATCGTCTTCGCCGGCGTGCTCTCCGGTATCTGCCGCTCGACCGACGCGGGCGCGACCTGGACCCGAATGAGCACCGCAAGCTACAACTACCGCATCGTGGCCGCGCCGGATAACCCGGATATCATGTACTCGGCGGCCTACTCAAACGTCTACCGCTCGACCAACGGCGGCCTCAACTGGGCGGTCGCGGGCTCTGGTATCCAGGGCACGACGATTCGCACCGTGCTTGCCCCACCGGGCGCTGACGGCACGGTTCTTGCCGGTTCGACTGCCGGCATGTTCAAGTCCACCGATTACGGCGCGACCTGGACCGCAGCCAACTCCGGCATTACGATCGGCAAGATCCCGGTCGTCGCAGTCAACCCGCATGAACCCGCAACCGTTCATGCCGAGTTCACCGACAACGACGTCTTCAAAACGACCGACGACGGCCTGACCTGGACGCCGCAGAACACTCCGCTCTCATGCGGCAGTGTCTGCGCCATCGCGTTCGACCGTAACAACTCGCAACGCATCTGGATGCTCGAAGGGTCCGGCTGAGGCACCGCCGAGCTCTTCAAGAGCACCAACGGCGGCGCCGCTTGGACAACAATCGAAAGCTGGATGAACGACGGCGGTTACATGGCCGTCTCTCCCCACAGCTCTGATATCATCTTCTGCGTCGGCAACGTTTACAACTCGGCCTACTTTTTTGCCGTGTCGCATACGTCGGACGGCGCGACGTTTGAACACGACACCATCGCGCTCGGTACGCGCGGCTGGACAGTTGCCTTCGACCCGGTTGACCCAAATCGGGTCTATGTCGGTGGCGACTCGGCCTACAGCTACCCGTGCCTGCTTGTCACCACCGACTGCGGCACGACCTGGACCATGAGCCGCACCGGGCTGGCCGGCGCGGTCTGGACAATTGCCGTTGACCCGACCGACCCGCAGCGGGTCTACACCGGCACGAACAACGGGGTATTCCGCTCCACCAACGCCGGCGCAACCTGGTCTGCAACCAGCCTGACCCAGCAGACAAGGTCTCTTGCCGTCGACCCGAACCACCCGGAGAACATCTTTGCCGGAACCTACGGCCAGGGCGTGTACGCTTCGACCGACCGCGGCGCAACCTGGACCCCGATGAACGAAGGCCTGACCAACCCAAGAATCCTCTCCGTGTCGCTGCGGCCGGGCATCGAGAATACGGTCTTTGTCGGCACTGAAGGCGGCTCGGTCTTCCGCACCTCGCTCCCGACCGCCCTGTCCGGACCTTCGTGCTTCGGACTTCGGCCTTCGGACTTCACCGTCACGCCCAACCCGCTCAGAGCCGGCCTGGCAACGCTGAAGCTGAGCGGGCAAGCGGCCCGGGGTCCGGTGACGGTCAGTATCATCGACGTCTCCGGTCGCCTCGTTCATCACTCGTCGCTCATCACTCATCGCTCCGCCATCCCTCTTGACCTGCGTGGCCTGAGCGCCGGGGTCTACACGGTGCGTTTGACCGCCGGCGGTTGCTCGGTCAGTCAGAAACTCGTACTCCAGCACTAGCTCGAACCGGCACGGGCGCCGACTCATTCGGGGCGGCCTTCGGGCCGCCCCGACCCGTCTTGCCAAGACCGGATGCTGGCCCGGCTGTCAAGCTCTGCGCTGACCGCCCCGCTTTCGTCGGTTGGCTGGTCGCGGCTCGCAGGTTCGCGGCCGGCGTTGTCACTATCGATCGGCGGCTCAGAACTGTCACTGCCACCATCGTCGGCTTGCCCGGCCGGAGCAGTCCGGCTGGAGCCGTGACGCCACGCCTCACCGCCTGCCGCTGCAGCGCAACTTAGGTTACGGCATGTGGCTCTGAGAATTCCTAGGGACGCGGGCGTGGTCGCGGTGTCCCGGAATGACAAGTGGCGGCACAAAGGCCGCCACTTGGAGCCTTGCAGCGGACTAGCGCTGGAGCACGAGTTTCTGACTGACCGAGCAACCGCCGGCGGTCAAACGCACCGTGTAGACCCCAGCGGACAGAGCGCGCAGGTCAAGGGAAAATGACGAAGTCCGAATGACGAATGACGAATGCAGCACGACGCGGCCGAGGACGTCGACGACCGAAAGCGTCGCGGTCTGGCCGGGCGGGACGTGAGTGTGCAGCAGGGCCTGGCCCCGCACCGGGTTAGTGCCGAGGCGCAACAGGACGCGCTCCGGAACCTCGCCGGCCTCGACGCCGACGAGGTCGTCGCGGTAGACGGCCAGCCTGTCCTCGCGGTCGCTGGCAAAGACGCGGTTGTCGATGATGTTCCACGCGAAATTGTAGGGGCCACTGAGACCGCCGAGGCTGGCGATGACTGAGTCGGTACGGCAGTCAACGACGTTCACACCGCCCAATGAGCCGAGATAGAGCTTGTCGTTCCGATCGTTCATCAGCCCGGCCTGGTTGACGCCGGCCAGGATGGTGCGGATGAACGTATTGGTGTTGCAGTCGAGGACAAGGGTCGAGCTCAGGCGGCACAGGTAGGCTTTGTTGAGCGTGCGGTTCCAGAACAAGGTGTCCACGTCAAAGGCGAGCGTCTCCAGGCGAACCAGGGTGTCGGCCCGTGAGTCGAAGATGTAGAGCCGGTTGTCGCGGTCATTCGCAACGTAGACCAGCGCGTTGGCGGGGTTGGCAAACATCCTCATGCCGCGGCTCTGTCTGCCGGCCGGAACCCGCGCAGTCACGGCACAACTGACCGGGTCGATGACGGCAACGGTGGGCGCGGCCGACGAGTACACCCCGCAGTAGAAACGGTTGACCGTGGGCTGGTACGCCGCGCATGGCACGTTGTTGCCCAGCTCGATGGTGGCGACGAATGAGTCGCGCAGGCAGTCGTAGACGAAGACCGCACTGGCGTCCCGCCGCGGGAAGACGAAGACGCGGTTCAGGTCCTGGTGCAACAGCGCAATCGGGTCGTCCACTGCGCCCATCGGCACCGACCGAAGCAGGCTGTCCTGGTTGCAGTCGATTACCCACAGGCTGCCGCGGTCCGCGATGTAGAGCCGGTTGAGAGCCGGGTTGAGCACCGGATAGGGTCTTGTGTCGACCAGCCCGACCGGGATGTCTTTGAGCACCTGGTTGTCCGGACCCAGCACCCGCACGATGTCAAGAGTGGGCATCAGAAGATACAGCTTGTTGCCGGCCGGGTTGTGGATGAGATTTCGAATCTGGTAGAAGACGTAGTCGATGTACGCCTTGACTGTGTCGCCTGAGCCGTCGATGATGGCAGCGTAGTCGCGGGAGAACGCCGAGTAAAGCTCGTTGCGCAGGGCCGAGAACTGAACTACTTGCGGCGTACCGCGCGTTGTCGGAATGACGGCGGCAACGGTGTCGGTAGAGTCGACGATGGTCACGTAACGGTCATCATACGTGCCGAGATAGATACGGCCGTCGGTCGGGCTGCAGGTGATGCTGGTTGCGGCCCAATCCAGTTCGAGTTCGCGGCGAACCGAGTCGGTGGCTGCGTCCACGATGTTCAGGGAGTAGTCTTCGTACGCCGTTGAGTACAGCCGGTCATAGATTGGGTTGTACACAAGGAGCCGGGTCGGTTCATGGGCCTCGATTGAACGCAGTAGACGCATGGAGTCCACGTCGACCACGAGTATCTGGAACCCGTCGCCCTGGCCGCAGTAGAGCTTGCGTGCCGAAGGCTTGGCCGCAAAGCTGTAGACGTTCTCTTCTCCGCCCGAAACGCAGCCGACCAGTGTGTCGGCCGAGCAGTCGAACACGAGCAGGTCTGAGGTGTCGCTGGTCCCGGCGACATAGAGCCGGTTGTTCAGCTCTTCCCAGAAGATGCCGGTCGGGTCGTTGTCGAAGTCCAGGCCAGCAATGAGCGTGTCGGCCTCGGCGTCGAATGCGACCACCGAAAAAGACTGGGCCGGATTGAACGAGAGGTAGAGCTTGCGCGAGGTCGGACTGTACGCCATGCCGGCAAGAGAGCCGAAGTCTTCGATGTCGAGAGCACGAACCACGGTATCGGCGCGCGCATCAACGACCAGGATACTGTCGCTGTAGAATCCGCCGAGGTAGACTTTCTCGACGCCCGGGCAGTAGAGGGCACGGTCGAACTCGCCCGGGATGAGCGGCAGCTTCTCGCCGGTCGCAGGGTCGAAGCGCAGCGTACCATACGAGAAGTCATTTCGGTTCATGACATACACCCGACCGGTGAGTGGATTCTCAAGCACCTGCGACGGAGAAAGCAGATAGCCGGTCGAATCGGAGAACTTGATGATGGTGTCGAGCCACTGGGCGTGGACCGGGAATGGGAGGATGCACCCGAGGAAGAGAGCGAGCACGAAAGCACGAAGTGCTCTCATAGTGCCTCCAGGTTCTGGCGCGGCACGAGCCGCGTCGCTTGACTGAACGCCTGGGCGAGTCCCGGGCGCGGCGGGCTGACGGTCAGAGGCCGGACCGGCCCGGAGTTGCCCCTGTCAACACATAATGATGCCGCCGTTTGTCGGCATTGTCAATCGGGACGAGTCCGGCGCACGCGGCCCAGGCCAGCATCATTGACTGACCGCAGTCTGCCGGTAGAATGGGCCGTGCCTAAGAGTCCAGCCGGTTCGACCGGTGTCCGCCCGGCCCGCAGTCCTGAGCCGGTGTATGTGCTGCTTGGTGATGACCGCCGGGCGGCAGATGAGTTCATTCAGGAGATGAAGAAAGCACTGGTCGCGCCCGGGTTCGAGCCTTTTGACCTGGAGGAGTTCCACGCCGAGGACGTCCCGGTCCAGCAGGCGCTGCAGCACATGCGCCAGCCGCCGGTCGGGTCAGCCCGGCGGCTCGTGGTCATGCGCTCGGCCGACACGCTCGGCAAGTCGGCTCTTACCGAGCTCGTCCGCGGTCTGGCCCGGCTGCCGGCCGGGTCGTGCACCGCGGTCGTGACGTGCGCGTGGAGCCGGCCCGTGGCCGATGCGCTGGCTGCGGCCGGGCTGGCTCGGTCGGTCGTGAATCTGAAGCCGCCCCAGGGCAGTGAGCTGGTCAGCCGGGTCAGGAGCTGGGCCACCGGGCTTGGTCTTGACATCGCGCCCGACGCGGTCGGGCTGCTCCTCGAGCTTGCGGGCAGCGATACGACCCTGCTCTGGGGTGAGCTTGAGAAGCTCGCGACCGCGGTTGAGCCCGGAACCCGAATCGACGCCGCGACGGTCCGGCGACTGGCCGGCCGGTCGCGCGACTTCGAGCTGAAGGAGTACATCGATAGCCTGGCACAGGGCAAGCCGGCGCGGGCGCTTGCGGTGCTGGCCCGGCTCGAGGCCTGGGGCGAGCAGCCGCACCAGATTGTCGGCTGGCTCGTCACCAGCCTGCTCCGACGGGCCGAAGACCTGACCCGCGGCCGCGAAGAAGAGCGGCAGGCAGAGCTCACCCATGTCCGGCGGATGATGCACCAGCTCTACGACGTCAACCGGGCCCTGCTGTCCGGCCATCCCGAGCCGTTTGTGCTGCTTTCGCTGTTCACGGTCTGTTCCTGCTGCCTGGACCGCGGGCCGGCCTGCCGGCTGAGCAGCCACGGCAGAGTGCCGGACTTCTGTCTGCGCCGTCAGCAGTGGCGAAGCAGGAGGGGCAGGCGAGGCAAGAGGCAGAAGGCGGAGTGCCAAGCGTAGAAGGAACCGAAGAATGACCGAATCGGACAAGCCCCGCGCCGTTTACCCGGTGAAGGAGGTCGAAGCGCGCTGGCAGCGGTACTGGCATGAGCGCGGAGTTTTCCGCACCAACCCGAACCCGGTCCGGAAGTACTACGTGCTCGAGATGTTCATCTATCCTTCCGGGGACATGCACATGGGCCATGCCCGGAACTACACGATCGGCGACGTCATCGGCCGGTTTCGGAAGATGCAGGGCTATGACGTGCTCCACCCGTTCGGCTGGGATGCGTTCGGCCTGCCCGCAGAGAACGCGGCGATTGCCCACGGCAACCATCCGGCTGAGTGGACGTTCGCCTCGATCGACCTGTGCAAGCGCAACCTGAACCTGATGGGCATCGGCTACGACTGGGACCGGGAAGTGACGACCTGTCTGCCCGACTATTACCGCTGGGACCAGTGGCTGTTCCTGCAGTTCTACAAGCGCGGCCTGGCCTACCGCA
Source organism: Caldifarciminota bacterium (assembly GCA_965648905.1). GTDB lineage: Bacteria > Hydrothermota > Tepidihabitantia > Tepidihabitantales > Tepidihabitantaceae > CAZQFS01. Next base: position 83,921 of record CBFGIT010000001.1, read on the forward strand.
AGGAGGCACTGGTCAACTGGTGCCCGAGCTGTCAGACGGTGCTGGCCAACGAGCAGGTGGTCGATGGCCGCTGCTACCGGAGCACGTGCAGCGCCCCGATTGAGAAACGGAAACTAACCCAGTGGTTCTTTCGGATTACCGACTATGCTGATGAGCTGCTCGCTGACATTGACAAACTCGAAGGCTGGCCTGAGAGCGTGCGGACGATGCAGCGCAACTGGATCGGCCGGTCTGAGGGGATCGAGGTCGATTTCACGCTCGAAGGCGACGGCCGCAAACTGCCGATCTTTACGACCCGGCCCGACACGCTCTGGGGTGTGACGTTCATGGCTCTGGCACCGGATGCACCGCTGGCTGAGGAGCTCGTCGCGGGCACGGCGCGTGAGGCCGAGGCTCGAGAGTTCATCCGCCGGGTGCTCTTGAAGCCTGAGGTCGAGCGCGCCGCCGAGGGCCGGGACAAAGAAGGGTTCTTCACGGGTCGGTACGCAATCAATCCGGTGAACGGCGAGCGGGTGCCTATTTATATTGCCGATTTCGTGCTCGGCGGCTACGGCACCGGCATGATCATGGCGGTGCCCGGCCATGACCAGCGCGACTTCGAGTTTGCCCGGAAGTACTCGATTCCCATCAGGGTCGTTATCCAGAACGAGAAAGGCGACCTCGACCCGGCAACGATGGGCTGTGCCTGGACCGAAGACGGCGTGATGACCAGCTCGGGGCCGTTCGACGGCATGGTTGCGGGCAAAGGCCCGGCCGGAGCCGCGGGCGTCAGCAAAGTGATGGACTGGCTTACCGAGAAGAAGCTCGGCCGCCGCACGGTCAACTACCGGCTCAAGGACTGGCTCGTCTCCCGCCAGCGCTACTGGGGTACGCCGATACCGATGATTCACTGCGCGAAGTGCGGTATCGTGCCGGTACCGGAGCAGGACCTGCCGGTTCTTCTGCCGCCGGATGTCAGAGACTTCAAGCCCAAGGGCACATCGGTGCTTGCGTCGGTACCCGAGTTCTACGAAACCGTCTGCCCGCAGTGTCGGGGTCCGGCGCACCGCGACCCGGACACGATGGACACGTTTGTCAACTCGTCGTGGTACATGGTGCGCTATGCCGACCCGCATAACGACCGACTGCCGTTCTCGAAACCGGCGGCTGATGCCTGGCTGCCGATTGACGAGTACATCGGCGGGATTGAGCATGCCACCGGCCATCTGATTTTCTTCCGGTTCTTCACCAAGGTGATGGCTGATTTGGGCCTGCTTTCGTGCCGCGAGCCGTGCAGGGTCCTGCACACCCAAGGGATGGTCGCCTTCAACGGCGTAACGATGTCGAGCTCCAAGAACGTCGGGGTCTGGGTCGGTCCGTTCACCGCCGAGTACGGTGCTGATGCAGCGCGACTGGCGGTGCTGTTCGCCGCGCCGCCGGACAAGAATATGGATTGGACCGATGACCTGGTGCGCGGGGTGACGCGGTTTCTTGGCCGGGTCTGGCGCCTGTTTGAGGAGCACGGCGCGCGGGCGCGGCTTGAGCCGCCGGAGACCGGTCGCTTGGCCGGCGCGGAGCGCGAGCTTTACATCCGGCTGAACCGGACCGTCAGACAGGTGACGGCCGATATCGAGTCGTTCCAGTACAACACCGCGATTGCGGCCCAGATGGAGTTTCTGAACGAGCTGGTCGCTTTTCAGGACCCGTCTGCGCCGGTCTTCGGCTTTGCCCTCGGCCGGCTGCTGTACCTGCTGGCGCCGTTTGCGCCCCACCTGGCCGAGGAGCTCTATCACCGTCGCCATCCGGCCCGGGGCAGCATCTTCGAAGACACATTCCCGGTGCCCGACCCGGAGTTTCTCGCCTTTGACGATGTCGTGATACCGGTGCAGGTCGATGGGAAGCTGCGCGACCGGGTAACCGTATCCCGAACCGCCGGTGAGCAGGAAGTCAAAGACAAGGCTCTCGCTGCGCCGGGCGTCGTCCCTCACCTCGCCGGCCGGACCGTCGTCAAGGTTATCTACGTCAAGGGCCGGATGGTTTCAATCGTCACCCAGGGGAAATAGCATGAGAACCATTTTCTGGCTGCTGATGCTCGGTGTCACTGGTCTGCTCGGGTACCTGCTTCACTCATTCATCGAGCACCGTAAGACCCAGGTCGAGTTCTACCGTTATGACGTCAGCGCGGAAGTGATTGCCGGGTACGCGGCCAAGGCCGACTCGCTCCGCCAGCAGGCCGACTCGCTCCGGGCGCGGCTGGAAGGCGCGGGTCTGCTCCGGCGCCGGGCAGTCCAGGCCCACCTGACCCTGCTTGAGGACGAGATCGTCGCGCTCGAGCGAACGGTCGAGAAGTGGGTGAAATCGAAGCGCAGCCGCAGCGACGTTGACATCGAACGTCAGGTCATCCTGCTCTACGGCGAGGCCTCGGCCGCAGCCCAGGCTCTGGCTGCCGATACGCTGCTCGAACGCGAACCATAAGGAAGAGACATGAAAACACTTGCCTGGATTCTTGGGGTCATTGCCCTCGGCCTCCTGGCCTACGTCGTCTATGTCCTGGTTGCATCCCGCAGCCAGCGGTCAGACTACATCTCATCGGCCGAAGTCAGCGCCGAGTCGATACGAGTTTACATTACCAGAGCGGCGGAACTGGAAGAGCGGGCCGACTCGCTGCGCCGGCGGCTGACCGAGCTGCGGCTTGTCGACCGGCCCGGGGTGCAGCTCCGCATCACCACTCTGGAGCGCGAGCTGGCCGGGCTGCGCCAGGCGATTGACGAGTGGCAGGCAGCACGCACCGGCATCGGCGGGCCGGCCGCATTCCGGCAGTGTGTGCTGCTCTACGGCCGGGCCTCAGGGGTGTGCGACGCCTTATCAATCGACACGCTCCACTAGCCGGCTTCACACCCAGGATGTTTGACCGCGTTCTCGTCCTCGACTTCGGCTCGCAGTACAACCAACTCATCGCCCGGCGGATCCGCGAGCTGGCGGTCTACAGCGAAATCGTTGCCCATGACATCGGGGCCGAGGAGGTTCTCGGCCGCAAGGCTCAGGCGCTGGTGCTTTCCGGCGGGCCGGCCAGCGTGCGCACGGCCCGGCCACCCCTACCCGACCCGGCAATCTTCAATCTCGGCATCCCGGTGCTCGGCATCTGCTACGGGATGCAGGCGATTGTGCAGATGCTGGGCGGCAGGGTTTCGGCCGGGCATCGGCGGGAGTTCGGGTTCGCGACGCTGAGCCAAACCCGGCCCAGCCCGCTGTTTGCCGGACTGCCCGGACGGTTCCAGGTCTGGATGAGTCACGGCGACACTGTCACACGCCTGCCGCGCGGGTTCGCAAGGGTAGGCCTGACCGCGGACGTCGCCTGCGCGGCGTGCGCCGATGAGGAGCGCCGCATCTACGGGGTTCAGTTCCACCCGGAGGTTGCGCATACGCCGCTCGGTACGAGGCTGCTTGCCAACTTTGTGCTGGGGATTGCCCGGTGCCGGCCGGGCTGGACCATGCGGTCGTTCATCAAGGAGAAAACGCGCCTGATTCAGGAACTTACGGCCGGCGCGAAGGTGCTCTGCGCAGTTTCGGGTGGGGTTGATTCGTCGGTGCTGGCGGCGCTGCTGGCCCGGGCAGTGGGCCGGCGGCTGGCGGCCGTGTTTGTCGACAACGGGCTGCTCCGCCAGGGCGAGGCAGCCGAAGTCCGCCGCACCCTGGGCAGACGGATGAACCTGCGCATCGTGAATGCTTCGGCCCGGTTCTACCGTGCGCTCCAAGGCGTCGCCGACCCGGAGCGGAAACGGAAGCTCATCGGCCGTGAGTTCATCAGGGTATTCGAAGAAGAAGCGGCGCGAACCGGCCCGGTCCGGTTCCTTGCCCAAGGCACACTCTACCCGGACCTGATTGAGTCCCGGTCGGCATTCGGCGGGCCGTCAGCAACCATCAAGACCCATCACAACGTCGGCGGGCTGCCGAGCCGGATGAAGCTTGAGCTGATCGAACCGCTGCGCGAGCTGTTCAAAGACGAAGTCCGCAGTCTGGGACGGGTTCTGGGGCTGCCTGAGTCCCTGATAAGGCGCCATCCTTTTCCCGGCCCGGGGCTGGCCGTGCGTATCATCGGCGCGGTGACGCCTGAGCGGGTCCGGCTGCTTAGGGCCGCGGACCACATCTTTATTTCGGAACTGCGCGAGGCCGGGCTTTACGACCAGGTGTGGCAGGCGCTTGCTGTGCTCTTGCCGGTTCGATCGGTGGGGGTGATGGGTGATAAGCGGACCTACGAGAACGTCGTCGCGCTGCGCGCGGTTACCTCACTCGACGCGATGACTGCAGACTGGGCCCGGCTGCCCGAGGGTTTGCTCGCCCGGGTTGCCGGCCGGATTGTGAATGAGGTCCGGGGCATCAACCGCGTGGTTTATGATATCACCTCAAAGCCGCCGGCAACGATTGAATGGGAATGACGGGCGGAGAGCAGAAGGCTGAATGCAAGTATCAAAGTGCAAGCGGCGGACAGCGGGCATCAGGTCAAAGGTCAAAGTGCAAAATGGCGGAAGGCGAATGGCGAATAGCGAACGGCGAACGCTGGTCTGGATAGTGTTTGCCGCTGGTCTTATCGGGCTGTGGGGCTGCGGGGTTCATGAACAGGGTCTGGCCCTGGCTCCGCCCGAGTGGCAGGATGGCGAGCGGGCCGGGTATGAGGTGGTGCGGAATGACTCGGTGGTTTATCGGACCTCGGTGAGGGTGGAACTGAGTGAGGAGGTCGCCGGGGTTGCCGGGGTCCGGGTCCCGACGGTTGTGGTGACGAGCGCGGTCGAGCCGGGCGAAGGCGGCGACTATTTTTTCGATTCGCTGACCGTGGTACTGCGCCGCGACAGTCTTCGGCCGCTCCGCTCGTACCGGAGCATCACGAGCGGGGTGTCGGAGCTTGAGGTGGCGGCCCGGTTTGAGCCGGGCCGGGCCGTGATTACGAAAACAACCGTCGACGGAGTGCAGGAGGGGTCGGTCAGTCTGCCCAGATGGTGTTACAGCCAGGATGCGCTTGGGACCCTGCTCAGGGCGGTGCCCCTGTCGCCGGGAATGTCCTCGCGCACCAGCTTGGTTGTGCCGGTCGACTTCCGGGTCGTGCCGGTGAAGATTCAGGTCTTGGGAACGAAGCTCATTGCCACCGGGCTAGGTGATGTCCTGTGCCGCGAGGTTGCGGTATCGGCCCCGGGCCGGGAAACCCGGTTCTGGATTGAGCTGGCTGAGCCGCGCCGGTTCGTCGGCCTGCGCGACCTTCAGACCGGGATTATCCTGCGGCTTGTTTCGTATCAGCCCGGCGGTCAGGAGCCGACCAGTCAGCCGGCCCCTTCAACCTTCTGACCCCGCCCTCCTCCCCTCTGCATTCTGCCTTCAGCATTCCGTTATTCGCTGTCCGTCATTTTGCACTTTGCCTTCTGCCTTCTGGTTTCTGCCTTCGGTATTCCGTCTTCTCCAGATACAGCAGCAGCCGCTCCATGTCCGCGGGCAGGGGCGATGAGAACTCAATGTACTCCCCGGTTCGGGGGTGGTTGAATCCAAGCCGGCAGGCGTGAAGTGCCTGGCGTTTCATCAGGGTGAGGATGTGTCGGAACGCGGCCGCGTGGTCAGTTCGCGTGAGCACAGCCGGGCTGCGGCCGCCGTACTCCGGGTCGCCGACGACCGGGTGGCCGATGTGCTGGAGATGAACCCGGATCTGATGGGTGCGGCCGGTCTTGAGCCTGAGTCGGAGCAGGGTGCTGATGCCGTAGCGGCGGAAGACTTCGTAGTTCGTCAGGGCTTCGCGGGAGGCAAAGGGCGTGACCGCCATCCGGGTCCGGTCGATGGTGTGACGGCCGATCGGTGCGTCGACAGTTCCTTCGTCGAGTTCGAGGTCGCCCCAGCAGAATGCGGCGTATTCGCGGACCACGCTGCGGAGTTCAATCTGCCGGCCGAGCGCGCGCAGGGCCTGGTCGGTCTTGGCGAACATCAACAGGCCGGTGGTGTCTTTGTCAAGGCGGTGGACCACGCCGGGCCGGCAGAGGGAGTCCGGGCGCAGGGGCAGGGTTTGACAGTGATACAGGAGTCCGTTGACGAGTGTATGATGCCGGTTGCCGCGGGCCGGGTGGACGACGATGCCGGCTGGTTTGTCGAGCACGAGCACATCCTGGTCTTCGTAGACGATGGCGAGTTCGAGCGGCTCGGGCTCAAGGGTAAGCTCGGGCTCAGGTTCGTACTCGGCGGTGACGAGGTCGCCGGGTTTGACCCGGTAGCTGGGTTTGACCCGGCCCGAGTTTACCAGGACTCTTCCTTCGTCGACCAAGGCCGCGGCTTTGGTGCGTGAGAGACCGAGTCCGGAGAGGACGAGGTACTGATCGAGCCGCTTGCCCCAGAGTCGGTCGGACGCGACCCGCTCAAAGCGCTTCATGCGTCACTCGACCGATTGCCGCAAAGGCAGGCTGAACCCCGCGTTCGGCGCATTCCATGAGTTGACGAAACTCCTCCTGAGTCAAGGGCACCCGTTCGGCCGTGCACTGGACCTCGACCAGGCGTCCGCTCCGGGTGAGGACGAAATTTGCGTCCGTGTCGGCACGGGCGTCTTCTTCGTAGGTCAGGTCGACTAGGGTCTGGCCGGCAACAATGCCGCAGCTTATCCCGGCAACCGGTTCGATGACCGGGTTGCGTTCAATTGCCCCCTGTTTGAGCAGGCAGGCAACCGCCTGCTGCAGGGCAGCGAATCCGCCGGTTACGGCCAGGGCTCTGGTGCCGCCGTCAGCCTGAATCACGTCGCAGTCGACGATGAGCTGGGATTCGCCCAGGGCCGAGAGGTCGCATACCGCGCGCAGGCTGCGGCCCAGAAACCGTCTTATCTCCTGGGTCCGGCCGCCAGGGCCCGCGGTCTCGCGCGGGGTCCGTTCGTGCGTCGAGCGGGGCAGGAGGCTGTACTCCGCGGTCACCCAGCCCTGGCCGCTGCCGACGAGAAACCTCGGAACGCGGCGTTCAAAGGAGACCGCACAGAGCACCCTGGTGTTCCCGGCGACGGCGAGGCACGACCCTTCAGCATAGCGCAGAAACCCGCGCTCCAGACTGACCGGCCTTGGTTCGTCCGGCCTTCGTCCGTCCAGCCTCACTTACATCTCCGCGGTTCGCCGTTCGCCATTCGCCGTTCGCCATTCGCTGCCCGCCATCTTGCACTTTGATACTTGCACTTTGCCTTCTGCATTCAGCCCTCGCCCTGCCTCCTCAGTCCTCGCTCCTTGCCAGAGTCACGCGAACCGCATCACCGACCGGCGCGCCGAGAAACCGGCCGGCGACTTCTTCCAGACCAGGACTCAGGTCGGTCAGGTACACCCGCAACTCGCCCGGCGCCGTCCGCCTGGCGCCGTCCGCTTCGGTCGAATCGCCCACGACCAGTTGCGCCACGGTCTCGGCGGTCGCCGTGGCTGAGTCGACTACCCGCACCCCGTCCCCGACCACGCGGGCGACTACCGGGGCAAGCAGCGGGAAGTGCGTGCAACCAAGCAGCAGGGCGTCAATCCCTTCTTCAACAAGACCGCCCAAGTACTTCCGGCATACCTGCTCAACCACCGGCCCGTCAACCCAACCTTCTTCGGCCAGGGCAACGAGCAGAGGCGTCGCTTTGGCCACCACTTCAATCCCGGGTCTCATTCTCCGCACGGCACGTTCGTACGCCCCGGCCCGGATTGTTGCACTCGTGCCGATTACCCCGACCCGCGATGAGCGCGTGGCCTGCACCAGAGCCTGTGCGCCCGGCTCGACCACGCCGACTACCGGAACCCGCAGCCGCCGAACAAGCTCCGGCAATGCCACCGAAGAGGCGGAGTGGCAGGCGACCACGATTGCCCTTGCTCCGCGCCTGAGCAGGAAGCCGGCGTCATCAAGCGCAAACCGGACAATTGTCTCCGCCGACTTCGTGCCATACGGGAACCGGGCAACGTCACCCAGATAGTCGATGTCCTGTTCCGGCAACAGGCGCCGGAGTTCGCGCACGACGGTCAGTCCGCCGATTCCTGAGTCGAACACGCCGAGCGGGCCGGGGTTCATTTCTCGCTCTTCGTCTCTTCTTGGTACCGACGGGCAAAGGTGATGATTCCGCGCGCGATGCCTTCGGCCAGGCGTTCGCGATGCGCCTCGGTGCGGAGGAGCTTGTCTTCGCTTCGGTTGCTCAAGAACCCGCATTCGACAAGGACCGCAGGCATGTAGGTATTCCGGAGCACGTAGAAGCCGGCCTGGCGCACGCCCCGGTCGAGAATCCGGGCATGGGCGGCAGTTGCTTCCTGAATCCGGGCGGCAAGTTCGCTCGACTCCCAGAGAAACTCGTTCTGTGCCAGGTCGGCGAGAATCAGGCCGACGTCGTCGCCCGGCCCGGGGTCGCTGGGGCCGCTCAGTTCCAGGGCGGCGTTCTCGCGGGCAGCCACCGCCCGCTCCCAGTCGGTCTTTGCCTCGGACAGGAAGTAGGTCTCAAGCCCGCACGCTCCCCGGTTCGGCGACGCGTTGGCGTGAATGCTCACGAAGACGCTGCCGTTCGCCTTGCGCGTTTCGCCTTTCGCCACGCGCTCTCCGCCGTTGCCAATCCGACTCCGCTCACCGAGACTGACAAACGCGTCCGAACTCCGGGTCATCACCACCTCAAACCCGGCTCGCTCCAGCTTTTTCCTGAGCCGGGTGGCGATATCGAGGACGATCCGCTTCTCCTGTGTGCCCCGAGCGCTCACCGCACCCGGGTCGGTGCCACCGTGCCCCGGGTCAAGCACGACGCGTTCCATCTTTCGGTTCGGCCGGGGCCACGCCGCGAAGCTGAATCCGGGCCGGTCGGCCAGCTCCAGAACTTGCACGTTGACCGGCCGGTCGAAGATGAACGTCAGTACGGTCGAGCGGGTTGTATCAGCCGCGACCCGCCGGACAAGACCGTTGGTCTGGACTGGAACCTGGGCCAGCTTTCGCTCCACGCCCGAATCCAGCCGCGCGGCCAGACTCACCCGATACTCCAGACTCGACACCTGCTCCCCACCAGCCGTTGACCGTCCTTCCAGTCCCTCGGCGGCGAGCATCACCTCAACCACGGCAGTCTCGGCCCGACACCAGGCCCGTACCGACGCGAGTACCGCGCCGCTGCCGCCGGACAGAAGCCCCAGGGCTGATACCGGAACGAATAGCCTTCCGCCAAGTTCAACACAGGGTTCAGGCAGGCGCAGGCGCGCGCCCGCAACATGAACAGAAAGAGAATCCGCCCAGAACACCCACTCACTGCTCCTGCTGCCCGGGCCGGGCACAACCGCCACAAAACTCCGGTCCACACACCACCACCTCCCGCCCACCGCACCCACAACATCGGCAAACCCCACGAACTCCCTGCCCGCCAGACGCAAGCAGGGCAGCTCGGCTCCGGCAAAACGCACAACCGCCGCACCCCCGCCTGCCTCAACACCAGCCGGACCAAAGACCAGCAGGAACAGCACAAGACCAAAGGCGAACGGCGAAAGGCGAAAGGCGAAAGGCGAGCTGGCCATCACTCCTCAAACAGAGCCCGGGCAAAGGCCGCCGGGTCGAACTCATCAAGGTCGTCGATCGTCTCGCCGGTACCGATGAACCGGATCGGTACACCGAGTTCCATGACCACCGGCACAAGCACGCCGCCGCGCGCTGTGCCGTCGAGTTTCGTGACCACGAGCCCGGTCAACCGGAGACGTTCGTTGAAAGCCTGGGCCTGACGCAGCCCGTTCTGCCCGACGGTCGCATCAAGCACGAGCCAGACGTCGTCCGGCGCACCGGGCTTGAGCCGGGCACACACCCGCTGAATCTTGACGACCTCATCCATCAAGTCCTGACGGGTGTGGAGCCGGCCCGCGGTGTCGATGAGCACGATGTCGAGGTTTCGGCTGAGCGCTTTCTGGACCGCGTCGAACGCCACGGCGGCAGCGTCCTGGCCCTGAGCCGAGAACACGATTTCGACCTCGGCGCGCTCGGCCCAGACCCCAAGCTGGCGGGAAGCAGCGTCACGGTACGTGTCCGCCGCGGCCACGACCACGCGCCGGCCGTCACGGACAAAGTAGCGACAGAGCTTGCCGACCGTGGTTGTCTTGCCCGAGCCGTTGACACCGACCAGCATGATGACACGAGGAACCGTAAGTGACGAGTCACGAATGACCGGCACGGAAGGCGTGAGCAGTCGGGTGATCTCGGCCTCGAGCGCGGCCCGCCGGTCCGAACCGGCGTGTTCGATCCGGTCGAGCAGGAGTCCGGTGGCCTTGACGCCGACGTCGGTTGAGAGGAGCAGTTCCTCCAGCTCGGTCGTGTCAGCAGCAACCAGCAGACGCCGAAACGCCTTGCGGGTCCTGCTCAAGCCGGCTTTCAGCCGATCGAAAAGAGTCACCAGGCAGAAGTCAGAAGGCAGAAATCAGAAGGCAGAATGGCGGTCATGCGGGCGCTGGTTCGGGTTCGGGCGTGCGGTATCCGGCGAGTTTGACCGAGATGAGTTTCGAGATGCCCGGTTCTTCCGCGGTGACCCCGAAGACGACGTCGGCCCGTTCGACCGTCAAACGGTTGTGAGTGATGATGACGACCTGGGTGGCGTGGGCGATGCGGCGCAGGTAGTCGGCGAAGCGGGCCGCGTTGGCGTCGTCGAGCGGAGCGTCGACTTCGTCCAAGAAGCAGAAGGGTGCCGGGGTAACCTGGTAGAGGGCGAAGAGGAGCGAGAGGGCAAGGAGGGCTTTTTCGCCGTCGGAGAGCTGTTCGAGGCGTTTGGGGTTCTTGCCCCGAGGTTTGGCAATGATGGCGATTTCCGATTCGAGGGGGTTGGCTTCGTCGAGGAGAACCAGGTCGGCTTCGCCTTCGAGGAAGAGCTGTTTGAAGGCCTGCTGGAATCCGGCCCGGACGCCGGAGTAAGTCGCGAGGAACTGGTCGCGGGCGTGCTGGTCGATTTCGGCAAGGGTCTGGTTGAGGTTGAGCCGGGCCTGAGCGACGTCCTCGCGCTGGCGGCGGAGGTTCTGGAGGTCGAGCTTCTCCCGGCTGTAGTCGGTGTCGGCAAGGGGGTTGACCTGACCGAGTGCAAGGAGGCGCTGGCGCAGGGCAGCGAGGCGGGCGGCAGCGTCGGGCAGGGTCTGAGGCTGGAGCCGGGTGATGTCGGTGCCGCAGGTCGTTTTCGCCTCGTCGGCGATTGCCGCGAGGCGCAGGGCGATTTCGCGGAGCCGGAGCCGCTGGTCGAGGAGCAGGGATTGCTCACGTTCCTGGCCGGCGCGGAGTTCGCTCAGGTTCTGTTCGAGTTCTTCTTCGGACTGGGCAAGGTCGGCAAACTGGAGCCGGTCTAGTTCGGCTTCGAGGTGCAGAAGCTGGTGGCGGGCCTGGTCGAGTTCGAGCGCAGCGTCGGCGGTCTGGCGTTCGAGGGCGGCGGCATCGTCATGGCAGTTGGCGGCGGTGAGTTCGAGTTCGGCGATGCGGCGGCGCGCCTCGTCAATCTGACGTTTGGCAAAGGCGCTCTCGATTTCGAGGCGGGAGAGGGTCTCGCGCGCGCGGCCGAGTTCGGCGAGGAGTTCGGCCGATCGTTCGAGTCCGGCGCGAACCAGTTGTTCCTGGGCCGCGACGTCCTGACCCGACTGCTCGAGCAGTGCTGCCGTTGCCTCAACCCGGGATGAGTTCTGGGCGAGCCGGGTCTGGACATCGGAGAGTGAAGCCGGGGCAGAGCAGGACCGGCCCGGGCGGGCCTGGAGACGTTCGTGTTCGCGTTCGAGTTCGTCAACCTGAGCCGCCAGGGCACTGCGGAGGGCGTCCTGGGTATGAGCCTGGCGCTGGAGGTCGGCCAGCTCGACCTCGCGCACGCCCAGGTCGTTCTCAATTTCGTCGCGGCGCTGAAGAAGCTGCGCTTCGTCGGATGAGAGCCGGGCCTGTTCGGTTTCGATTTCGGCGAGGCGGCGGAGATGCTCATCGCCGAGCCGCGGCGCGCCGAACGGGCCGGGACCGGTTCCGGCAATGATGAGTCGGCCATCGCTTGAGCGGCACCAGCCGTCCTGGGTTACGAAGGACCAGTCCGGATGAGCCGCGGCCAGGCGGTCAAGGTCGGCAACGCCGGCCACAACCAGACAGCGCCGAACCATGGCGACGAGGGGCGCAGGCGTGAGCGGGTCGAAGTCGACGTACTGGACCAGCGGCGAGAGGATGGCGTCGTCTTCGGGCGGAGCAGGCGAGGCAGAGTGCGGCGTATCGGAGGAAGGCGGGGAGGTGAAGGTGAAAAACCCGAAGGTGAGGTCGGGCCGGGCCTGGACTAGGGCAGTAATCCGTTCTGAGTCGGGGCCAAGAGTGGTGACGAGGAAGTCGGCGACCGAGTGCAGCGCCGCCTCAAATGCACGTTCCCAGCCCGGACGGATCGAGAGGAATTGACTGACGCTGCCGAACAGGGTGTCGCCGAGCAGGGTCCGGCAGACTTCGGCCTGGTCGGCCCGAGTTCGGGTTCTGAGCACGGCGAGGTCGGTTTCGCGCCGGACCCGTTCCTGATTGAGGCGGGTGTGGGCGTTCCGGAGGTCTTTGAGCCGCTGGTTCAGGCCAGCCAGTTCGGTGCGCAGGGTTTCGGTGCGCCGGCAGATGGCCGCGACACTTTCGCGGAGCACGGCCCGAGTCGCGTCGGCCTGCTCAAGTGCGGCCCGGGTCTCGGTCAGTCGGGCCGCAAGCGCGGCCTGTTCTTCGGCCAGCCGGGCCTGTTCCTCCGACTCGTTCTCCTTCAGCGCCTCGACCCGGGCGAGTTCGGCCTGGAGCGCGGCCTGCTGTTCCATGAGGTCCTTGAGCTGGTGCTGCAGCGCCGCGTCGTGGTTCTTGAGGCTGTAGAGCTTTTCTTCTCCGGCCCGAGTCGCCGACCGCTCGGCTTCAAGTGTCTGCTGATACCGGGCTACCAGTTCGCCGGCTTCGGCCAGCCGGGCAATGGTCCCGGCAAAGGCCTGTTCGAGCCGGGCAACACTTTCCAAGAGAACCTGGCGTTCCTGGTCGGTGCGGGCCGCGGCCGCGGCAAGGAAGTCAATCCGCTGCCGGGCCAGCAGAATCCTGCCCTCGAGTTCGGCAACGACCCGGCGTTGCTCGTGCACCCGGCCGGCGGCCTGGTCCCGAGTCGCCTGAAGGTCGCGGAGTCTGGCCCGCTGGGTCTTGAGCGTCTCGTCGAGCCGGTGGATTTCATTGATGCGGGCACTGGCTGCCTGTTCCAGGACGCGGGCATCGGCCTGAAGACGAGCCTGCTCGCGCTCGAGTTCGTCGTATTCTTCCTTGAGCGCGGCCAGGCGCAGCTCGTTTTCCTCGGCCCGGAGCCGGTTGTGGGCCCGGAGCCGGGCGGCCTGACGAGCAAGGCTGCGCACGAGCCGCTCGCGCTCGGCAATGATGTCGTCAAGGCGGAGAAGGTCGGCCTCGGTCAGGGCGAGTTTGCGTTGACATTCGTCTTTGGCGTCCTGGTACTTGGCCAGGGTCGCGGCCTCCTCGAACATCTTACGGATGTTGCCCGAGATGATTTCGCGCATCTGACGGAGGTCGAAGATTGAGTAGGCACGGGTGCCGGTGCCCGAGGACAGAAAGACGTCCTGAATATCCTTGAGCCGGCAGGGTTGACGGTTGAGGAAGTACTCGCTTTCTCCCGAGCGGAAGTAACGCCGGCGGATTTCGATCTCTGAGGCTGGCCCGGCGTCGTCGTCCGCGGCCAGTACCAGTCTGACCTCGGCGTAGTTGGTCGGCGGAACGGTGGCGGTGCCGCCGAAAACAACGTCTTCGTTACGGCCACAGCGCAGCAGGGAGAACGACTGCTCGCCGAGAACCCAGCGCAACGAGTCGAGCACATTGGTCTTGCCGCAGCCATTGGGCCCGACAATCGCATTGATGCCCGGCGCGAAGCGCAGTACGGTCCTTTCCTGGAAAGACTTGAAGCCGATGAGCACGAGCTCGCGGATGCGCACGAGCAAATATAGAAACCTCGTCCGCACAAGTCAACTGACGCTTGAACTGAATCGGCTGCGACCGAGCGTCAGGGAGCCGGGGCTCGGGGCGGATTGCGCATCCTGAGCTCGGCAAGGCGCGTCGCCAGGGTGGCGCTGTCCATGCCGGTGGTGTCGAACGGTAGTCTATCGCCCGAGTCGGAAACGGGCAGCACATGGTCGGCCGTAACGTAAGCCGGGACCGAGAAGTTCTGCTGAGTCATGAAGTCGAGCGCGTCAAGTTCGGCCTCATCGTGAAGGAATGCCCGGGCCTGTTTCTCGATTTCACGATAGACCGGCAGGTAGCAGGATAAGGTCATGCCGTAGCGGTTGAGGGTGACGTCGGCTCCGTACCCGACCAGCACCGCCGGTCTGATGGCGGCCGGTTGGAATCCGGCCCGGCGGAGCTGGCCGGCAATCTGGTTGACTTCCGGGCCGGTCAGGTCGGTGTCCGGGCCGAGAACTGCCAGGACCCGGCGCAGCAGACCGTCACCGAGGCGGGTATTGGCCAGCCACCAGGTACGGCAGATAATCTGTTTCACCAGCGTGACCGCGTTGCGACAGCGGTCAACATCGTCGAAAGGCAGGTTGTTGCGTTGCCGGGCCAGCTTGAGTGCGGCTTCGCGGTCAGCGAGCCGCCGACCACGGACATCGAGCACGCCGACAAACGAACGGAGCAGGTCATAGACGATGCGGAACGAGTCGAAGTCAAAGGCAATCGAGCGGTGGATAGCGATGCCGAGCAGATGCTCGAGGGTCCGGCGCAGCAGTTGGTCGCCGCCGATGGCATAGGTGTGGTTGACCTTCTCCATGTTGGCGAAGTCGACGGCCGAGGCGGCACGGGTGATGCCGGGTACCTCGACCAGCAGGTCGCGCGGCACTGCGACCAGATTGACCGCAGGCCGGTCGAAGTTGATGTGGCCGATGATGATGATGTCGGAATGGGATCGTTCTTCCCGTCTGATGCGGATGGTGCCGCGGTCTTCGGACGGATTCAGCGCCCGGGCGTCTTTGCCGACGATAAGGATATTCAGGCTGCCGGTCGGGCCGGTCGGCAAGGCATCGGTGTGCTGGGTCCGGGAAGGCAGGAAGAGATAGAGCGCCGCACCGAGCAGGATGACCGAAAGCAGGACCAATGCCGGCATGAGCAACCCGCGGTGTTTCTTCATCCGCACCTAGTCGGCGACGCTCAGCCGAATCGGGTAGCCGGCGAACCTGACCAGCTTCCTCAATTCCGAGGCCGCGAACCGCTCCCAGGCCGGGTCGAGAGCGCAGGGCCGACTCAGCCGCAGAAGAAAACGGGGCGGCCGGATTCCGACCTGGCTCAGTCCCAGGACCCGCACGTCAGGCCGGGGTGGGTGGGACTCAAGTCGGGGCAGGACGTCCTGACGCAGCCGTGAGCGGGGAATCGTCTTCGCGCCCGAATCCCATACCCGGCCGGCACGGCGCACGATTTCACTGACACCCTGGCCGTGCAAGACCGAGGAGAAGACGACCGGCACATGGCTGACAAAAGCCAGCTCCTTCTTCACCCAGGCACGCACCAACTCCCTCTTGTCCTCGGGAACAAGGTCCAGCTTGTTGGCGACGATGACCATGCCTTTGTTCCGCTCTTCGACCAGGTTGACCACGCGCTTGTCCTGGTTGGTCGGCCCGTCAAATGCATCGAACATCACTAGGGCGACGTCGCAGCGCTCAATCTGGTCAATCGCCCGAGTTACTGAGTAGTACTCGACCGCCTCTCTGACCCTGGGCTTGCGGCGGATACCAGCAGTGTCGAGCAGCCGCCAGACCCGGCCGTCAAGCTCGAACTCGTCTTCGACCACATCGCGGGTTGTGCCCGGCGTGGCGGTCACGATTGAGCGCTGCCGACCGAGCAGCGCATTGAGGAGAGATGACTTGCCGACATTGGGCCGGCCGAGGATCGCCAAGACCAGTGCGGCGGGGGTCGAGCTGCGACCAACTGAAGGGAGGCGGGCCACGACCGCGTCGAGTAGTTCGTCAACGCCGGTTCCCTGCTCCGCGGACATCGGCACCACGAGTTCGGCACCAAGTTTGTGGAACTCGCCGGAGTCAAAGACCCGCTTTCGGTCGAGCTTGTTGACGGCAACGATGAAACGACGCCCGGCCCGGCGCAGGCGCGCCGCGATTTCTTCGTCGAGCGGCGCAAGCCCGGCAGCACCGTCGGTGACAAGCACGATTACCCGGGCGTCGGACAAGGCAATCTGAACCTGGCGCTCGACTTCCCGCGCGATTTCCTCGGCCGAATCCGGCACCAGCCCGCCGGTATCGACGACCTTGAATCGGCGGCCGAGCCAGTCTGCTTCGCGGATGATACGGTCTCGGGTGATACCCGGCTGCTGGAGCGTAATGGCAACCCGACCGCCCACCAGGCGGTTGAAGAGCGTTGACTTGCCGGTATTGGGCCGGCCGACGAGAACGACGATGAAGGCTATTATAGACTAACCCGGACCGAAGCCAAGTTTGGCCCGGGCGGATCTCTCGGCCGCTACTCAGCTAAGTAGCCTGCGTTCGGCCTGACCTTGCGGCCTTGGCCCAAGCCTCGCAGGACCGGGGGTTGTAGAGCACCGTGGTGCCGGTTCGGCTGGCTGCGCCCGGGCCGAACCCGGCGCTGTCCTGTCCGGCGGCGGCATCAACAAGATGACGACACTCGTGGCCCGGGCGGCAGAAGTGATGAGGCAGGTACTCGAAATATCCGGGCAGACCGTTGCCGGGTAGACAGGCAAGAGCGAGATGGTCCGGTTCGAGTCTCTGCACGAGATCAGGCATGTTTGTGTATCGGGGCAGCTCGGAGAGCTCCAGTCCGACCGTCCTGAACCCGGCGTCGCGGAGAACGGCAAACTGATGCTCCAGGTCGCTGGTCCTGGTCGCCCGCAGTTCAACCCGGTCAAACCCGGACTCGAACAGGACCTT
Source organism: Caldifarciminota bacterium (assembly GCA_965648905.1). GTDB lineage: Bacteria > Hydrothermota > Tepidihabitantia > Tepidihabitantales > Tepidihabitantaceae > CAZQFS01. The sequence goes on from CBFGIT010000001.1 coordinate 100,765, forward strand.
GGCTCGACCGGTGTCTACGGTCTCGGGCAGCACGACCAAGGTTTGTTCGACCGGCAAAATGGAGACCGAGTCGTAGAGCACCTGGAGGATGCGGTAGAGCTGGTTCAGGCTCAGGCAGGACGGGCCGCACCCGCCGAAGTAGACTGTGCTGAAAGTACGACCTTTGAGTGCCGGCGCTCGAGCAGCAATCTCCCGGCAGAGCGCCGAAACGAACCTGTCTCCGGCCTGGGGGGAGAACTCGACCGGACGAACGCCGGTGCGCCAGTCCGGTTCCTGACCAAACGGCACGGAGACAAACACGCCGCCGGCCGGTTTGGCCATCTGCCTGCTCTAGCGGACGATGCGGCCAATGCGACTCAGCCGCACGGCCCACGGCGACAGGACGATGCGGGCAATGTTCGGTGCGGCCGACGACGAGAAGTAGAGGACGAGCGGCTTGCCCTTGAGGTGCCTCAGTTCGAGCGGGCCCCAGAACCGCGCATCTTCAGAGTTATCGCGATTGTCGCCCATCACGAAGATACAGCCTTCCGGCACAACCACCGGGCCGAACCGGTCGCGGATATAGGGCGACAGTTCAGTCTGGTAGAACCGCCGGTCCTGCCACAGTCGGGCGAAGTCGGCCGGCATCGGGTCGAACCCGGGCAAGGTGCGGTAGTCCTTATGCACGACGAACGGCTCAGATTGGAGCCGGCCGTTGATATGAAGCTGTTTGTCACGGTACTCGACCGTGTCGCCGGCCACGGCCACACAGCGCTTGATGAAGTTACGCGGCACGTACCAGTTGAAGAAACGGGTCTGCCGGTCCCAGAACAGGGGCAGAAGCTGCAGCCCGGGTGGAAAGAGCCGGACAAAACGCTCAGGCGGACCGGGCAGGTCGCCATCCACCGGGAACCGGAATACGACGATGTCACCGCGCTTCGGGCTGGACACAGGGACCACGGTCCGGTCGGAGAAAGGCAGTTTCACGCCGTAGACGAACTTGTTGACGAGCATGAAATCGCCGATGAGGATCGTGTCCTCCATCGAGCCGGTCGGGACCATGAACGCCTCAACGAGGAAAGAGCGGATGAGCAGGACCGCGAGGATGACCGGGGTCCATTCCCGGGCGAAGTTCCTGACCGACGAGCCAAGACGCTTCATCAGGTAGAACCGTGGCAGCAGAGCATAACCTGTCAGTATAGAACCCAGCTCAGGTTGCGTCAAGCCAGGCCACCAGCCCCTAGTTCCGACATTGGGACCTCGATTCCGGTGAAAAAAGAAGCTGCTCCCCTCGTATCACCTGCGTCCAAACACTATATGACAGTTCACCCGTCAGGTGAAGAAAGGAGCAGCCAGATGTTTAGACCAATGCTAACCCAGAAACGGCTCGACTTCCAGCTTGCGCCAACCTCCGATACTATCACCAGTCGGGCCTGCCCGCGCCCAGGCAGGCGGGCAGGTCTGGCCCTGTTTTCAGGAAGCCGCGCTGGCACTGGGTGTCCGCAGGAGCCATCTTGGCAGTCGATTCTCACTCTGCCTTCGGCCTTTGTCCGCACTCCTGCCTCCTTTCGTCTTTTCTGCACCTCTGCCATTCTGCACTCTGCAATCTGTATTCTGCCTTCGTCCTACCATATGACCATCCCCTGGCTGGTAAGGGGGACGGTTCCCCTTTCGGAACCCCCTGCCCCGACCCCGGCCGAAACCCGTTGGGCAGCCCCAGGCGAAGCGGCTACGCCTTCCCCTGCCCCAGTCCTTTCGGCAACCCCTGCGCCTGTCGCCGCCCCGGGGGGTTCGGCGGCCCGCGCCCAGGCCCGATGCGTTCGCGGGTCCCCAACCCAGACCCAGACCGGTGCCGACCCCCCTGCCCATCCGCCCGCGCCTCCCCTTGCCCAGACCACCGCAGTACCCCTCAGCCCGGCAGAGAAGACGACACCAGAGACCATCCGGACCATCCGGTTTGCCCGCAAGCGTCTGATAACGGCCGATGCCACAAATGTGTCCGCACTCCGAAACCCATCAGACGACGGTCTACTTAGTCAATCGGACTACCAACCGCGTGATCCCATCAAGTCCGAAGCTCAATATCGGGATTGGGGACCAGGGGGCCGGAATCTCTCCTGTCGTGGTCACGATTCCGGCAGCGGGCAGAGCAGTCCTACCGCTTCTCTCACCACTGCCCACGCGAGCGCTGCCAGACCCGGTGTCGAGTCCGGCCCTGCGCACGACCGCCAACCTGCCCCCGGACCAGCCTTGGGGCCCGCAACCGCAACCGGCAGCCCTGATGCTGCCCGTCCTGCAACCGCACCCGCCGCCACAACCGGCAAGACATCTGACTCCAGCTCCGACGCGGCAGATGCCGGCCCAGCCGGCTTCTCGCCCGAACTCGGGTTCGGCAAGGGGAGCCACTCCCCCACTCGCTCCCAGAGCCACCCGAAAGACCCGGCGCGAAACTGAGGACTAGGCTCCAAGTCTCGCAAATGCAAGACTTAACCCGACTGGTCGTGCTTGTGCAATGCGCGGCTCTAGTCAACGCCGGCCTGACTGCATTCCGCCTGGGGTTTGTCTCTTGGCTTCTACTCTGCCTGTCGCTGTGTCGCCGCCGCTTTGGCCGTCAGTGCCCAGGGGCCAGTGCCTGACGCGCACGCACTGCACCATGCGGTGCAAGCTTGACTTGGTCGCATTGCGCTCTAGACTTCGACTCAACAAGCTGCCCCGGCAGAACGCATTGGTTCGGGCAATGCCGCCTGCCGGGGAGCGCGAGGGAAAGATGAGAGTTGTACGTCTGAGTGTAGAACTGACCGCTCGTGAACCGGCCCGGCTGCCGCGTTACAAAGGCGCTGTTGTCCGCGGCGGTTTCGGACTTGCGTTTCGGCGGGTGAGCTGTCCGTTCCCGAAACGCGAGTGTGCTGACTGCCTGCTCGTGAAGCAGTGCGTCTGGTCGTACGTCTTCAACACGCCCCGACCGGACAACGCCACGGTCATGCGCAAATACGAAACCATTCCCCGGCCCTTTGTCATCGAGCCGCCAGAAGACCAGCGCACCCGGCTTGAGCTCCGCGACCAACTGCAGTTCGGACTTGTCCTGGTCGGCCGGGCAATCGAGCACATCCCCTACTTCATCTACGCCTTTGAGCAGATGGCCGAGCAGGGGCTGGGAACAGGCCGGGGCCGGTTTGCCCTGACCGCGGTCCGACAGGATGGTACGCTCTTTTTCGACAGCAGGGCCAAGTGCTTTGTCACCCCGCTCAGGACGATGTCACTCGAGCTGGCACCCGGCGCTGACAACCCGGCCCGCGTCACCCTCTACTTCACAACTCCGCTCCGAATCATCCACGAAGGCAGAATGGTACGCCGACCCGAGTTCCATATCCTGATGCGGGCTCTGCTCCGGCGTCTCGGCCTGCTTGCCTACTTTCATGACCAGCCGGTCGAGCTTGACTACAAGACCCTTATCGGGCAAGCTGAGAGCGTACCGATGGTGGACTGCGCCCTTGCCCGAGTCGAATGGCGCCGCTTCTCCTCGCGTCAAGACCGCGTGGTCGAGATGGAAGGCATGGAAGGCAGGGCGACGTACGAAGGCAATGTTGGTCTGTTCCTGCCCTTCCTGAAAGCGGGCGAAATACTCCACGTCGGCAAGGGCACAACTTTCGGCATGGGCAAATACAAGATGGAGGTGAGATGAATAACAACGAAGACCGCGAGTTTCAAACCGTCGTCCTCGCTGCCCTGCTCCACGACATCGGCAAATTCGCTCAACGGGCCGGAGTAGTCCCGGGCGGCTACGAACATTTCACCGAAGACGACCACGGTGCTCACGGCGCTCACGGCAAGTGGGGCGCATGGTTTGTCGAGCATTACCTGCCTGACGAGTATAAAGCCGCTGGTGCCGCCGTGCTATTCCACCATCGACCCCAAGACCCTGTCACAGAGCTGGTCGCGCGTGCTGACCGTCTTTCTGCCGGTGAAAGAAACCTGGATTCGGGAGGAGACACATCTAAGTCCAGGCTCGTGCCGATTCTCGGCCGGGTCTATCGTCCGGCGTGGGCCGAAAACGGGTTCCGACTGAGGCCGCTGTCCATTAGGAAGGACGACGTCTTCCCATTGTGTCCGCAGTCGACTCCGGGTCTCACCGATGAGTACGCTTCTCTCTGGTCCCAGTTCGCACGCGACGTCGCTGTCCTGCGCAGCAGGAATCTGTCGTTCAGCGCACTGCTCATGACCATGCTTCATCTGCTCCACAAGTACACGTGGTGTATCCCTAGTGCCGTGTGGGGCTCAGAACCGGACATATCGCTTTATGACCATCTGAAGTCAACCGCAGCTATTGCCGCGGCCCTGTTCAGGTCAGGTCAGCCGGGCAGGTTCCGGCTCGTGGGCGGCGACATTTGCGGCATCCAGAACTTCATCTATCGACTCGCATCACCGGATGAAGCCCAGGCGGGCATGGCACAACGTCTGCGCGGCCGTTCGTTCTACGTAGCGCTGCTGGCCGATACAATAGCGGCGGCGGTGCTTGATGAGCTGGCACTGCCCGTGACCAACGCCCTATGGTGCGGCGGTGGCAACTTCACCATTCTGGCGCACGACATGGCCAACACGCGCGAACTCGAGGTCAGACTGGAAAACTGGCTCTTGGAGCGCTTCCAAGGAGAACTCGGACTGGCACTCGCCTTTGTGGACATCGACGAGACAGGGCTAGTCAACCTAGCCGACTCCTTGGGCCGACTTGGCCATGAGCTTCAGAAGGCGAAGCAGCACAGGTTTGCGTCAGTGGAATGGCATCAGCCGTTCGCATTGACCGGTGAAGTGTGCCGCGTCTGCGGGAAAGACAGTGTCGAAGCTCTCTGTGCTGCATGCCGACAACACGAGCGGGTCGGCCAGGCAATCCCCCGCAGCAGATACTTGTACCGCGTAGCAGCGGCAGAGGAAGACAGTCAAGACCCGATCACGGAGTTCCGCGAGTTCGGCGCTGCTTGGGGCTTGGCCGGCGACCTGAGCGACGTGCCAAAGGGAGCCACAGAGGTCTACGCACTCAACACCACGGAGATGCCCCTTGCGTCAGTGCCACCACACGTCGGATGCGGCTTCAGGCTCCTCGCCCAGCGGGTTCCGGGTGACGGTCACGGCATCCTGACCTTTGACGAGATGGAACGCCGGAGTACCGGTGCGAAGTTCCTCGGCGCCTTGCGAATGGATGTGGACAATCTAGGCAAGACGTTTGGCTTCGGACTCGGCCAAAACAAGACGCTGTCCAGAATTGCCGCACTAAGTCGGTCGATTGACCTTTTCTTCAGCGGCTACCTGAATGAGCTTGCTTCAGACTTCGAAACAGCCTACGTACTGTACGCCGGTGGAGACGACGTCTTTGTTGTTGCTGCCTGGGACGAGGCTGTGGCCGTGGCGCGCCGGATCCGGGACGAACTGATGGCCTACTCCTGTGACAACGACCACGTGTGCATCTCCGCCGGATTACACCTCTTCAAGCACGCATTCCCGATCGGCATCGCGGCCGGGCTGGCACGGGAAAAGCTGGAGAATCTGGCGAAGAAGAATGCGTCTGAAGGTCGCGAGAAAGATTCTCTCGCCGTCTTTGAATTCCCCTGCACCTGGCACAGAGCACGCGAAGCGCTCGCTCTTGCAGCAGAGGTGCTCAGACCGAGCATCGAGTCGAAACACTTGTCGCGACGCTTCTTGTACAACCTGCTAGACATCTATCGCACCCATTTCCGCAACGGAGTCGAGCACATTGGCTGGGTACCCAGGTTTCGGTACCTGCTGAAGCGCAACGTCCCTGCAGAGGTCGACGGCCACCCCAATGAGCTGTATGCTACGCTTCTGGCGAAAATGCCGACGATGATGAGACTCACGCCCCTCTGGGCAAATTGGGTTCTACTGGCAACAAGAGACTAAAGGAGGCAATATGCCCACGACACTAGATGATTTCGTGACAAGCATCAGATCCAAGAGCTGCTTGGACGACGATATGATGGCGAAGGCCGAGAAGCTGGGCCAGGAGCTGGGAGGAGTCACCACCAGCAAGATGCGTCAGTACTTCGACGACATCAAAGGCCTACGGCGCATGGTCGAGAGCAGGGCAAGTGCGCAGCAGGTCAAGGTGAAGCTGCGCCTCGTGCAGTCGCGGCTTGCCTATGACGTAGGCCGGGCCAGCAAGAAACAGCGGCCCGACATGGAGAAACTCAAGCGCTTCCTGGACGCAGGTATCTCTCGGGTCTTGAACAGCAACGACGCCTGCCAAGCGGTCAAGGACTTTGCCGTGTTCTTCGAATGCGTCTATGGGTACTTCTACTCCAACGCCAAACCGGAGAATGAGGAGGAAAGATGAGCTACAGGTTTCTAGGAAACATCATAGTGACCGGCACAATCAAGTGCGAAACCGCCTTGCACATTGGTGGCACAGTCGAAGGTTATGAAATCGGTGGGATGGATAACCCCGTTATCCGTGAACCCGTAACCGGGTATCCCTACATACCAGGGTCTTCGCTCAAAGGGAAGATGCGCAGTCTGCTGGAATGGGCCAAAGGTCACGTACAGGTTGCCGAGGTCGACAAGAACGGCAAGAAAAGGGAAGTTGGCGAGGTCCACAGTTGCAGCAGAGCAGACTGCCCGGTCTGTCGTTCATTTGGCACACCGGCCGAACAGACCAGAATCGTGGGGCCGACTCGGCTCTTGGTGCGGGACGCACACCCGACCGAAGACACCAAGAAGAACCTCGACCGTCTGCAACTCGAAAAGGGCCTTCCCAAGGCCGAATGGAAGTCGGAGAACTATATGAACCGCGTAACAGCACAGGCCACGCCGCGGACCATCGAGCGTGTTCCACAGGGCGCGGAGTTCGCGCTTGAGTTGGTCTACGGGCTGTACCGGGTAGAAGGCGAACAGGACATTGTCGACATTGGTCACCTGCAGTACGTGATTGAAGCGATGCGCCTGCTGGAAGACTCGGCACTGGGCGGGTATGGTTCGCGCGGCTCCGGCAAGATTTCGTTCGACCTTGCCGGGAGTGTCCTTCTCCGAACAACCGCCGACTATGAGACGGGCAAGCCCGGTATACCGCTTGACTTTGGCTCTCTCAAGGACGCAGACGTTGGCAAGCTTAAAGAGCAGGTGAAAAGGCACCTGGCCCAGGCAGATGAAGGCGCTGACGCTACATCTTAGGTCCCCGTCGGGATTCAAGGATACCCTGCCTCGCTCTGATACGCTGTTCGGCGCGGTCTGTTGGGGCATCTGGCTACTATACGGTGAAGTGAGGCTCAGGCAGTTCCTTGCGAGCTACGCGAACGAGAATCCTGCGCTAGTAGTGTCGTCGGCATTTCCTTACTTGGTAAGCGACGGACAGACAACACATCTCTTCCCCAAACCAAAGTCCTGCCCCGCGACACCGCCAGCCGACGAGCGCCACTTCGGGCTTGCCAAGCGTTTCCGAAAGGTCAGATACCTGGACGACGCGTTGTTCCAAAAGGTCATCGAAAACGGCCTGACCAATCAGGACCTGTGGGATTCGCTGGTTCGGAATGAGACAACTCTTTCAGATGACCAACAGGTTCTCTCGCACGTCCGCTCGAAAGGCCCCGGCTTGAAGCTTGAGGTGGTACCTGGCAATGCAATCGACCGGCTCGCCGGAGGTACGCTTGAAGGCATGCTCTACCATTCGACCGAATGGTTCTTCGGCCCGGACACGGGGGCGTTCTTTCTTGCCCGCCTTGCTGAAGAATGGGAGAAGGAAGCGCTCGCGGTGTTCCGCTACTACGGGGACAAAGGGCTGGGCGGCGACAGCTCGGTCGGCAAGGGCAACTACAAACTCGACGTAAATGATGGCTTGCCGTATCGAGAGCCGTCCGACGGCAAGCGCTGGGTGACGTTGTCGCTGTACTATCCGAAACCGGCTGAGTGGGATTTCTGCCGGAACAATCCCGAACAATCCTGGTACTCGGTGATACGGCGCAAGGGCAGAGTCGAGAGCGCCTTCAGCCCGACTACCAACTCCTGGAAGAAATCTGTGCTGATGCTTGAAGAAGGGTCGAGCTTCCCTGTCATTGACGGAATCGGTGAGTACGGGATGCTGCCCGAGGTTGGGGCAAGACCGGATGGTGCCAAGGTGCTCCAAAATGGGCTTGCTTTCCCGGTCAAGATGAGGTGAACCATGAGCACAAGAGCAACAGACACCTATGAACTGAAGCTCACCCCACTCAGTCCGATCCACATCGGAACTGGCCGCGAGTACTTTCCCCAAGAGTACTGTCTTGTCAGCGATCCAGACCGCGTCCTTATTGTAGACCTGAACTCGCTGATTCAGAAGTACCCGGACATTGCCGAACAGAGCTTTGCGGCTGGGAGACGCGAACCCCTCTGGAAAACCCCGGCTGGCAACCTGGTCCGACAGGATAAGTCATTGGTTCTATACTCTGACAAGACCGACCGCCATACTGCCGGCGACATCAAGACTTACGCCGAGCGCGGCAACGCCGCAACCATACGGGAGTTTACCAAGACGGCAAACTCGCAACCCTACATTCCTGGCAGTTCCGTCAAAGGCGCGGTTCGTACGGCAATCGCGTACGCCCTGCTCAGCAGTTCGGCTGAGATGTTCACCCGGTTCAAGCGTGCGGTTGTATTGACCGACAATGGCAGGGTTAGGCAAGGAGACAAGGAGGCAGTCGAGCACGCGGTGTTCGGCGACAGCGGAGACGCACACGAAGACATCATGCGCGTCTGGTCGTTCAGCGACTCATCCTCGCTGGCCTGTGACCGGACGCTCACTGTGGTGAAGGGCAAACGGCTGTCAAGCACTGGGCCGCTCGGGTATGAGAACTACTATGAGGTCCTGACCGAGACGAGTGGTCCGCTTCTGCTTCGATCGGCATTTGACCGTGCGTTGGCAGCGTCGGGCGCATGGACGAGCAAGACGTTGTCCGGTCTGCCCAAGACCATGAAAGATGTTTTCTCGTGCCTGAATCAGTTTGCTGACGACATCATCGCGTATGAACTTACCTATTTCGATAGGCATCCAGCCAAGCCGCAGGAAGTCGTGAACTTCTATCAAACCCTCAAGCAGCGACGCGAGCACGGCGAGGTTCTGCTCTGTCTAGGCAAGGGCACTGGTTGGCATAGGAAGACCATAGGCCAGCTTCTGCGCAAGGACCGAAGCTCCATCTTCCGCGACGTCGTAAGCGCGTACAGCCTCGGCAAGGGCCAACGCCGCTTCACAGACTTTCCGACCTCCCGTGAGATGGCCGTTCGCGCCCGCATGCCGGGCGTGTTCGGTTGGGCCAGAATTGAACAGATGAGCAGCAAGCAACCAGATGGGAGAACCAGATGACAGCTTACATTGCCACTGTCGGCACGAGTGAGGCACGCAAGGGTGACATTGTTGCCGCCCTGTCTTTGTCCGCAGGCCAGATGACCCCCGGTTTCGTTCTGCTGTTGGCCACAGAGAAATCTAGGCCCAACGCCGACGCCATCCTCCAGCAACTTGGCCGCGACGACAGCAACTCGCTTATCTACGTCCTCGAGGCCGAGCCTGAACACGCGCAGAACATCTATAACGAAACGATTGACGTCATAACGCGGACGCTGAGCCGGCACCATATTCGGCCCGACGACGCCACCGCTGACATTACGTCAGGAACCAAACCGATGTCCGCAGCTCTGACCTTGGCCGCAGTTAAGCTCGGAATCGGCTATCTACGGTACGTGGCGGTCGAGAAGACTGCTAACAAGGAGGTCTGTACCGGCACCGAGGAGCTTCGGACGTTCCGGCCACTGGGCTTCCGTGCATCGCTCCTGCTCGACTCGGCGGTCAACCTGATGCGCCAGTACCGTTTCGATGCTGTCCGGCAACTGCTTGAACCCATGCCCGAACACCTGTTGAGCGAATCTGAGAGGGCGACAAGGACCTGTCTCCTCTGTCTGGCGCGTGCATATTCCCACTGGGACATGTTCCGCCACACGCACTTTCAGGGCGAGTACGGCAAGGCGCGCTTTGGCGGCTTACCCGAGCTTCAGCAGTTCCGGCCTCAGCCCGACACGGTGCGAACGGTCTTGGAACTGGGCGTGGCTCTTGAGCAGGGCAAGCCGACCGACCTGGCTGTCGTCGACCTCATCAACAACGCCCGTCGCCGCATCGAAGAAGGCAAGTTCGACGACGCGACCGCCCGGCTCTACCGTGCCACCGAGATGCTTGCTCAGTGGCGACTGCACACCAAGCACGGCATCGACACTTCCGATGTTGACATCAACAAGGTGCCACAGGCTTCGCGTCAATGGCTGGAGTACAGCCGCGACAACACCGACAAGAAAATCAGAGTCGCCTGCGAACGCGGCTACCGGCTTCTCTTCGACCTGGGTGACCCGCTGGGCCCTGCTTTCAAAGACATCAAAGGCAATCTCCGGACTCGCAACGACTCCATCCTGGCCCACGGGCTCACGCCTGTCACCGAGGAAGTCTGCAACAGCCTGCGCAAAGCGGTCGAGAAGATGGCGAAGGAGGCCATCGCCGACTACGACTCGAAGTCCGCTCTGCTCCGGTTTCCCTGGAGCAGGTAGCCACCGGCCGACCAGCCGGTGGCACAGGCGGTCCGCGCCTGCTGCTCTTTGACAATTTGGAGTGAAACCGACCCCAACACATCATCGACCAAACCTGAGGCGGACACAATGGCTACCCTCTATGTGACTGAACAAGGCGCCAAGCTCACCCGTGAATCACGCCGTCTCCTGGTCGTACGCGGCGACGAAACTCTGCTTGACGTCCCGACCATCAAAGTCGAACGCGTGCTCATCTTCGGCTACTGCCAGATTACCACCCAGGCGCTCGAACTCCTGCTCAACGAAGGCATTCCGACCGCGTTCCTCTCCATGGAAGGCCGGCTCAAAGGCACACTCGAACCGACGAAATCGAAGAACATCCCGCTGCGCGTGGCCCAGTACGAAACCTGCCGCCAGCCCGACTTCTGCCTCACCATGGCCAAACGCATCGTCGCCGGCAAAGTCAAGAACCAGTCGCGGCTGGTACAGCGCTTTGCTCACAACCGGCCCGAGCTCGACTTCGCCCAGGTGCAGGCCGACCTTGCCCGCCTGCACAGCGAGGTTGACCACAAGACCGCGGCCGGCGGCCTGCTGGGAATTGAAGGACACGCGACCGCCGTCTACTTCGACGCCTTCCGCCAGATGTTCCAGCAGCTCTCCTTCGAACGCCGCACGCGCCGGCCGCCAACCGACCCGGTCAACTCGCTCCTGAGCCTCGGCTACACCATGCTCGCCAACGAATACCTCTCAGCCGTCGCCGCCGTCGGACTCGACCCGCACCTGGGCTACTTCCACTGCGTCAGCTACGGTCGCCCCTCGCTCGCGCTCGACCTCTGCGAAGAGCTCCGCCACCCGCTTGTCGACATGCTCACGCTCGACCTGGTCAACCGCGCCATCCTCAAAGAAGACGACTTCAACCAGGAGCAAGGCGGCTTCATGCTCAAACCCGAAGCGAGAAAGCGTTACTTTGCCAAGTACGAACGCCGCATGACCATCCGGTTCAAACACCCGCGCACCGGCCAGACTACCAACGTTCGTTCGATAATCCGCGACCAGGCGCTGGCGATGGCGCACGCGATTCAAGAGAAGAAACCCTATGAACCATACTACATCGGATAGAGGTGGCAGATGAACCAGACCAGCTCCGACCAGTGGCACGTTGTCGTCAGCTACGACATCAAGAGCGACCGCCGCCGCAACAAGGTATGCAAGGCCATGAAAGACTACGGCGAACATATCCAGTACAGCGTCTTCGAATGCCTGCTCAAGCCCAAGGACCTCGACCGGATGGCAAAGCGCGTCCAGTCGCTGATTGACGAAGCCGAAGACAACGTTAGAATATACGTGCTTTGCGCTGCCTGCCGTGACCGGGCCAGGGTTATCGGCCAGGGCCAGGTCATAGAAGACCCTGACGTTCTGGTGGTTTAGTTCTGGGTTGACGGCAAGAGGCGCAAGAACAGGGGTCTCAACCCAAACGGCCTACTTAAGCTACTGTTTAGCAATAGCTTACAAGGCCGAGGGTCAGAATCCTCGCCCTGATGAAAAAGGGATTACGACCTGTAGGCTTACACCCACAGCACGAACACTCAATTGTCGTCAGAATCCTCGCCCTGATGAAAAAGGGATTACGACAAGCCGTCCGGTGACTCCCAGTTGTCGTCGTAGCAGGCACGTCAGAATCCTCGCCCTGATGAAAAAGGGATTACGACGCAGACGCCAGACTCAAGCTCGACCCAGCTCTGCTGCGTCAGAATCCTCGCCCTGATGAAAAAGGGATTACGACGCTTCTCTGTCAGCGAGTACGAAGCGCGGCCTATCGAGTACCGAGTCAGAATCCTCGCCCTGATGAAAAAGGGATTACGACCAAGGTCCAAAGAACCCCATGACGATCACGGAGCATCCAGATTCGGTCAGAATCCTCGCCCTGATGAAAAAGGGATTACGACGAGGAGTTCGCAGCGCTTCTGAGAATCGGCGCGAAGTGGGTCAGAATCCTCGCCCTGATGAAAAAGGGATTACGACGTGTCGGTGGTTCAAGCGTGTCGTTCTCATCCTGCGTTGAGTCAGAATCCTCGCCCTGATGAAAAAGGGATTACGACCTGACGTGGTGGGCGAAGATACGCTCGTTCTGGTTCTGCCTGTCAGAATCCTCGCCCTGATGAAAAAGGGATTACGACCCCACATAGGGACCCCAATACCCTGCGCATACATTTCTCTGGGTCAGAATCCTCGCCCTGATGAAAAAGGGATTACGACCTATCGGTGAGCCTTACTGCCACCTTCCCAACACCAGGTATGTCAGAATCCTCGCCCTGATGAAAAAGGGATTACGACTTCAAGAGGGTGTCCACGAACTCCAGCAGGTAGTTGCGGTACGTCAGAATCCTCGCCCTGATGAAAAAGGGATTTACCGCGCCTGACGGCGCAAAGGCAGATTGCAGATTGCAGAATGCAGAAGTCAAAATGCCGGGCCGTCCGATGCTTTGACCTTTGCACTTTGCATTTTGCCTTTTGACTTGCGCGCGCAGCGCGCCAGTCCTCGCCCTGATGAAAAAGGGATTACGACACCGCCTTTACGAGAGGCGGAAGACTAAGTGCGACGCTCACGTCAGAATCCTCGCCCTGATGAAAAAGGGATTTACCGCGCCTGACGGCGCCAAGGCAGAGTGCAGATTGCAGAATGCAGAAGTCAAAATGCCGGACCGTCCGATGCTTTGACCTTTGCACTCTGCATTTTGCCTTTTGACTTGCGCGCGCAGCGCGGTGGAATCCTCGCCCTGATGAAAAAGGGATTTGCCGCACCTGACGGCGCCAAGGCAGAGTGCAGAATGCAGAAGTCAAAATGCCGGACCGTCCGATGCTTTGACCTTTGCACTCTGCATTTTGCCTTTTGACTTGCGCGCGCAGCGCGCCAGTCCTCGCCCTGATGAAAAAGGGATTTACCGCGCCTGACGGCGCAAGGGCAAAAGGCAGATTGCAGAATGCAGAAGGCAAAATGCCGGGCCGTCCGACACTTTGACCTTTGCACTCTGCATTTTGCCTTTTGACTTGCGCGCGCAGCGCGCCAGTCCTCGCCCTGATGAGAAAGGGATTACGACTTGACGGGCGGCGAGAGTTGAGTATGCTCTGCACGATGCCGAGTCAGAATCCTCGCCCTGATGAAAGAGGGATTACGACATGGCGCGTCGTGCCGGAACTGACGATTGGGCTACTAACCGCTACCTACGTAGCGTAGCTAAAGAGGTGGTTGATGAACTCACTGCACAAAGCTTTGGAAGAGGTGAAAAATCGGGAGCAGACGCCCGAGGAAGCAGAGAAGGCGCTGGAAAGCCTGTTGTCAGAGGCGAAGAGCTTCCTCGAGAGAAATGGATTTCCATTGACCACAGAGAATTTGCAAGGCGCTTTGATAATCATCCGGGCTGGCAGAAGAATGAAGAGGGATTCAAGTTAGCGCACGATGCGCTATCGAACATCCCGGAGCTATCTACCCAATTGCAGCGGCTGGAGAACGGGGAACTGCATCCCCGGCTGGCGCTACAGATAGTTGACGCCTACGACCAGGCGCGGTTTCGGTCAGAATCCTCGCTAAGGAGTCTGCTCCGACTCTGGCAATTCTGCTTCTCGCATCTCGGCGATTTCGAGTATCTCGACTGCGCGCAGAGCCGCCTGCTTCACGATGCGCGGCTGCTTGCTCAAAGGCCAGGGCCTTGCCATTCTACGCAACTGGGGCAGAGCGCGGGTCACCCGGAGCCCGGCCAGTCCGTCAATCGCCGCAGCACGGATTTCCGGCTCCGGGTCGTCAAGAGCGGCGAGAAGGAATTCGGCGCCAATCGGATTGCCAATCTCGCCAACCGCACGCAGGGCGCAGGCCCGCACCAGGTCGCTCTCATCCTTCAGCCGGTCGAGCAGCGGCATGGTCGCACGAAAGTCGCGCAGTTTGCCCAGTGCCTCAGCCGCCATTGCTCTCACGACCGGGTCACGGTCGGAAAGCGCGTTGACGAGCGCCGGTGCGGCCCGGCTTTCACCAATCTCGCCGAGCGCCTGGGCTGAGACGATTCTCACCCAGACCGTCGCATCAGAAAGACCCTGAATCAGCCGTTCGCAGGCTCCCTTGTGCCGCAGCCGGCCAAGCACATCGGTTGCGCGCACGCGCACCTCGACCAGATTATGGCCGAGCAACTTGAACGTCGGGTCAAGGGCCAGAGCGGCCTGGGCCTCAAGACCGTTTGCTGCGGCCGCGGCAACTTTCGGGTCCTCGTCTGCCAGCGCAGCAGCCAACAGCTCGGCCGAACGAGAGTTGTGAATCCGGCCCAGGGCTGATACCGCTGCCAGCCGTACCCGGTCATCAGCATCGGTCAGCACGCCGGCCAGTGCCTCAATGCAGCTCGGGTCGCCGATACCGCCGAGCACCTCGGCCGCCGATGCCCGCACGGTCGGATTCTCGTTCACCAGCAGCTCCGCGACCGGAATCAGGGCGGTCTTTCCCTGGTCGAGCAGCGCGGTCATCGCATTCAGCCGGTCGGAAAGGTCCTCAGATGCAAGCGCACGAATCAGCGGGTCCACGGCCTGAACGCTGACGCTGCGCAAAGCCTCAAGTGCGGCGCGGCGGACTTCCGGGTCCGGGTCTTCGGATGATATGCGGGCGAGCAGCTCCACTGCCTTGCGGTGGCGGAGCCGACCCAGGGCAGTGGCTGCGGCGCAGCGCATTTCCGGGTTGTCATCGGCCATCTCATCCATCAGCGCATCAACGGTCGAAGGGTCCCGGATTTCACCCAGCGCGCGCGCGGCCGCGATGCGCACCGAATCGACCAGGTCGCGCAGCAGGTCAAGGAGCGGAGGGATAGCAGCACGGCCGCCAATTCGGCCCAGGGCCACAGCAATTGCCGCACGGGTCTCAGGGTCGCGGTCGGTCGCATTACGGGCCAGCAGTCCGACCGCCGAATCAAGGCCCAGCCGGCCAATCAACTCCGGAACCAAAGTCCCAACCGGCCCCTGCCAGTTACTGACGCAGCGGCTTACCGGCTCGATTGCAGCCGTTCCCAGTGCGACCAGCGCATCGGCCGCACGGCGCCTGATGCTCTCATCCGGGTCAGAAAGCAGCAAAACCAGCGCACCCGCAGCCTCGCTGCCGCCGATGTTTGCCAACCGGTCCACTGCCTGACCACGAACAACCGGGTCCGTGCTGTGCAGGTCAGAAACGACCCCGCTCAGCGAGAGATGCTTCACCGTCGTGCTCCAGCACGCTTGTTCTCCGTCCCACCGGCACGCCCCTTCGTGCTCCTGCCCCGACGGGCGACCGGCCTGGTTTCCGCGGCCAGCCACTCAAGGTATGCCCGGCTGCCGGCTGCGACCGGCAAGGCGATGATTTCCGGCGTGTCATAGGGGTGCAGGGCCCCGAGTCTGCGCACGAGAGCATTATAGCGCGAACCGGTGGTCTTGACAAGGCACAGCCATTCGCCCGTAGTCTCCTCCTTGTTCTGCCACCAGTACGTGCTCTCGACCGGGCCAAGGACCTGCACGCACGCAGCCAGCCGTGCCTTGACCAGCTCGCGGGCGATATGCCGGGCCACAGCGCGGGTCGGTGCAGTCGTCATAACCTGCAGATACTCTGGCACTGATGACAGTTTCCCCTTTGGAACGGCTAAGTCAAGAATGAACCGGCCCGGTCTTTCTTGACACTGACAGCCAGGCAGTATTATCTGTTCGGGTCCTGACGCCCCGCCTTTGTCCGGATGCGGCGGTGCGAGCGCTCTGGTACGCGGGCGGGACAGGACAAAGGCAGAGAAAGACCGAGAAAGGAGATACCATGAGGCATGCAACTATGCTGGTGCTGGTCGGTGTCATTGCTGTTGCCGGCATCACGCGGGCGCAGTCGGGTTTGGGGCTGAGCATCAAGCCGGGCTTCACCCTGAATGCAGCGCACATCGGCTACAAGGCCGACAATCTGTTCATTGGCGGCGGCCTGGAGTTCGCCAGCGTGTCGCTGTCGGGCAGCTTCGAGCATACCTACACCGACACGTGGGGTCCACGTGACACGACGATTTCAGAGAAATACAGTACCAAGCAGGAAGCAAGCGTCTTCCTGCCCCAGGTCGCGTTCAAGGCGCTGTTCGGCGGTCCAGGTGAAGGGGAAGCTGACCGCGGCTATGCCCGGCCCTATCTCTGGGGCAGCCTCTTCTACTCAATCGCATCGGTTAGGTCATCCTTCACCTACGGGGACTCAACCAAACACGATACCATCGCTGAGAAGCTTCTGAACGACGTCCTGAGCGGCAATCTGGGCGGTACGGTTGCAGTGGGCGGGGAGTACTACATCGCCAAGAGCCTCTCGCTCAGCGGCGAGTTCGGCTGCCGGTTCGTGTTCGGCGGCGTGAAACAGGAGTTCCGTAACGAGGAGTCTTACTATGTGAACGACGTAACCAAACTCGACGGTAAGCTCGGGCTGGGTGTAACCTACACGACCCTTGGTCTGAACTTCTACTTCTAGCTCCTGTCAACCACTTCGGCCGGCCCACGTCGCAAGACGCGGGCCGGCTATGCTTGTAGAGCGGAATGGGGCAGTTACTGCCAGGGTAGATTACAGGCAAGATGCCCGCGAAGTTGACTTCACTACTGGCAGTTCCTAGAATAGGGAATATGTTTGCCTATCGCGGAGCAGTCACTTGGTCAGCCGCGGTCGTGCTTGCGGCGCTGGCCTGCTCGGACGCGCCGGTCGTGCCGGTCCAGCCTACCAGCCGCAATGTCCTGACCGAAATGGTGTTCGTTGACTCGACTTGAGGGTACTGCGCGCTCGCGGTGCGGGCGCTGGACAGCTTGTCGAACAACCGCTATGACTCGGCAATGCCGGTAGTCATGTATATGGCAGTTGGCAGATTCCGGGTCACGGAAGAGGACAGTGCACGCCGTTCGCCGCCCAAGCACCTCTATCTCGATGGCACCCGGGTCCTGAACATGGATGACTACGGCTCGACTCAGTACGGCAGTGTGTTTGCTGCCAGCATCGACGTGGCGAAGTCGCGGCCGAGCTTTATGTCTCTCGCGGTCGAGAGCACGTATGCCGACACGGCCGATGGTGTCTGCGTCGTGATGGTCACCGCGGATTCGGTTGCGCTTGGCGCGGACTTGCGTCTTGTGGCCGTTGTCACCGAGGACAGCGTCGTTACGTCCGGCTTCCTCGGCGCCAAGTGGGACCACATGGCCCGCCGCATCGTCCCGGACTATTCCGGCAAGAGCATTAGCCTTGCGCGCGGGGACACGCTCTACGACACGCTGCGATTCTCAACCACGGGCTGCAATCCGGCAAAGCTGGCGGCAGCCGTCTACCTGCGCGACGCGCAGGACAACAGCATTGTTCAATCCCTGCGCGTACGCGCTTTCAACCATTAGGAGGAGATCGTGAGACATCTGGCATGGACTCTGTTCGGTCTTGTGTTCGCGGCGGGCGCGGCCCTCGCATCTGCGGCTGAGGAGAAGTACCCGAAAGCACCCAACTTCACCCTGAAGGACGTCAACGGCAAGTCCTACACCCTGGACTCGCTGCTTCAGAACGGCCCGGTCTATATGGAATGCTGGGACCTGCCTTGCGTCAACTGTATCGCCGAGCTCGATGCCCTGATGCCGATTTACGACTCGCTGAAGGCCCGTGGGCTGCAGATAGTGGCCCTGTCGGTTGACAAGCCGGCGGACGAAGCCCGGGTCAAGGCGTTCGTGAAGAGCAAGAAGTGGCCCTACATCTGCCTCCTGGACCAGCAGAACAAGGTGAAGAAGGCCTACAATATCATCATCAAGCCCACCGCGTATCTCATCAATACCAAGGGTGAGATTGTCTTCACGCACATCGGGTACAAGAAGGGCGACGAGAAGAAGATCAAAGCCGAGTTCCTGAAATGGCTGCCTGAAGAGCCGGCCAAGGCTGAACCGGAGACCGAGCCGGAGAAGCCGGTCAAGAACAAAGACAAGTAACGCTCAGTGGCACGGAGAACCAGTATCAGCCTGGCCTGTCTACTGGCGGCGTTGCCCGCACTGGCCGCCGAACTCTCGATTCAGGGCGTGAATCGCGCCGAGTCCTGGGCGTTTTTCGATTCGGTCTACTCCACGCACTCCGAGGACAAGCTCGACCTTGACATCGGCTACGGCGACCTGAATGGCTCGCTCGGCCTGTTCCTGTATGAGCCGTCCAAGCCATGGCTGGGCGCACGCCAGCCGATGCGGCTTCTGGACTATACCATCGCCTACGCGCCCGAGCATTTCGAAGTGCTCTACGGCAAGTACTACCAGACCTTTGGCAAAGGACTGGCCCTGCGCGCTTACTCTGACGATGACTTCCGGCACTACAAGAGCCTGCACGGACTCAGAGGCACTGCCCACCTGCCATTCTCGACCGACGTCGTGCTCCTGGGTGGCCGGCTGCGCGACATCTTCTTCCAGGAGAATACCTACAAGACCCTGAACAACACGGACACAACCGACCAGGTCCTGGGCGCGGACCTCTCTACGCGACCAGTCGGTTTCTTTGGGTTCGGCGGCCGTTATGTGCGCATCAACGGCGAGCGCGACCTGACGCCCAAGGCGTTCAACGAGTTCATCGGCGGCAATGTCTCGACCACGCTCGGCCCGGTTGACCTGTACGCCGAGCTGTGCCAGCGCCTCGGCACCAAACCCGGCATCGGCGGCCGCGAAAAGGGCCTGGGCTACTACCTGAGCGCGACCGCGTCCTTTCCCGGCTACTCGCTCCTTGGCGAGTACATGGACTACGACAATCTAAGCCATCCTGCGGCCGGATATCACTACAACGACCCGCCCACGCCCATCAAGTCCGGCGTGGCCATCGACCGTGGTGTCGACGAGCTGGGCTTCGGCGTCACAGGCACGGCCACACCCCTCGACCCGTTGTACCTCGAGGCCAACTACGGCAAGCTGTATCGGCACAAGGACAGCCTGACCGGTGTGGTCGAGTGGGAAGGCAAGACTCGCTACTCGCTCGGGACCGAATGGACCTTTGAGGCGAAGTTCAACCACATGGTGCAGCAGAACATCGAGTTGCACGTCGCGAACCGCACCACCGACAAACCGACTGTACTCATCAACTACCTGCTGGGGCAACACACCTTCGCGCTTGAGGCCGAGTACAACTCCGTCACCGAGGACACCGGCCACATGGAAACTCCGTGGCAGTATCACGAGACCGCGCTCGCCCTGAGCTACGGCTTGGGCGAGGCACTGCTTCTTACCGCGGGCTGGCAGGGCGTGGATTTAAAGCTCGAGCGGCGCTACAACGGCCAGCAGTCGTGGCCGATGTTCGAAACCGTGTGGAACATCAACGAGCGGAACGTCCTACGCGTGCGGCTCGGAGCCGAACGCGGCGGCTACACCTGCTCGGGCGGTGTCTGCCGGTTCGAGTCGCCGTTCCGGGGTGTGAAGGCGCAGCTTATCAGCCGGTTCTAGCATGAAGCGGAGAATAGCGTTTGTCGTGCTGGCCGTGGTCGGTGTCGCCGCCATTGCCTTAGGTATTGCCAAAGGCGACCCGGAGACAATCCACCGCTTCGCGGCCCAGATATGACTATCCTGCATGGGGCTCGTGTAGCCCTGTGAACTAGCATCCAACCCGTGACCCAGGACCGGTTCGACATCAGCAGGAAGACACGAATAATAGTCTTCGCCCTCATCTCGGGCAGTGCGGTCATCGTCACCCTGCTGCTCAAGTTCCTCGGCCGATTCGACTGGGGCGTGCTGTACTACGGCTTTGCCACCGTACTCGGCCTCGGGCTTTTTCTCGCCTTGTTTCTGGGTCGGCCCACGGTATTGCGCCGCTGGCTCTCTTTTCTCACCATATCGCTGACCGGTCTTATCGCGGCCGCGTCGCTTTCGTTCGGCCAGGGCCTCCCCTTTGGCCGGGTGCTCGTCTTCGGCTGGGTGCCGTTCACCCTTATCATGCTCGCCACGGTCGTGTACGTCCGACGCCGGGTTGCGCCCTACCGCGTCGTTCACATCATCGCCGCAGTAATGCTCAACTCCTACATCGTCGCCTACCTTCAGAGCAAGGTGTTGTTCCAGGGTTTCTTCAAGTACGTGCCGCAGCCGATTCTGAACTGCTATGGCGGGCCGCTGGCGGTGTTCGCCTGCCCGATCGGCTCGACCCAGCAGATGATTGGCATGAAGTTCCTACCCTGGCTGCCGCTCGGCGTATTCATCGTTGTCGGTGCAGTCGTGGGCCGGGCTGCCTGCGCCTGGCTTTGCCCGTTCGGCATGTGGCAGGACCTGCTGTACAAGGTCAAGGTCGGCCCCAAGGCTGGTGCCAAGCGCTGGGCCGGGCTCGGCCTCATCGCGGCCATTACTCTGGTCATCGGCGCAGCGCTGGTTACGTGGCTCAAGCTGCCTTGGGTTGCGGTGTTCATCTACGCGTGGCTGCCGTTCAATCTGCTCGTGCTGGCCGTCGTTCTCCGCGGCAAGCTTGCTCTGCCCGCGAAGATGTGGATTGGCAGCTTCCTCGCCGCCGTCGGCCTTGCCGCGGTTGTCTGGTTCAAGCACGAAATCGGGTATGCGGTCGCGGCCGGTTTCGTGGGCATGGTACTGCTGGGCCTGACCGGCCGCTGGTTTGCGGCTGGGGCGAGTGCGGTTGCCGGTCTGCTTCTGGGTTGGCTCGGCAACCCCGCGTTTCACCTCGGTCCTTTGTCCGGGCTCGGCCTTGGTGTTGCCTTGGCGGTGGCCGGCTTCGCCTTGGTCTTCGTGCTCGATATCCTCCTCAAGCTGTCTTTGCCCTCGAACTTCCTCAAGTTCGGCATGCTGCTGCTTGTGGCCGGCGTGGCGTCGTACCTCACGGCCGAGCCGTGGTTCTGTAAACTCTGCCCGCAAGGCACGTTCGGCGCCGGCATTCCGCTTGTGCTCTGGGACCCGGTCGGCGCACTGCGCGGGCTGGTCGGCTGGCTGTACTTTGTCAAACTCGGCATCCTGCTTTTCACCATCGTCGCGGCCATCGCCGTCAAGCGGCCTTTCTGCCGCGTGGTCTGCCCAATCGGCGCTATCTATGCCCTGTTCAACAAAGCCAGCCTGCTGCACCTTGAATTCCCTGGCAGGGATGCGTGCACCAACTGCGGCATCTGCAAGAGAGTCTGCCCGATGGACATCGACCCGCATCTCGCCCAGAACCAGCTTGAGTGTATCCGCTGCGGCGAGTGCACCACCGCCTGCCCCAAATCCGGTCTCAAGTTCCGCGTCTAGCTCTGCCAGCCTTGGGACACGATCCGAAATGTCGGACATTTCGGTCATGTCCCGAGAGGTCTTTGTGTCTTCTCGCCTTTGTGGTAAAATCCCGCGCCCATGCGCAAACCTGACTGGCTGAGAACCCGGCTGCCCTCAGGTCCTGAGTTCGACCGCGTCAACCGCGAACTCCGCGTCCGCGGACTAAATACGGTCTGCAGTTCGGCCCGCTGCCCGAACCTGGCCGAGTGCTGGGGCAAAGGCACGGCAACCTTCATGATTCTCGGGCGTACCTGCACGCGCCACTGCCGGTTCTGCTCGGTCGCTTCTGGCAACCCGCACGGCGCACTCGACCCGGACGAACCCCGCCGCGTGGCCGAAGCCGTGGCCGAACTCGGTATCACTTACGTCGTGCTCACCTCGGTGGACAGAGACGACCTGCCGGATTTGGGGGCAGGCATATTTGCCGAGACGGTTCGGCAAGTCAGAATGCAGAGTGTAGAATGCAGAATGCAGAGCGCTCGCGCAGGAATTGGCAATCGGACATCGGAGACACCGCTGGTCGAGGTCCTGACGCCGGATTTTGGCGGTCGCGAAGACCTGGTAAGGCTGGTGGTCGAAGCCGGGCCAGACGTGTTCGGCCACAATCTTGAGACCGTCGAGCGCCTGACGCCTGCTGTCCGCGACCGCCGGGCTTCGTATCGCCGCTCGCTTGCGGTGCTCGCCATGGTCAAACGACTCGCGCCGCAGATGACCACCAAGAGCGGCCTGATGGTCGGGCTGGGCGAAACCGATGAAGAACTGCGCCAGGCCCTTGCCGACCTGCGCTCGGTCAACTGCGAGCTGGTCACGGTGGGCCAGTACCTGCAGCCCGCACGAACCTGCCTGCCGGTCCAGCGCTACCTGACCCAGGAAGAATTCCTCGCACTTGAGCACGAGGCCCGAACCATGGGCTTCAGGAACGCTTTCTGCGGCCCACTCGTGCGCAGCTCGTACCATGCCGCCGAGCTGGCCTAGACCATGAACACGCTCTCGTCTAAGGAAATCGATAACGGTCTGCGCGTCTCGATTGTCGAGGGTTCGTTCGCGACCCTGTATGCCACGCTCGCGGGCGGGATGTTCCTGAATGGCCTTGCGCTCTTTCTCGGCGCCAACTCATTCCAGATCGCTCTGCTCTCGGCCATCCCGGCACTGGTCACCGGCTTCTCGTTCCTTGCCGGATTCCTCGTGCGCCGGGCCGGCCGCCGTAAGCCGCTCGTACTCTGGACCGCGGGAGTCGGCCGCGCAGTCTTCATCGTCATCGTGCCCTTCCTGCTGCTCCAGCTCAAAGTCGGCCTCCTGCTCTTCTTCGCCACCATCGTGCTGTCAAGCATCCTTATGGCCATCGCCGGCACAACCTGGCAGTCGTGGATTTCCGACCTCGTACCTGAAGAACGCCGGGGCCGGTTCTTCGGTCTGCGCAACGCGATTCATGGCCTTATCGGCGTCCTGACCGCGCTCACTGCCGGCCGCGCAATGGACTTCTTGAAGTCACGGGGGCATGAGCTTACCGGCTACGGCCTTGCCTTTGGTCTGGCGGTTGTGTTCGGCCTCATCTCCACTCTGCTGCTCACCCGCCAGCCTGAACCAGCCATGCCTGAGAAACCGCCGGTCAGCCTGCGCGAACTGCTTTTTGGGCCACTCAAAGAACCGCAGTTCCGGCGCCTCACGACTTTCCTTGCGGTCTGGTTCCTCACCGGCACGCTCGCCTCGCCGTTCTACATGGTACACCTGCTCAAGAACCTGCATTTTTCCTTCACCGCCATCGGCGTCTACTCGATAATCGGCGGGCTGACCGGACTCGTGTTCCAGCAGTTCTGGGGCCGGGTCATAGACAAATTCGGCTCGCGGCCGGTCACTATCCTCAACTTCTCCCTGGTCGGAATCATGCCGCTGCTCTGGATAATCGCCACCCCGACCTTTCGCCTGCCGATCTGGCTCGACGGCCTGCTCAATGGCATCATCTGGTCTGGTGCAAGCCTGGGACTCTGGAACCTGCTCCTTGACTTGGCCGACAACCCGCAGCGCAAAGAAAGCTACTTTGCCATCTACGGCGTGGTCACGGGCGTGGGCGCGTTCCTTGCCTCACTTCTTGCGGGCGCGGTCGCACAGGCCCTGTCCGGACTCCGCCTGCAGATTGCCGGATACACCTTCTTCAACTACGACGTGATGTTCCTTGCGTCCGGCCTCGCACGGTTCGCGTCTCTGCCCCTGCTGGCACGCGTGCACGAGCGGGACTCGAAGTCGGTGCGTCACACCGTGCGGGTCTTAGGCTCCCTTGCGCTCTGGCGTCTGAATGCGGGCAAAGACATGCTTCTCGACACCCTCGGCCTGCGCCAGCGAGAAGACTAACCGCTCGTCAACACGTTGCTGGAGCTACTGGCGTCTGCGACTAACCGGCACGGCCGCAAGGCGTGCGGTTGACTTGCCTTCTGCTGCTGGTAGATTCCCGTGGTGCTAAAAGCGTCCTCTGGCTTCACGCGAACGGTCTGCCTTGCCCTCGCGCTGGTGCTTTCTGCCTGCGACAGACCAAGCCCGCGACGCCGCCCCCGGCCACGTAGAAGCGTCACCGTACAGCAGCGGGGGCCAACAGAGAAACCAGTGCCTGCGTCGTCACCGGACTCGCTGCGCTACGAAAAACCGGTCATGGACCAACGGGTCCGCCAAGTGCCCGATGAACTCAGCCGCGCAGTCAGACAAGACCCTGAGACCCATCTGCCCAAGCTGGTCGCATTCCTGGTCAGAGACTGCCACACCGACTCGGCCAAGGCCCGGGTAATCCACGACTGGCTGGCCGACAATGTCGCCTACGATGTGCAGGGCTATGCCTCTGGTCGGTTGCCGAGCGGAAGGCCGGCTGACGTGCTTCGCACGGGCAGGTCGGTATGTCAGGGATTCGGCAACTTGTTCGAGCAGATGTGCAGGCTCGCCGGACTCGAGTGTGTCACCATTTCCGGATATGGCCGAGGCTACTCCTTCCGCCTCTTCGAAAACGAAGACCCAGCCAAGAGCAACCATGCTTGGAACGCCGTCCGAATCGAAGGCCGCTGGCGCCTGGTCGACGTCACCTGGGACGCCGGTCACATCGCTGGCAGGCAGTACATCAAAGACTACAACCTAGATTACTTCTTCCTCGACCCGAGTGCTTTCATCTTCACCCACTTTCCAGCCGACCCTTCCTGGCAGTTGCTGACACCGGCACTGACCCCGCAACAGTTCACTAACCTGCCCTTCCTGCGCGGCAACTTCTGGACCTATAAGCTCAAGTTCACTACTCAATTCTCGCGAGTCAACCGAGTTGACCGCAAATTGGAGTTCTCAATCATAGCGCCGCCTAACGTCTCAGTGCTGGTCAACCTGTTGTCTGAAGACGAGCGCGAGATTCCATCAGCGGCCACGGTTCGCCGCGACGGCTGCGCACACGACATAGCGGTCACCTTCCCCAATCCAGGCCGCTGGCTCGTGAGGGTCTATGCTACGGCCAGCTTGCCTTCAGACATGCACCCTGGGGTCGCGGACTTAGGGTGCCGACTCGATATGTGTCGCTAGCGCCGACTCTGCTCCGAGGCATTTGGCCCCGCGCCGGTAACCCCGTCGCTGCCATCCGTTGGCTCCGACGTACTCGACGGCCCCTTGTTACCTTTCTGCGGCAGCTTCTCAAGCGCCGACGACGCGGCTGCCATGACGATGGAAACCAGAAGGAAGATAATCACGCCCCAGAACTGAGTCGGGAACGACACGACCTGTCCCCGCCCAAGACACCAGAGCAGGGACAAAGGCCAAACCATTGGGAGGAGGGGTATGACAAAGAGGAGTGGGTAGACGAGCCACATCCAGCGGGCAGGGACGCGCTTCAGGGCTAGCCGCTTGAGGGATCCCAATTGACGGAGCCAAAAATGAGTTGCCAGCGCAGAAGCAAAGAGGACCAGCAGAAATAGCATTGCTGCAGGTATCCCGCGCGGGCGCGCGAACGAACCCACGATGACAACACTCCACCATCCCAGGACCACGAGCTCAGCCAAAGCTAACAGCCGCGGCGGTTGCCATGTTGGACAACGTCGGAGCCGCACTGTCGCGCTCACGCAGTACACGGCGGCAAGGAAGAGTATCGTTAAGACTACGATTGCCCGGTCGCAGTCGGGGATGATGTAGTCATTGCTGCTGGTTGAGATGTCGATGCGCGAATTGGCGCGGTCGTGGTCAACCGTAATCAGACTCAGGCGCCTCAGGTCGAAGCTCATGAAACTGGGCGAACCCCCGATATCGGTGAATATCGACTGCTCCGCCCCGGTTCTGCCAACCCGAGCGGCCTCAGACAACGCCATTGCCCCCCGCAACAGATCGCCACCGGGGTCTGACGATACGAGAGCGACAACCTCTCGACGACCGGGTCTGTACGTGACCGCAATCTCCTTCTTCCCCGAAATAGCTTTCATCTGCCTGGACTTACCATTCAGTCTGATTCCCAAGGCTTCCATGCCCGGTAATGAGAAGATGTGGGTAGTACAACGTGCTGCAGCCGACAAGAGCCATGGTGTCACAGCCGAGAGTTGGACGAATCGACCATCTCGTTCGACAGCGAACGGCCCGAGCTTCTTCTTCGGCAACTCAGAGTTGCACCAGTACGGAGGGTAGATGCAGATGGTGGTCGACTCACCAGTTGCTGAGAAGTCCAGTACAAATGGTTCAGCAGTACACAGCATCGCCAGTAAGCGGTCGATTGCCTCCCGCACCCTGGCAACGAGGACGGCTGGGTCCCTGTACTGCCATACCCTGACGGTCAGCGCGGTGTCGCTCAGATCCAGCCTCGGGCACAGGCGCTGCCACAACCTGCCGCGGTAGTATCTGGTCGTGTCACGTGGCCCCTTCTGGAGAAAGACAGGGAGCAACACGACCAGTTCGTTGGCTGACTCGAAGAGCCGGACAGAGTTCTCAAACGACGAATCAGCCCGAGCCAAGTTTTCGCCATTGAGTACGACGCATGAGTTGTCTGACTCCTCGCTCCAGATGCCATCCGTGAGGATGATCGCGAGCTTCACCTTTCTGTCCTTGAGCTCATAACACGCGCGCGGTTCATCCTCTCTCCGGTCCTGCCCGAACCACCTGAACAAGTCGACCAACCTAGTCTGGGTGTCGGTGCAGCGCACCCTGTCGCACGGATCGAACCCGCGAACGGCATTACCGAAGAGAAAAATGGGAATCCTTGTGCCGACGCGCACGACTGAGCCAGGCCGCTTCGCGACCATGTCGAGTAGGGTTTCGACAGCGTGACAGCTTTGTGAGACATCGAGGAACAAGGCAACCTCGACCGTCTGGTCCAGAGCACTGTAATCTAGCCCGGTCTCCACAACACACTGAGCAAGCTTCCTGTCAAGGAACAAACCCCGCTTGATCTTACACACGTACTGCACGAGTTTCCCGGCTTGCTCGCTCATGGGGGAGGTTCCTTCGATCTTCTGTTGTATGTACTCCTCAACATCCCTTCGCACTTGACCTGTCGGCAGCGTATCGTGTCGCAATATCAATTCCCGGCGGATGGACTGGTACGTAAGCACCGTGTCCTTCTTGTCGTATGCACGCAGGAACGTGCTGATCTGTTCGCACAACGAGTCACTCAGTACACCGAACGAGCTGACCAACACTGCCGACAACATGATAGTGTACATACGTCAGCTAACTCCCTTCTCATGAACCTGCACGTAATAACCAGCAGCACAGCTATCTATAGTCAACGCGTTGCCCGATCTACTGCTTGACCAGCCTCGCCCCGCCCCAAACCGACCAGTCCCAGTAATTGTTCTCAACAGTCTCTACGATGAGGTCCATCTGCTGCGCGCCTTCGACGGAGACGGAAACGGTCTTGCGGTCATCCCAGTCCATGACTCCGCTGTCATAGACCTTCTTGCCGTCGAGCCAGACCTGGAAGATGACGCTGCCGCGGCCACCCGCAAAGTCGCCCGGCACACCACGTCTGGGATTGCCGGCGTCCCATAGTCCGATGTCGCTTTCAAACCGCTTGTACCGCCCGTTCAGTTTCCACCGCAGCCTAGCTGGTGCGTGTGTATGAAGTCCTCGTCGGTAGGTCGTTCCGCAGATGACAATGGGTCGTCCTCTGAAAGCGTCCTTCTCTAGTTCACACTGTTCAACTTCGGCCGGCTGAAGGTCGCTGACGTACACCGTTTCCTCGGGCGGCGGTGGCGGCTTGGTGGCGTGTTCAATATGTCGAAGGATGACCGCATCCAGATAGGTCTCTGCTTTGTGCGTGATCGTCCAGTCTTGGTCATAGACCACAACCGCGGGCGGCTTGACGTCGAGCCTGCGAAGGAAATCCCGTTCGGCAATGGCGTTCTCGAAGCTGATGCCGGCTCCGGCCACGAATCTCCGGGCCTCAACAGTATCGTCCGGATACGCCAGCACGCCGATGACTCTGAGCAGGTCTGAGCGAGTCTGCCGCGCCAACCGGTCAAGGGTTTTCATGTCCTCCTTCGTGCGCGCGTCGAGCGGGGTCCAGAAGTAGAAAACAGTCCGGGTGGGTAGGACCGGCCGACTTGATACCGAGTTGCGTCCGTCGAGTGCTGGCAAACGGAACTGCTCAGCAGCGGCTACGGATTTCCTTCTGGCCGGCGTTGGGGCTAACGGCGGGGGCATCCTGCTGCTCCGTACGTCTTCAGCAGACGTGAACGGCACGCCAACCGCAAGCCTAGCCGCGGCATAAAGAGTACCAACTACCGGCGAGCCGGACGGCCCTATCAGGAGATATCCGACCTCCAGTCCGGTGATGGCAAACAGGTGCAAGGCAGCATACAATGCGTAGTGCTTGCTGCCTTTCATCCCCCAGGCATTGCCCGTAGCCACGAAGGACAGGCTACTGAAATAGCCAACCTTCCCAGCCATAATGGTGGTATCGGGATCGCTCAGCGGAAGGAGAAAACGCAACTCTGGCGTGAACAACCCGTAGCTCTCCATAGCCGACGGCCCACAGGACCAGCCGTCAGCCACCGTGACACCAACACCAATCCCCGGCATGAGGCGGTTGCTGCCGCCAAGGCCATAGGTGAGTTTTAGGGCCTCGAACCTGCCCGTGAGTTTGTCAGGGCCAACTGGGAAACCAACCTCAGCGCCAACGAGCTCGAAGTAGTACCACTTGGCCATTAGTGGACTAAGTGATGCTATCAAGGCGACAATCGTGCACACTCGGAAGGCCACCGTCTGAATCAACGGACTGCGAAAAGCGAACGATGACCTCGCGGAAACGAAGCTGGTGCCATACGTTTTCACTTCTTGTGCAGCCGATAGTTGAAGAACTGCTTCCCTTCGGTTACGGTCTCCAGCGCGAGGTGAGATTCGTAACCCTCCTTGGTGAGTACAAACGTATGTTGTCCGGCAGTCAGGTACGCTTCGGTCGTGGTGTAGCCGTATGACGTGCCGTCAATATGAACCAGCGCACTCTCGGGCTTTGAGTCAATCCGGACCTTCAGTAACTGGCTGAGGGCGAAGGATAGTTGCGACGCTCCTGGCTCAACCGTTCTCCGTTCGCCTGATACAGTTGCGTACCCAGGTAGAAACAGGTCAAACCTGTGCTGGCCTAGCTCCAGATCAACCGTCGTTGGGGTCTTGCCCCAGGGCGTGCCGTCGATCGTAAGACTGGCGCCTTTGGGCTCGGACTCGATGCGCACTGACTGCTTGCGGCGCACAGCAGAGGTCTCCTGCGGAGGAAAAAGTGGTGGCTTCGCTGAGCGCTTCTCTTCTGGCAGGGGATTCTTTGGCCTCTCCGTATTCGTCTCTTTCTCAGCAAATGCGTCCAGCGATACGAGCCCGAACCGACCTTCGCTTCGCCGGAATCTGACGGTACGGCCGCTCACGTCCACCACCTCAATACTTTCGCCTGGTGTGAGATGCCCATCCGGTCGATTGGTAGCGTAGTCCACAACAGGGGCTGCGCTCAGGACTTTGCGGAACTTGCCGTAAGGAAGAAAGGCGTCACTGTGAATCCAGCCCTCGCCTTGCGGGGTTCTGACCGAGTACCAGCGCTCGTCGCCGAGTGTTGAATCAACAACCTTGACTGTCGCGCCTGCTGACAGGGTTGCCTTGATAACGGAGTAGCGGTCCGCGCCTTCGCGCAGGTTCACCGACTCGCGTACGACTGTTTCGGTGCGGCCGCGAAACGCCCCGGCGTAGCAGTTCCATGCCTGCGGAGCTACACGACCGAGTAGCAAACCGCACAATCCCAACGGCACGAGTACCGCCCAATGCAGGTAGGCGTAGAGGTGCTCCTTAGGGATGAGAGTAGTCAGGAGAACTGTGTAGAATGGCACGAGACCAAACAATACCTGAGGAGCTGCAAGAAAGACAAGCCCTGCGCTGAACACCCAGCACATTGCCTTCCAGAGCCACTGGGCACGCAGGAACAAGCCCAGAAACAAGGCTCCGAGCGCGACCGCAAGCACTGCAATGTCGAAGAGCGACCAGATTACGCCTGAGGTCGTGGCGAAGTAGGGCAGAAAGGCGAGCCCCGGAAACAAGGCGAGAAGGACAGCGGCCCAACGGTAGTCGGTCGTTGGTGCTGGCTTTGGTTTCCTGACCGGTTTGCGTAGGGTTATCTTTCCCCACTTGACACCAGGTTTGACGTAGTCGGCCTTCCAGCCTGGCGGAAACTCCTCCAGCTTGAGCAATTCACGCCACCTTTGTCTGAGCTTGTCCAGGTTGTCCAGTGTCGCCCGTTCTTCCTTGGTCATGTCAGCGCGATAGTCCGACGGCGTTAGCGCATCCAGCAAGTTCAGTGCCTGCTCCTGGACCTGCTTGTTCATGAGGTCCAGTTTCCACTTCGGAGCAAAGCTGGAGAGGTCGTCTGAGCGGTTCTTGACCTTGGTCATGAAGGTCTGGGCTCTGGCGATGTGCTGCGGTACACGCTCTACTCTTCTGACGAGCTCATTCAGCAAGTTGCCGGTCTCTTTGACAAGGTCGTCCATCTTTTCGTGCGCCTCGACCTTGGCCTTGCGAAGAACCTTCTCTCCGGCCCGGTATCCAACCTGAACAACCTTGTCAACCGTGAGGTCGGAATCACTGGTGAGTTTGTCTCGGTTGACAACCTCCACTTCGTGCTTCAACTGGTGCTCGGTAAGACCGCCTTTCGGGTGTATTTCCTGAACACCAAGCTTGTCCAGCCACCCACTCAGAAGCTCGCCCTGCTTCTCCGTGCGCAGCAGGTCAAACAGGCCAAGGCACTGCTCCGGCTCAGCCATCCCCTTTCGGGCCAGGCCGAGGACAAGGGCAAGGGAACCAGCCTTGGCCCCAAGTTTCTCTTCGGTCTCACGTGCCAGCTTCCAGAGCGGCGGTTCATCGAGGGCCAGCTCAACCACGGCCTTCTTCTCCATGTCGGCGGACGCGAGTCTGAGACCGGGTTCAATCACACGAGCAACCAGGAGCTTGCCCTCCTGCGCGATGAACTCCTTCACGTTCTCCGGTGGTTGGGCGCCGCGGAACTCGTAGTTACCCAGTTCGGCTGGCGTGATGCTGGTGTCAATTACCGGCTCGACCAGTTCCAACCCGCCAAGACGGGCGATGTCTTCGTAGTCGGCCCGCTGGAAGCCGGCGCGGATGAGCTCCGCAGCCAGCTCGAAGAACACACGCTGGTCATGGTGTCTGGTCAGGAGCGACTGTACGAGCTGCTCGATCGTCTCAACGCGCTTCTTGTCGAGCTGGGCTGCCCGGCGGCGCACCGCGGTCCGCACCTTGTCAGCAGCGCTCTTGACCGGAGCGGCGCGGCTGCGCAGAGTCAGCACACCGCGGAAAGCATCGTGGAAGCATTCCTTGGACGAAAACACATTGATGTCTGAACGACCGACGCGCTCAAGCACCAGCCCGGCCAGGGTCCTGAGTCCTTCGGTTCCGGCCCAGTCGCTCAGAATCAGGGTACGACATTGCGCATCGGGGTCAAGGTCTTTGACTGCCTTGGCAAGCGCAGGCAGCGTTGCCTCAAGCCCAGGGACTTCTGCCGATGCGAAGACAAATGGGCCGCTCCAGCGTTCCTCTCCCTGCAGCGCTGCCTGGAAGTCAGCGAATATCTGGTTCTCGTGCTCGGGGAATAGACGCAGGTGCTGCTCCAGTTCCTCGCGTTCTGCCTTGAGCCTGTTCCAGATCGCCTGCAAAGACAAGTCCGGCAACTCCTGTTGAGCCGCGATGTCATAGTCCTTGACCACGCCGGCAAGCGCGGAACTGAATCCAATCGTCAGCACCAGAGTTGGCCCGCGCGACTTCTCGGCAAAGGCGTAGTAGACAGCCAAAAGTCGCGGCATAGGCGCCACCCGCTTGGCCAGCCGTTTGGGCAGGTCTACGCCAGCGAACACTGCAAGTTCCTTGGCTTTCATGACTTCGGGCAGGTCGACCAAGCTCGCGTTCTTGGGCGGCAACGTCCTCAGGTCGCCTACGCCGGTGCCTACTGCTATCGTGTACGTATCCTTGTCCCGCCACCGGTCAACAATCGTCAATGATGCGGGCTTCGGCCGGCTGGCTTGATTCTCAGGTTGACTGGATGGCATTTTCTTGCCCGGTCGGTCTTCGTCCAGTTGTCATGGCTTCTCGCGCCACCCCGTCCGTTCCCCTTCTGAGCTATCCGGTCTGCTCGACAACCACCCTTGGCTTGCGCAGGACCTCGCCAGTAGTGATGATGCGGTAGCCCGGCCCTTCGACCTCGGCGACTCGCACCTTCTCGCCGTAGCCGACAACGCGCACGATATCCAGGGACGCGCTGTCACCCACGGGGTCGTGCTTACGCGGAGCGAATTCCTCGACGCCGAGGTTTCGCATCAAACTCCCGCGCTCGGACTTCAGCTCATTGGTGTTCGTCTTGTCAAGGAGGTCGCAGAACGCGATGGGACGATGGTAGACGGCAAGCTCGGTTAGTGCCCGGTCGAGCCGGTCAAGTGCGATGCCGAACTGGTTTCTGTCCTCGTCGAGTGTCGTCGGGTTGGTCCGCTCGGCCTTGCGTGTTAACTGCGCAAGGTTGTCTGCCATCTCCGTGGCGCCAAGGTAGATGCGGTACCTCTGTCCCATGTCAGAATCCCCCGCAGAGCTTGACCTCAGTTTCCTTACAAGCGCGCTCGTCGCTTGGGCTGTCGCGAGTATCGGGTGTCGAGCCTCGATGTCCTTCAGTGCGTCCCTGGCTCGCTGGGTAAAAGCCTGCTTTGCTTCCTTGAACCGCGCCGACTCCTGTTCTGACTGCAACTGCCTTATCTGGCCGGCCACCAATTGCGGCATCTTCGACAGCGCCTCGCGGGTCGCTGCGTCAGCCTGGTCTCGGGCCTTTGTCTGCTCATCGAGTCGCTGCTTCACCTCTGCCACATCATCGTGCAGTTTCTTCAGAGATTGCCTAAGACCCTCGAAGTCCGAACTTCTCTTATCGACTTCAACGTCTGGCTTCGACGCTTGCTCGCCTCTTCGCAGTATCCGAATTGAGGCTATCAGCAACGCGAGTCCGACACCAAGCAGCGCTGTACTGAGCGCCAGGACAACCAGGGCTGTTACTGACACTCGAACCGCAGTACGGTCGGGTTCCTGCTGACCGCTGCTGTCAGGTAGTGCGGTGTCTGTATCGGGAGCGTGACTGCTCTCCTGCGCGGCAACTGCCGAAACGACGTCCTGTCCTGCGAGACTCCCGCTGTCTTGCTCGCTGGCCGTGCTTTCTGGCACAGGTTCACCCTTGTCCTGCTGCTGGGACGCGGGGCGTCTGCCCGCGCCGACCGCCAGCAATACAAAGAAGCAGGCTGCAATCATCAGGCCGGCCCGACTCATGGCAGTCCTCATCGCGATTTCACCTCCATCTTCTCACGCTTGCCGCCAATCTCGCAATACGCCTCAAGCTCGCCTTTGTCGGTTATCTTCAGGATGACCGGAATATCCCTGACGTTGGTTGACTGGACATTCTGCTCAAGCTGGTATGTGCGGTACGGGACTGTCTGGGGCTCCTGTCCCAAGGAGAGGTTCTCCTCCAATCGAAGCTCAAGCCCCGACCTGCTTGCGGCCTTGACAAGTTTGAGACCAGGTTTATCGGACCTGAACTCTTTTCCGTACTCCGCGCCCCATGGCACAAGTGCCCTGAACGCCAAAGCGCCGGAGGCATCCCCTGTTGCGGCGCCGAGTCGGCCGACCTGCCGCCACCAGCGCCGCTCGCCCTGCAATTTGAACTCATCTGACACGCGCGTGTAAATAATCGCGCCCAAGGAAACACACTCCTTCAGGATAGGTCTGCCTGCGGAATCCCGGACGTAGTCAGTGCCCTCCGCAAACCGCGAGAACACCTGGGGCACTGTCGGCAGCAGAGAAGCCTTGCCGCACAGCAGAAGCCGGTCGGCCTTCTTCAGGTTGCATCTCCCCATGAAGAGGTCCATCTCCCTTTCGAAGTCCCGCAGGTATTTTCGTGCAATGCCGAGAATGTCGTCGATGGAAGCGTCTAGTTTCATTTGCTTTCCCCGCGCTATGTTCACCGGGATTGCGCCCAGCTTCCTGATCTCCTTTATCCAGGTTCTGTATCTTTCGTTCTCTGGAATCGCGTGCAAGCTGCCGAGGCATTCCTCAAGCAGCCGATCGTCGCGGGGCACCAGAGGGTAGTCCGTCGTGGACTGCTCGCCGGCACCGGGTTTCACCACCTCTGATACCGCCAACTTGACCAGCTCAGGCGCCACTGGCTCGAGATCTGGCGGCACGTCTCCCTGCTTCGCGATGTAACGCCCAACTTCAAGAGTCAGGACTGTGCCCCCCAGATTCTGGTCACCCCATGCACCGATGACCTCTACCGTCTCTGGGCAACGACTGGTGCTCTCCCCCCGGTTACTCTGTGTTACGCGGAAAAGGGTAACATCAGTTGTGCCGCCGCCAAAGTCCATGACCAGCAGAGTATACTCCGACCGAGACTTGATAGACTCGTCTCTGCGAGCACCACTGTAGAGGTAGTAAATGCCGGCTGCGAGCGATTCGTCAACCACCTCCGGGTCCGCCACCTCCAGCCCCTTTGCTTGCGCGGCCTTCACGAACACGTCCCTCAGCACTTCGCGCTGATGAAGCGTGAACCTGGTAGGGACAGTGAACACCAGCCGCGTTGGCCGCGCTTTCAACTGACGTCGTGTGAGACGAAGCAACTCCATCACCGCGTACTGAGCAACGTCCTCGGCAGGTATCTCGCGCTCTTCGCCCTGCAGCACAAGCTTCTCAACGGCCCCAGTGCCAACCCGCGGCTTCACCGCACGGACGTAGCTCTCCCTGCGCAACCTCCCCAGTCGTGCAGCCTCCCTGCCGATGTCAAACACATACGGGGGTGTCCGGTCTTGCTTGTAGTCCCTGAAGTAGACGTCGGATATGATGACCGTCTCAGAGTCCTCAAGCACGAGATTGACCGGCTTCTGGCCATCCCAGCGGGCAACGGCCGATGCGCTCGTACCATAGTCGACAGCCAAGTCGTCCTTATAGACATCGTCCACAATCCGGGCATTGACTCTGCAGGTAGAAATTCTGGGGGCGTTGGACTTGAACTCGATCGTAACCGGTATACTGCCACGCGCCTTGGCCGTGGTCCGGGCCTCCAGCTTGACCTCGGCTGAGCCGCCGGCAGGAACCTCGCTCGCGCCAAGCTCGTAGGACCAACTCGCTTCAGGGTTGTCGCACTCCAGGACGACTTGCTCGATACGCAACGGGTCGTCGCCGACGTTCTGCAGCTTGACTTTAGTGGTACCACGGTCCTCAGGGTGTGTGTCGAAGTACTGAAGCTGACCGTCGGGAAAGACTATCTCCGGCGGGCGCTTGACTATCGCCTTGAACGTGCCGGTTAGAATCAGACTGCCAGTTCCGCTGCCGCGCGTCAGTGTGAAGCTGACCTTGGCTTCTCCGCGCTGCCGTGGGTCAACCTGCACGGGCACTTGAGCAGTTCCCTGGGCCAGCTTGACCGGTTGCCTCGGAACCTTGATACTCAGCAGATTCGGCTGGTCTACTTCTAATTCCAGGTCAGCCTCCAGGGCACAGTCCGAGGTGAAGCTGAGCATTGCCTCGGCTGAACCGAGGTAGACACTGACGTCTTTGACCGTGATGCTGCGCGGAGCAGGGAAGAGCCATATTTCGGCTTCGTTCAAGACCCCGAGGTCGTCGTAAACTGAGACGAAACACGACCTTGGAAACACCCCCGCCTGTCCCGGGTCGACAGTAATCTCGACTCTGGTTTCGTGCTGGCCGACGCTGCGATCTTGCCCAGAGATTCGGACCCACTGTTCGTGCTGGAATCTAAGCACCGAGAAAGCGCCTGGCGAGCGGTCACGAACCTGGAACGACTCGGTAACCGACGTGCGCTTCTCCCGGTCAACGTAGAGGTTGACCGTCTCAAACAACTCGTGCCCGCAGAGTGAGCAGTACCGGTCGCCGGACAGCGGCTCCCAGTTGCCACACTTGGGGCATCTCTCTTGTGGCGCCGGTCTCATGCGGGTCTTCTCCTAGTATCGTACGCCGCTGCCCGCGGACGTCATGCTAGAGACCTGACCGGTCGACCCAGGCTTCCTTCTTCAACGCCGGGAACTTGGCGTACTGGGGCCAGTCGAGGAACTCACCGACCTGGTTTCTGACCCAGTCAGCCAGCGCGTCTCCGGCAAGGCCTTTCGGAGGCAACTCCAGATTGCCCGCAGCCTGCGAGACCGCCTTGTGCTTTGCGTCCACAAGCTCGTGTTCCGATGTCCCAACTGTGAAGCCGGGCTGCGAGGAGAGATACATGAGGACGTAGCTATACGCCTTACGCTCCTGCTCGCTCAACGCTGCCTCACGCTCGCTGATAACAGCCAGCAACCGACCTCGAAGCCCAGCGTCATGCATCAAAGTATCCATGGCTTCTTTGCGGTTTTTCCCGAGTTCGATGTCAGCAATACGGCCGACTTTGACCTTGCAGTACCCATATGCCGTCACGCGGTCCTTCTCGTAGCGCCGGATGACTCCCAAAATCGAGCCAAACAGCAGGGCCTCAAGTGACTCCTTGGCGACGTGCGCGTCCTGTTCGGAGTACAACACCAGGTCATCAAATTGCCCTTCCCAGCGCTTGTCCAGGTGGAGCGGTATCTGGTAGTAGAGCTTGCCGAACTGCCGATTCTCACGCAGGTCCCGGTAGAATGAATAATAGGCATCGTGACAGGCACCGGAGACGACCGGTACGGCCGGCAGAGGAAAGGCATAGCAGATTGTGTACAAGAACACCTCACTCTTCCGTGTGGACTTGAGAACCTGAAGCTGGTAGTCACGGGAGGCCAGCGCACCGCCAAGCTCCTTCTCTAGTGCATCAACGGTGTTCTTGTCCGCATCGGCTGATACACCCAGGTAGGCTTCGCGCTTAGCTTTGACCGGCTTGCCACCAAAGTGACCGGTCAGCTTGACCAGGGGCAGTCCGGCCAGAGCCAGATCGGTCGCCCAAGCCTTCAGGGACTTCTTGGTGAACTCGGGGTGGGTAAGCACGTCCTCGTCGCGCGGGTATGAAGCAAAGTCCTGAGTGAATCGGTTGTCGCAGAACTTGGCAAGCAGCGCGCGTACCCTCTCCATGCTCTCTTGAAAACGGAAGTCAGCAAACTCAAGCAGCGACATTGGTCTTGGCAGCCCTTCGTGGGCCAGGAAGCCCTTGGCTTCGCTTGCGGCAGACACTGGTTCTCCACGGAGCCTGTAGAAGCCGGGCCAGTCGCGGTCATAGTTGAATATGCGTATGAAGAGCACATCGTCACCAGGGCGGAGGCGTGCGGTCTTTTCTTCCAAGAACGGCCCAGTCATGGCCTCCATGTCGGTTAGGAATTGTGGCAACCGGGATGTGCGACTGACAAGATACGACGCCGCATCCATGACCGCCTGCTGGCACAGCCCGTAGAGCACCGCCTCGGCTCGGGCAAAGCCAAACTGCGCCTCGGCGTCCTTGACTTTGTCGGCAAGCAACTTGACCGAGAAGTCGCGTTCGTTCAATAGGCCGACCTTACTGTTCGTCACAGCCTCGGTGAGCTCGTCAAGGAACCGGTCCCTCTCTCCCTGCCAGAGACCGGCGTCCTTCTCGGCCCTTTCGCGGCGCTTCGCGCAATCGGACTGGTCGGACGTGAACACGGTCTGAAGCTGCTCTTGGATTCTCGCCAGATACCCGGTCTTCTCGGCCAGCAGCCCGCGCAGTCCTCGTCCCGGTTCCTCCAGGCACCTGACCAACCATTGCTCCATTACGGTCTTCAGTTGCTCGGTGACCGCGGGCAGCTTCACCTTGAGCCGATGCGGAATATTGATGTCGGCGTCCAGCCGAGCCGTGTCCATGCCAACGTAATGCGTGTCCACGTCGTTGAGCGCCTTGCGTGCTTCCTCGATGTCGGCAAGCGTGCAACTGCCGGCTTTCGAGCGCAGGCCGGCAACTGCGCTGTCTGCTGCCTGCGTGAGTTTGTCGCGCCAGCCGGTGTCGAATCTGCGCGCAACGCCATCCAGCGTGAGCCCGAAGTCAGCCAAGTCGTGCTGGATGCTTCCGACCATGTCTGGGTCGGCGCAAGGCCGGACCCAGTAGCTGGCAATGTCGTGGCCAAGTTGGGCAGCGCAGGCGCCGCGGAGGGCATCAACCGGTATCTCAATCTTGCTCATGCCAAATGACCCGTAGCGCCGTGAGTACTCCTGAACCAGAGCCATCTGATCAACCTTGACGTTGGCGCCTTCGCCGCCTTCTAGGTACTGAACAACGTTGCTGTAGCTTGAGCGCTTGATAGTCGAGAAAGCACTGGGCATGAAGTCCATGTAGAGCGACTCGGCAACCATGCGGAATAGCTCCTTCCTGGACTTGATGCCAACCTTCTCGTTCTCGGCACCAAGAACGTAAGTAACGTCAACCGGTGGACCCACGAGGGATTGCGGGTCGCCTTTTGTCCAGACTACATCGAACGTGGCTATTCCCTTCTTGCGTTTTTCGGACCTGGCCTGGCTGTCACCGGTCTGCTCACTGCCGGAATCGGCCTCGTCCACACAGAATGTGTAGTGCTCAAGCTCCTTGAGCGCGGCATAGGCATTGGCATAAGAGCGCTTGGACTGCTCGTCACTGAGGCTGCGGAAGTATACATCCGGCAGAACGCAGATGCCGGCAACGTGTTTGAACTGCTTCTGCATCTTTTTCTGAAGCAGAGTCAGCAGAAACGTCGTGTCCAGGAACGAACCGCCGCCCGTGCCACCCGCGACTGAGAAAACAATGAACACCTGAACGCCCAGGTCGAAGTCGTTCATTGTCGTTCCCGGCAGGAACTCCTGGGTCGCGCGGAGGTCCGGGAGCATGAGGAGGTCCCGGGAGAGCTTGTCGATGATCCCTTGCACCCGCTCGTGGTGGTAGAAGAACGCCAGCCGACCAATGGAACGGACGTTGCCGGCACCATCAGAGATTTTCCCGCCTTTCCGCTCTACTTCCGGGTACAGCCAGTCATGAATGTAGCCCCAGCGACCCCTGTTGTCAAAGACGTCAACAAAAGCCTGTCCAACTTCACCCTCGAGCAGCGCAAGGCTGTCTGTGTCAGTGAATCTGACCGACTCGTAGATGATATCTAGTGGCTCTCCCCACGCGCCTCCAGCTCTGATGTCGGTATCCAGCCACAGGTAGGCAACGCAAGGCAACCCGGGCATGTTGAAGTTCTCGTAGAACTTTCTTCGGAGCCGCAGCAGTACTTCCTTCCCGGTTCCGCCCAGGCCGATGAACAGGGTCGGCCTGATTGCACCGCCCTTCTCTTCTCTTGCAGGTGGCATGTTATCCTCCTCTAGTTTCCTTTAGCATCTTGCCTGGTCCTGCCAGACCCTGGGTCGGCAACGTCCGGCCGGGAGAACCTGCTGCCCGCAGGCTCGGCCTCCTCGGTTCCGGTGGACCAGTCGCTGTTGTCTTCAGCCGTCGGTGTGATTACCGGCAGGACGAACCAGCACAAGGCGGCAGTTGCTGCCGCGACAACGATAGCTACGAGAATCAGCACCCAGCCCAGCGCGCGCGCCATCAGCACTATCGCCACGATGAAGAGCAGTCCGGCAGCCCCGGCAAGCCAGTACCAGGAGAATGTGCCGGCCAACCCGACCGCAACCGCGGCAGCCAGAAAGCACACGGCGTACCCAAGTCCGGCCGAAGCTGCTGAAGCGACCGAGGCGTCCTGACGCAGCAGCTTGCGGTACACACCCCGGCCTGCGACCCAGCCGAGGAAGACTGCGACCAGCATTACGACAATCCTTGCTATCCACAGGAACCCTTCAACTAAGTGAGCAGTCACGCTCCACTGCAGCGCCTGGGTTGTGACTACGAAAGTGCTGATGAACACAAGCGCGATGAATACGAGCCAGTATAACGGGCCGAGTCCATGTCGTTCTTTGGCCATGTTACCTCCTGGTAGGGCCTTATGAGTCACTGGGACGACCGCGCCTTTCGGGCCGTTCCTTTCGATCTTCTCTGGTCTTTCTGCGTATCGGACCGCAGACCATCAGTATCGTCGTGCCGTCGTGCCGCTTCAGAGAGAACTCAAGACCCGGCACTAGTCTGACGTACTCCTGCCCGTCAGTCAGCCTGTACCGCATCGCCGGCCGGAAAACGTGCCCGACGTCAACCTTCCCCAGCGTATCACGCTCCATAATCAGCTCGCCGGTATCGCTGTCAATCCGGCACTGGACATCCCGGTCGTGCAGCCGGGCAAAGACCTGGAGCCGCCGCTGCCCCAGCAATGGTTTGACCAGCCGATAAGTCACCAGGCACGCGGCGATGACCAGTGCCAGTATCACGAGCAGCAGCAGGGCCGGCAAGGGCCCGTAGTCGGCCTCCAGCGGTATCGTCACCAGAGTGCTGCAACTGACGGTTCTTTCGCTCAACTCAGCGGGCAGTCGGTTGATTCCGAACACCTTGCCCTCGCGACGAGCATCTTCCGGAGTAGCCGCGTCGTACTTCGTCTGGTACTCGCGCGTCAGCGACAGGTCGCTTGGCCGGATGCTGACGACCACCGGCAGTTCCATCGGTGCATTGACCCTGCCGCCGGCGAACGCTGCCTTCAGCAGGCTGCCGGTCAGCGTCACCTTGCTCTTGTAGCGCATCTTGAACCCGGGACCGGTGCTCTGGCCCGGACCCAGCCCCGGAAGTGTAGTGGGCTGAACGCTGTACTTCACAGGTGCGAGGCCGAGCCCGGACTTGCCTGCTGCGGCCGTGCGAATCAGTCTTGGCGTGTCGATCTTCGCACTCGAGAAGCTGATATGGCTGAAGCAACTGACGAATCCAATCTGGACCGAATCGCAGATGCTCTGGCCCAGGATGTACTTGCGGGCCCGGGGTTTGTGCACCGGCTCGGCCTTCACGGTGTTCCGGCCCAGAGGCTTAACGAGGAGTGCTTCGGTCTGGTAGTTCTTCTG
This sequence comes from Caldifarciminota bacterium, assembly GCA_965648905.1. Lineage (GTDB taxonomy): Bacteria > Hydrothermota > Tepidihabitantia > Tepidihabitantales > Tepidihabitantaceae > CAZQFS01. Next base: position 141,901 of record CBFGIT010000001.1, read on the forward strand.
AACACGCCCGGAAAGAGCGCTCTTCATCTGCTCGAACCGCGCGTCCTGGTTCCAGTCAAGCAGCAGCGCATACACGGTCAAGCCCTGTGTTCCCGCAGGCTGCAGAATCGGAAAGAAGTAGACCTTCTTGACTCGAGGTCCTTTGAGCAACTCGTAGAACTTGTCCAGGTGTGCGCCTTCCGGATTGCCCGGCTGGTGCTGGATGTTGTCGGTGACAATCCAACCGATGTCGTACTTGCGGTCGAGCACGTACTTCGCCGCCTTGTCAATCTCGGTGAACGACCAGGCGAAGTTCTCGTAGGCAAAATCCTTGTCGCCTGTTGACTTGACCGGCTTGACTTCTGTGCTGAACACGGCCAGGTCGGGCTTGCCGTACTCGCTGCATACGGCAAGCAGGACACGGGTGAGGTCTTCGACTGAACCGCGCTCGAAGTAAGGCTTCATGCTGCCTGACCGGTCAACGAGCACTACCTGACCGGCCAGTGCAAGTTGGCCAAGAAGGACGAATCCGACCAGCCGTGTCAACCTTGCCATATCAGCGCCCTCATCTCCTGCTGGTTGGTGACGTAGATGTGCATGAGGCCATTTCCAATCGGGATGAACGTGACACCTTCAGCATAGTCCTTCAGTTGTGCCACACGCAGCTCTCCATGTTCGCGTGCCGGGCCGTAGAATCTGATGGTGCCGCCCGCGGTCGGCGCAACTCGACCGATGGTCACGCCGCTCACATGGCCGGGCAGGCCGTCAGGGACGAGTTCCTCATCCTCTGTCAGCTTAGTGAAGCTGCAACCGCTGTATTTGACAATCGCCCCCTTGGTGTGGAGTAGTGGTTCACCCGTCTCGCTATCCTGACAAATGACCATCGACTCACCCTTAGGCAGGATGGCAGGTGTACACACGAGCCTGGAATCGAGACTGCCGATAACGGAGAGCGCCGGCTTTCCGTTTCTCGTCCCAAGCACATAGGCAGAACTAGAGCTCACAAAGCAGGGCATGGTGCCAACTGCGGTATGCACACCCGCACTCTGCCGTCCCTCCTGGGGTGTCAGGAATGGCTGGAACCCCTTGGGCCAGTCAAGTGCCGCAACGCCGTTGTCTGACAACACATGCACGGCCTCGGCCGTGTAGCAGAAAACACGCCCGCGGAAGAACCACGGGCCTGCCACCTGACCTTCGGTGACGACAGGAATTGCCTTTGCGTTCTCGGGCGCGTCACGCGGAACTTGGACGAGTTCAGCAGCAGTCCCTTTCTGAGCTAGCAGATACCACGCGCCGAGGCTGGGGTCTTCTGCCAGCAGGTGGCAGTTGTTCTCGATGTCCGACAGGAAGCGGTCGTGTCCGACAGCGGAGCAGACCTGATGCCAGCCCCTGGTCACCAGGTTAACGGCAACCAGATGCTCGCTGCTGGCAGCCAGCCCCACCGGGACCTTTGTCTTGTCTGACTTGCTCGACCGCACGGAGAGCAGCAGCGAGGAACGTCCGAACTCCTCGGGCAGAGAGACAATCAACTCGGCTTGCTTGGCGCGAAGCGCCAGCCGGTAGAAACGGCCGCTTGCGGTCAAGAACCAAAGGAACTGGGCCAACATCTTCGGTGGTTCGCGGATGACGTCTGGCACTTCAACCAGTTGTGGAGTTGGGGGCTCAGGCAACTGTTTGCCTTCGGTCGAGGAAGGAACCGTAGAGGTCGAAGGGCCGCCAAAGCCAGGGTAGTACCGACTCAGGGTGCGGCTGATATTGGTGAAGTCGGAGATTCTTGCTCTATTGACTTCCCCGCCGCAGCACCGACAGAACTGCGCCAAGGTCTGATTGACGGCACTGCACTTCGGCTTCGCGCAGACACTCGCCGGTCGTCCGCACTCAGCGCACCACGCTGCGTTGTCAATACGTTCCATCACGCTGCTGTTACAGCCTGGGTATGGACAACCAGTCCGGAAACGTTCCGGATAACGTGAATCTATGCCGACGTCTTCTGCCATTCTGGTTCTGATTACCTCACAAACTAACGGCTCGTCTCCTCTTGAGGCCAAACTGGCCGACTGAATAGGAAAATATACGTACCTTGGCCTGGCAGTCAAGCACTTCCTCGACTCTCCGGAACCATCATGGACAACCCACCGAAGTTGTGGCGTGTGGGAGGCATGGATCAAAGGTCGGGAGGTGAATTGGCGCTCGTGGTGGCTCAATTTCGCTTTCAGGACGTGGACGACTGTGTCGTTGACAGCCCTGGGGGCAGAAGTATACTGCTCCTCGTGACCACGCAGTCTGAGCCGGTTGCCCCAATCCGAGCATGAAGCGCCCAGGCTTCTGGCGGCGGTCGAGAAGGATGATGCGGAGGCTGCCGTACTCGCTCCGCATCGGGCTTGTGCTGCTCGGCGTGTTCTGCGTTCTGGTGCTGGCCGTGTACCTGGCTGAGAGGCCGGCACAGAGTCGCGCCGGGCGCCGGTACGACGTCCTGGACGCACTCAGCATGGTGCTTTTCCTGCTGGGGGGCGACCCGGGTACCGATGACCCGCTTACCGACCTCGGTCGTGTGCTCAGGCTCATCACTTTTGTACTGGGTGTCGGGTTGGTTGCGGTCGTAATCGGGCGCGTGGCGGTCTACATTATGCAGCGGCAAAAGGAGGCAGGAGTGCATCCAGATACAGAAGGCCACATCATCATCTGCGGATGGAACAGCCGCGGTGACCGAATCGTCCGGGAGCTGCACGCACCGGACGCTGCCCCGGAGACAACAGTTTGCATTATCACCGAGAAAGAGACGAACGAGAAGTTGCTCCGCGACGCGAGCCCGGTTGAGTACGAAAACGTGTACTTCGTGAGGCAGGACCCGACGTCTCACTCGGTACTGAAGCAACAGCGGGCGCATCGGGCGCGGAGCGTAATCATCCTGATGGACGAGGACTGTCCTGACCCGGACGGCAAGGCCGCGCTGATTGCGCTGGCGATCAGCAACCTGGAGCGCGAGAGCGCTCTCCCCCGAAAGCCCCACATCGTTGCCGAGGTCGGCAATCACCGCAAGGTCGAGCACCTGAAGGATGCGGGCGTGGACGAGTGGGTCTGCGCCCATGACTTCGGGTTGGGAATACTTGCCCAGGCAGCATTGACGCAGAAGATTACCGAAGTCTACCAGCATCTGCTTTCGCGCTCTCCGGACACCAACGAGCTGTACATCGTGGGGCAGTCAAACTACCCGGCGCAGCTTGTCGGGAAGTCATTTGCCGAGGCCGCAAGTCTGATTTCCCGGAACCGGTCAACCCATAACCCGGTACTGCTGCTGGGCGTCAGGCGCGGCGAGCGGCTGATAATGAATCCAAAAGGGCACGAGCTGGAACGCATCGAGCCGAACGACGCTCTGGTGGTGATGGCTTACGAGGCTCCGAACCTGGTCTTGCCAGACGGAGCGACTGATGAGAGTCAGGGATAGTACAGCGTGCTCAGTCGGACTGGCCTGAGACTGCTCGCGCTGATAGCATGCTGCTCGTGCCTGGTGCTGCTCGAGTGTCCGGAAACGCGAGCACCGGTCTCACCCGTAGACATCGTCCCTGCGGGCAGTGCATTTGTGCTGGTTGCGGACTGGACCGTAACGCGCACGGACGCGTGCCTGCGGAAGACAGCAAACGCTGATGAAGTCGAGCGGCAGTTGGCCGGAATCGGGCTGGCCGGGGCTGATCTGTCTGAAGTCGCTGTCTGTGCATTAGCAGCAGACCCGGGTAATTCCGAGGCAATTGTCGCTTCAGGTTCTTTCCGGCCGCGGGCTGTCCTGCAGTCGCTGCGCGAACAGGGCTGGACTCCGCTGACATACCACCGTTACCGTGTTGCCCGGTCCCCGTCCGGCGAAGAATGCGCTGCTGCCATCGGCTCCAATGTCATCGCCCTGGGCAAGGAAGCCGGGGTTGCTGCCGTGCTCGATGTGGCACGCGGTGAAACCGAACCTTTCACCAGGCAGGAGCCGTACGACCGGATGGTCGGTCGGTACCGGCGCAAGGGACAACCGGTGTATGCGGTTGTGGTGGTGCCACAGGAAGCCCAGGACATGGGCCAGGCAGCGCTCAGCCTTTCGGCATTTGGCTGCGGTCTTCTGGGCCTGGACGCAGTCGGCTCGGTCCTGAGCAGCATTCCTTCAACCAGTGCCATGGGCGTGTGCATCGCCCCGGCCAAGGGCATCTACCGGAGTGAAATAGGAATGGTGCTGAGCGACGAGAAAGCGGCAAGCATGATTACGGGCAGCATCGGGCTGCTCAAGGGCCTTACCTCGATACTCAGCGGGGGCCACGAAGGAAGAGAAACGCTGGCCCAGGCCGACAAGCTATCCTCCACCCGCGACCGCGAAATCGTCTACATCGCCGTGATGATGACCGCGGAGGAAGTCCTGCACTGAGCGGAGGCGCCCTACTTTCATCGCTTCGTGCCTGTCAAGTGATCTTGCAGTCACGACGGTGGTTGCAGAAAGACACGGGTGCTCCGTTCCTCTGTCGGTGCTAAGAGGATCGCATTGCTTCCACGAACGTGTGTACGCTAACGGCCAGGGCACTCATGGACCTGTCAAGCACGGGCTTGACTGCCTCGGGCGTAGCACAGAACATCTCAATGGTAGCCCAGACGTTATCCTCAACCGGGAAAACCTTGGCAACTTTGGTGTCTGCAGTCGCCTTGACCGACGCCATAATGACCTTGGCGCGCTCCTCTTCGCTTTCAATCTTCCAGAAGTTGGGATACACGATCCTGAAGAACTCCTCGTCTTTGTCCTGCAAGATAATGTAGTAGGTACGACCTTCACGCATGAACTTGACATCGCCGTCTCGGTCTATCTCGGGACGGTAGCCGAGTTCTGCCAGATACTCTCTGTACATGCCGATTCTAGTTGCCTTATCCATTTCGCCAACTCCTTTGTGTTTGTGTGTTACCAAGATAGCACAGCTTTGTCCGGTCTTTTGCCGAAACCCTCACGGCTGGTGTACACCTCCATATGGGTATCGGCACTTCATGAGTCTCATCACCACGAGTCTTAGTGCGGTCGAGACCCGGTACTTGTCTAGGGCTTGCACGGCGTATTCGGAACACGTGGGCGTGAACCGGCACTGCCCCGGGGAGATAAACCTCGACAGACGCGCCTGGTAGAACCTAATCGCTCCAATCAATACTCGTCTCAAGTGCACCGTATCACGTCGCCTGAAGGCGGACTATGCGAGTTCGTAGCTACTTTGCCAGGGAGCAGTCACTTCTCGCGTCGTCCCATAGCTTGCATTTGTCGCGGACGCAATCTGTCGGCTCCCAGATCTCGTACGGTATCTTCTGCTCAGGAGTCGCGCCCATACCCAAGCAGCCGCTCTTGGCAGGAATTACCTCATACTTGGTCTTCGAAACCCACGAGAACGGACACATTGTACCTTTGCCCATAGATATCTCCCATAATAGCGGCCATCTAACGTATCTCCCTTCTACACCTTACCGGTTCCCTTGCAGTTGGGACACCTGCGCACGCCGTGGTCGCACGTACACTTGCCGTGGATGATGCCCAGGCTGCCGGTCCCGTTGCAGTCCTTGCACTTGACTACACCCTTACCATTGCATGTTGGACATGTTGCCATTTTCAGTCACCTCCCCTCTCTTCTTCGTTCCCTAGCACAGACAGCGTTCCCTACTGCGTTCAGCAGTGGTCCGAAAACACACACCCTCAGCAATCGACGGAGAGCAGCACTCCGGGCCGCCACACTCGCAACGGACGGGGCAAGCCGGTAGTAGACGGCTGCGAGAACCCGTCCCGCCGGAGATTCGGAAAGCACCTCGTCGCGGAATCGCCTCAGAATGATAGCCGCTTCGGCCATTGACGAACCGTACACTGCCGTGGCGATGAAGCACCGACTGCATCCACCTGCGGTAACAGATGAGTTCGTGGTTATGGTTGAATATGTATTCGGCATGGAGTACGCCAGCCCGCTCGGCTCCTCGGACCGTAACCTCGTCGTGCAGATGTACCGTTCCCTGTGTCTCCCCTTGGTAGTATACCTGCGCAAAGCTGTCAGAGGGTAGCGCCAGTCTGAATTTAAGAACCGGAATCGCGCGCCCATCGGGTCTGGACCAGGCGGGTATCGGGGGGTGCTTCTGCTCGACCTGGGGTTGGTCATCAACGATGCCTCGTACTTCAACGGCCGGCAAACCTGGTCTCCTCATCCACGGTCGCTTCGTTAAACCTCCCATGAACTGCTATTGACTTAGGATCCCGACCCCTTCGCTCTCCCTGGTCACGGTTGGCGACAACCGTCCGCACAATAGATGACAGACTAGCAATGCACCGGCCTGACACGCCGCGCCGACTTTCCGCAACCGGCATCTCCAGCGCTATCGCCAGCGTTCCGGTCCCGGGTTGTCTGCGGACGACAACAAGCACGTCCGCTTCTCTACCACAAGCGTACACTGTACCTCTCGCCGCTCTCCCAAGACGGCTCCTTTAGCACCAAGATTGCCTGCAGGTTGTCACTCGGGCCTCGGACGCTGACGGTTCGAGAACTCGCTCGGCGGGATTACAGGTGCTTTTGCCGAGACGACCCGAACCCTGCCTCAAGACCGAGGCAATATATAACCTACCCCTAGAGTCTAGTCAAGTTTTCCGAACTGCCTGTTGCACCGACTCGGCGCCGGGTTCGACTGCGCGGTTTGGTTGGCCGTGCTGGCGACTTGGTCGTGTTCTTGTGCGAGGGCGGAGGTAAGGGAGAGGGGAGCTGGTGAAGTCAGAAGGCAGACATCAGAATGCAGAAGTCAGAGCAAAGGCAGAGGGGAGCCTAGACCGGAGGCAGACGGTCGAGCTCGCCGGTCTTCTCCTGCCGGCCAAACCAGTCAACCACTGATTCCTGCACGCGGTCGATGCTTGCCGCGGGCACGAGGTTCTGTTCCACAAGCCAGGCCCGCGCTTTGTCGAGCATCCTCTGCCGCACTTCGGGCGGCTTGCCCCGAGTGCGGTTCAAGACGCCGAGGACCTTGCGCGCGTGGTCGAATAGAAGCTTCGCATCCTGCCAGTTCCGGTCCAGGTGCTCGGCATCGATGATGTTTTTCACGTAGAGGTGCAGTTCCTCACGCAGGAGCGCGGCCCGGGCAAGCTTTCTGGCCCGCAGTTGACGTTTGTCTGCTGGTTCCGGCCACCCGCCTCTTGCTCGGCGCGCCGCAGCCTGCTTGACGTCGTACTTGAGCACCTCGGTCGCGGTCTTTATCGGCAGGTTGGCAGCAAGTTGACCGACTGCAACTGCTCCAGCCTGCTCAGGTGCAGTCGGCAATGACGTGTAGCGGTCGAGGATGTCTTTCAGGTCGTCGAACGAAGCCTGGCACGCGCGCAGGTAGTCGGCAACCGTGCCGATGCCGAGGTTCGGAACCCTGCCCTTCTCAATGTCACCGATCATGTGGTGGCTGCCTTTGCACTCGCGGCCCATCAGGATTGCAACCTGGGCCTGGGTCAGCCCGGCACGCAGGCGCAGTTCGCGCAGCCGCGCGCCAATCTCCTTGGCTGGCTTGAATGGTTCTTTGGCTCTCGGCATCAGCTTTCCAGAACACACGCATGATAGTAATTACTATCATGCGTGTCAACTCACCCGTGCCTGTAAGTCTGCGATTTGCATGCTGATATGTGAATTGGCCGCGCAGGACTCCCCGGCTCCCCAGAGAGTATCGGCAATAACGTTGAACGTGCTTTCGGGCTGAGTTGTACTCCAGGCGTTGCCGCAGGTGTCTTCTGTTATCCTTGGCCGAGTGCTGCCAGAAGTGCTGCCTCGCGTAATAGGCCAGGCAGTCAGCCTGCCATAAGCTGAACCAGCAGCCTGAGCAGTTCTTCCGGCAGTTGAGCAGGCCGATGGTTGCCGGTTCAGGCCTGCGGTTAGCGCTCTTTCCTAACCTGTCTTGCGACCCGTGCTTCGAGCTGTGGAACCAGGGTCAAGCTACGGCTGCGCTGGCCCGGGCTATTCGGCTAGAATCGCCTTGGCAGCAGAGGAAGCAGGGCCATCAACAAGCCGGAACAGGTAAATCCCGGCGCCGCACCGGTGGCCCTGTTCGTCAAAGCCGTCCCAGACGACCCGGTCAGTCGCTGCGAGCGTGCGTACGAGGTTGCCCGCGGCATCGTAGACTTGAAGTCGCGCTGCCGGAGTGCGCAGAGGCGTAAACTCGGCCACAAACGGCGGCGTGCCGATGGTGGGCGTGACACGCTTGAGCCGGGCCGGCGTCCGAGGTGCAACTGGTTCGCTTGCACCAGTGGCAGTGTGCGCACCGGCGAGTCTGGCAATGGTCGCGACCGCGGTCTTGACAACTTCGGTTGCCATCGGCAGGTTGTTGGTCCCGCAGTTGGTGTAGTAGAGCGGGCCGATGGTGTCGCCGATGGTATGGTACATCGGGGTGAAGTCCCGCTCAATCCCGCAGAAGGCAACATAGCCGCGCTGCCAGAATGAATGATGGTCAGAGTAAGGCGCGTAGCTCACCATTGACTTCAGGGTCTTGAGCTGGGCAAAGGTGTCGGCCTGGGCGATGAAGTAGTCGACAAGCCATTCGCAGTTCGGGTTGGAGCGTTTGCCGATGACCTCAAAGGTGTCCAGGTACTGCCGGCCATAGGAAATCATGTCGAAGTTGAGCACGGCCTGAATCGAGTCGCCGCGACGATAGCAGCGGGCGGCAAAGCTGTCTGAGCCGTAAAGGCCCTGTTCTTCGCCCGCGAATCCGATGAACCAGACCGTATGGTCGAACTCGATGTCGGCAAAAACCCGGGCCGCCTCGAGCACTGCAGCCGCACCTGAGCCGTTGTCGTCTGAGCCCGGGCAGCGGTTCGGCGCGTAGTCAGAAGTGTTGTCAACGTGGCCGCAGATGATGTAGATGCGCCGGGGGTTGAGTCGGCCGCGTTTGACGCCGATGGCATTTGGTGCGTAGTTGGAGCGGAAAGGTTCGAGTGCGGTCGAGTCGCAGTTGTACTCTATGAACCGGTCGCGCATCCATTCCATGGCCCGACGGCAGGAGTCAGTGGTCGAGTAGCGGGTGTAGAACGCGACCAGGCGTTCGATGTTGCTCCGGAACGAGTCCTGGCTGACACGGTTGACGAGGTTCTGGACCAGCGAGTCGGTGACCTTGGGCAGGCTGGGTTGGGTCTGACGAGAGCCGGAAAAAACCATCGGTTCCTGCGAAACCCGGCACAGTTCGACCGGCAGTTGGTTGAGCTGGAGGATATTCTCCTCGGTTGTGGCTAGGAGAACACCGTGGTTATCCTGAGTCAGTATCCGGCCGTGCTCTGCCAGCATAGTCCGGTCAAAGCCGGGCCTGGGCGTGACGTAGACGTAACACTCGGCAGAAGGACGAAGGTCGAAGGACGAAGGTCGAAACTGGTCGAGCAGTGCGACGCCGGTGCTGACAGACTTGAGTGCTTCTTCGGGCGCACGCACCAGGCACCAGTTGTCGAGTTCCAGAAGGACATCAGCCCCAAGCCTGGTCAGAGCTTCGGGGTTCATGCCGTCAACCCGGGCAAGCCAGTTCGGGCCAGCAAATGCCGGCAGGGCAGTGAGACAGACCGCAATCAGCAAGCAGGCAGATTTCAAGGTTGGATTCCTTTCAGGTATCAGGAGTAATGATACCAGCCCCAAGCCCGGTCGTCAAAACAGCGGCCGGGCTGGTCAGTCGGAGAGCTTGAGCAAGACGAGGGCTGAAGCCTCGGTCTCCGGGCTGTGCGCGACGTAGACGCCAGCCGGCACAGGCCGTCCGCTCTTGTCGCAGCCGTCCCACTCAACGCAATCGTAACTCAACGGTTTGAGTATGCGCAGGACCCGGCCATCTGCGCCGGTGATTGTAATCGCACCGTTATCGCGTGTGCCGGAGAGGGTCGTCTTCCGGCTGAACGGGTTGGGCCAGGAGTGCAACCGACCAGCCCTGCTGGCCGTGCCGGCTTCGGCGACGTCGGTGCTGCCGACATAGAAGCTGTCCTGGGCCGTTGTCACCTGATTCATGCCGTCGCTGAACCGGAAAGAGAATCGGTGCCAGCCTGGGCTGAACTTGGCAAGCTCGCGCCCGAACCGGACTCCGGCCTCGTAGCGGTGGCTTGCCGGCACAAGGTAGTATGGATTGCCGTCGACAAGCAGACCACGCTCGGTCGGCAGGTTGGAGTCAACATCGGTGTAGGTGACCGTGAAGACGAAATATGTGCTGGGTGAGCCAGAGCGCGGGTTCACGTGCGGGTCGGTCAGTGTCGGACCGCGGTTCTGACCGATAGCAAACGACGGCGTGCGCGTGGCGTAGTAGTTCGCCGGCGCAGTGGTGTCGCGCAGGGCCGCACCGCCGATGGGATAGATAGCCTGGGTGTTGGCCGCGACCGAAAGAAATCCCGACGTGTTGGGCCAGGGCCCGAACTTCGGATGACCGACCATGTCGCTTGCGTCGCAGCGTAAATGGAGCCGGTTGCCGCTGGTCGAAGCATCGGCATTGCCGATACGCTCGTAGCTCGCTGCGTACCGGTTGATGAGATAGAGCCCGGTGGTGAACACGCCCGGTACGTTGGCGTAACTGAGCGAGAAGGCATAGGTGTCGGTCGGTGCCTCCGGATTCACAAAGCCGATGGAGTAGATGAACCACGGCTGCGGAAAGGTGTAGAGCGGCCAGCTTGTGTGGTTGTTCGTGAGCGAGCCGTAGAACTTGTTTCCTGAGTAGCCGACCCATGCGCCGGTCAGGTCGACCCAGTTGCCTTCCGGGTCGATGGCGTCGCCGGTCGGGTCATTGGCCGCAAGCGCCAGAAGATTCATGCCCGGCGGCCAGGTATTAGTTGAGTTGTACGGGCTCTGGGTAGCGATGTTGGCCGCGCTGAGACCGCGCAGATAGTACCAGACCGTGCCCGAACTGCCGACCGCAAAGGTAGCCACGTGCGTGCTCTCATAGCCCGGGTCGGCCATGCGCGACATCGGCAGCTCAATCCAGCTTGCCTGGTTGTCGGTCGAGTAGAACAGACGTCCGACTGACAGGTCCTGGCCCGACGTGGCGATCTCACCGTTCACAGTCACATGTCCGCCTGCGGCCGGCGCAGAGTTGCAGACATCGGTCAAAGTCGGCGTGGCCGAAGCGAGGAGAAGCACGACCGCGAACGCGCTCATGCGCTAGTCCACAAGCACGAGTTTTGCTGTGCCTTCCGGAGAAGTGCCAGCCCGGCGGACGAAGTACAGGCCGGGCCCAAGCCGCCCGGACGACTGTCGAACCAGTTGGCCGCTGGCATCGTAAACTTGAACCTGAGTTCCAGATGGTGCGGTAATGCCGAGCCGGCTGCGGCTGACGGTCGGGCCAACCCCAGGCCACAGGCGTGCGGCGGAGGGCATAGCGCGCTCTCCTGCCCCGACCAACTGATGCGCACCGGCAAGCTTGGCAATGGTGGCGACTGTGGCTTTGACGACTTCAGTGTACATCGGCAAATTGTTGGTGCCGCAGTCAACATAGTGGAACGGGCCGATGGTATCGCCGGTCGTGTGGTACTTGGGCGTGCGGTCGTGGTACCTTCCCCGAATCGCAAGATAGCCATAGCGCCAGAACGAGGCGTGGTCCGAGTTGGCGGTGTTGAGCATGGTATCCTTTGCCTTGAGCTCGGTGAAGGTGTCGGCCAGGGCAAGGAAGTAGAGCGCCATGTTCCGGGTCTCAGGCAGGTTCGAGGTCCAGACCACGGTAATCGAGTCGTCGCGGCCGTAGGAGACCATGTCGAAGTTGATGGCAAGTGCAATCGAGTCGCCGCGCTGGCGGCAGGCGTAGACAAAGCTGTCCGACCCGACCAAACCCTGTTCTTCGCCTGAGAACCCGAGGAACCAGACCGTGTTCTCGAACTCGATATCGGCGCAGACCCGGGCAACCTCAAGCACTGTGCCCATGCCTGAGGCATTATCGTCTGAGCCGGGCGCATAGCCGGAAGGGGCGAGTTCCGATGTATTATCGATGTGGCCGCTGACAACGTAGATGCGGTTCGGGTTGACCGTGCCGCGCTTGACTCCGATGACGTTCGGTGCGTAGTTCGCCCGGAACGTGTGCAGGGCGGTCGAGTCGCAGTTGTACTCTTCAAGCCGGGCGCGTACCCAGTTGGCTGCGCTGCGGCAGGAGTCGGTGGTTGAATAGCGGGTGAAGAACGCGATGAGCCGACGCAGGAACGCCTCAAGCGTATCCTGGCTGACGCGACTGACCAAGGTCCAGACCAGACTGTCATCGACAACGCAGGGTTCGGGTTGCCGGAGCTGGCTGAAAACCATTGGCCGCATCGGAATGCGGCAAAGTTCGACCGGCAGTTGGTTGAGGCTCGTGATACCGTCTTCGGTTGTGCGCAGGAGTACGCCGGACTGGTCTCGGGCCAGCACATCGCCCCAGCCGGCCAGCGCGTCCTGGTCAATGCCGCGGTCGCTGCTGACGTAGACGTAGCACCGGGCAGAAGGACGAAGGTCGAAGTCCGAAGGTCTAAGCTGGTCAAGCTGCTCGACAATGAAGCCACGGGCCAGACTCGCCGGCGTGGCCGTCCCGACTCTCGCGATGCAGCCGTCGCCAAGCAGGAAGAGCACGTCAGCACCAGCCTGGGCAACGTCGGCCGGGGTCTGGCTCGGCCCAAGCCGGATACGAACCAGCAGGTCGTCGGCCCCAGCCAGAGCGCCCCACAGGCAGAACACGGTTATCGCCATCCTCATTGGCTTCATGGCACAAGATGGTAGGCGCTTTGATGTGCCGTGTCAACGTGCGCTCCGGGTCGTGCTTGCATTGCCGGCTTGCTCAGGTATGATACCGCCACGCTGTCAATGCACTGTTCCTGATTATGGCCAGACACATCACCGACCTGATTCGGCGCCGGCTTCTGGTCTTGTTCGAAGTCACCCCGCCGAGAAAACGGCACACCATTGACAAGGCACATGTTGCCAAGGAACTGCAACCGGTGTACACTGAAGAGTCTTCCATGCAAGAGATGCTATCACAGGACTGGAGATAATGAAAAGAATAACCCGCAAGAAGTCCGCATACCGAACCAGCCGTGCCTTGGGCGCCTCAGCCATCTTCCGTGGCACGAAGATTGAGCGCGCCGGGGGCGAGCGGCTCTGGCAGCATGTTGACCTTCAAGCCGTCGTGGTTCGACACTGGAAGCTGCTCAAGTCCAGCGCACCCGCGGCTCAGATAAGGAGAGCGCAGCAGATGGCCCTGACCCTGATCCGGCACCACAACAAGCGCGGCATCTGGCACGGCGAGTACGTCTACGGCATCTTCCTCGGCCGGGCAACACCCAAGGCGCTTACCCTGCTCCACCCGGGCTCTGAACAGGAAATGGCACAACTTAAGCTCTCGTCCGGGCTACTGCGCCGTCTGCGCGGCCGCTTCGACGACGAGCCGTTCCATGCCGCCCTGCTGGTTGCGACCATCGGGCCCTATGTGACTCAGGAAGTCAACCGGTTGACCGCAACCGGCCAGGTTGCCGATGCGTTCTTCCTGCACGGCCTGGCTGCGGAGATGGTTGAAGGCCTTGCCCGGTTCTGCCAGGCGCAGATGCCGGAGTTTCCGGACTGGGCCCGGGCGGTGCGTTACGGCCCGGGGTCTGAGGTCTGGCCCGGGCTTGACGAGCAGCGCACCGTGTTCGAGGTGCTGATGGCCGAGCGGATCGGCGTCGAACTGACCAAGACGTGGCAGATTGTGCCCGAGCACTCCTTGAGCGCCATCGTCCTGCCCGCGGTCTAGCCGCCGGTCGCACCGCAGAATCAGCCCTGACCGCGATAACTTGTTGACAGGGCTGTCGGTTGCGGCTATAATAAAACTGCGTCAGATTCAGGCTCCCGGCAGAGGAGCTTCCCGGCAGTAAGACCCTTTTGACAAACTGACCACCGCGATGCGGCAGTAGTGTCCGCATGGTCTGCGGCCGCGTGGCCGCAAAAACTTGGAGGAATGGTTTGCCGTACTCGTCCGGGGGAGAGAAGTCTGCCGGGGCAGAACTGCCCCAGCTCGAAGTCCAGAGACAATCATCCGCCGTCACCCGCCAGCAGTCGGTTGCCGTCATCGGCACCGGCTACTGGGGAAAGAACCTGGTCCGGGTGTTCAACCGGCTCGGAGCTTTGCGCGCGGTCTGCGACCGTGAACCGGGCCGGCTGACCGGGCTCGCAACCGGGCCAGACGTGGCACGACTAGACGACCCAGAACAGGTGCTTGCTGACCCGGCAATCGAACGGGTGGTGATTGCCACTCCGGCCAGCACCCACTATGAGCTCTGCCGCAAAGCGCTCACCTCGGGCAAAGACGTATTCGTCGAGAAACCGCTGGCCCTGACAGTGCGCGAAGGGGCTGAGCTGGTCGAGCTGGCCGAGCAGACCGGCCTGATACTTATGGTCGGTCATATCCTCAGATATCATCCGGCGGTGCTCAGGCTGAAGGAGATGATTGACCGCGGCGAGCTGGGCCGGGTCGAGTACATCTACTCGAACCGGCTCAACCTGGGCAAGCTGCGTACCGAAGAGAACATCCTCTGGAGCTTCGCACCCCATGACATCTCGGTGATCCTCGCGCTGGCCGGCAGCCTGCCCGAGGCAGTGTCATCCCACGGCGAGGCGATTCTCCAGCGTTCCATCTTCGACGTCACCCTCACCTCGCTCCAGTTTTCTTCCGATATCCACGCCCACACCTTTGTGTCGTGGTTACATCCATTCAAAGAGCAACGCCTGGTCGTGGTTGGAAGCGAGCAGATGGCGGTGTTTGAGGATTCGGCGTCTTCGGACAAGCTGACGGTCTATCCGCACCGGGTCGAGTGGCACTCGGGTCGAGTCCCGGTCGCAGTCAAAGGCGAACGCCGGGTCGTGCCGGTCCCGGCCGAAGAACCGCTGGAGAATGAGTGCTGCCACTTCCTCGAAAGCTGCGCTACCCGGATTCCGCCCCGAACCGACGGGTACGAAGGTCTGGCCGTGCTCCAGGTCCTGGCTGCGGCTGAAGAGTCGCTCCGGTCCGGTGGCAAGGTTGTGGCCTGCGACCGCAAATGCGAACAACGTGCGCAGGTCAGAATGCAGAATGGCGAACGGCGAATGGCGAACGGCGAAAAGCAAGCTTATGTCCACCCGACCGCAATCATCGACCAGGACGTTGAACTCGGAGCCGGTACCAAAGTCTGGCACTGGACCCATGTCTCCAAAGGAGCCCGCATCGGCCAGAACTGCGTCTTCGGTCAGAATGTCTTTGTCGCCGATAACGTCACGGTCTGCGACAACTGCAAGGTGCAGAACAATGTATCGCTCTATAAAGGTGTCGTATTAGAACAAGATGTGTTCTGCGGCCCGTCGTGTGTGTTCACGAATGTGCTTGACCCACGGGCCTTCATCGAAAAGAAGTCAGAGTTCCGGCCTACGCTTGTTCGTCGCGGGGCATCGATTGGTGCAAATGCGACCGTAGTCTGCGGTCACACTTTGGGTGAGTACTGTCTGGTTGCCGCGGGCGCAGTCGTGACCAAGGACGTACCGGCCCATGCGCTGGTCGCCGGTGTGCCGGCCAAAGTGATAGGCTGGGTCTGCCGTTGCGGCGCCCGGCTGGCGTTTGAGCCTCAGCCCGGGACCACTCAACATGCTCGATGCGGGACCTGCGGCGAACGCTACACCCGGGACGAGAGCGGAACCGTGAAGAACGAGAAACAGGAAGAGGTGGCGTGATGATCCCGATGCTTGACCTGAAGCGTGAGTATGAGTTCATGAAGCAGGATATCGATGCAGCTCTGAGCCGGGCCATGGAGCACCAAGCCTGGATTATGGGGCCTGAGGTGAAGGAGCTGGAGACTAAGGTTGCCGAGTACATCGGCACCCGCTTCGCCCTGGGTTGTGCGTCAGGAACCGATGCATTGGTCCTGGCCCTGCGTGCGCTGGCGCATGTTCGACACGGCAAGGAGTACTTCAGCCGCGAGGACGAGGTCATCACCACTTCGTTCACGTTCACCGCGACCGGCGATGCCATCATCCGGGCGGGCGCGACTCCGGTGTTCGTGGACATCGAGCCCGGAACTTTCAATCTGGACCCGGCTCTGGTGCGCGCCGCAATCACCCCCCGTACAGTCGGAATCGTCCCGGTCCATCTCTACGGTCAGGCCTGTCGGATGGATGAAGTGATGGCGATTGCCCGTGAACACAGGCTGTTTGTGGTTGAGGATGTGGCCCAGGCATTTGGCGCCAGCCTCGCCGGCACAAAATGCGGAGCCTGGGGTGATTGCGGTGCATTCAGCTTTTTCCCGTCAAAGAACCTGGGCGGGTTCGGCGACGCCGGCATGGTCACGACCAGTGACCCGGCTCTGGCCGCAATGGTCGACATGCTCCGCCGGCACGGGGGCAAGGACAAGTACAACGTCGACCATCTGGGCTACAACAGCCGGCTGGACACACTCCAGGCCGCGGTTCTCCTTGCCAAACTGAAGCACCTTGACACGTTCAACAGTCTGCGCCGGCGGATTGCCGGCCACTACTCACAGGCCTTCACTTCGCTTTCGGGTATTACCATTCCAACTGCCTGCAACGGGAATCATGTGTTCCACCAGTATACCATCCGCTCCCGCAGCCGCGACCGCCTCGCCGAAGAACTGAAGAAACGCGGGGTCGCGACCATGGTCTACTACCCCGTGCCCCTGCATCAGATGAAGGTCTTTGCCGGCCGCTCCTGCACCCCCGCCCCGCTCGAGCATTCGGAAGAAGCCTCCCGGGAAGTCCTCAGCCTGCCGATTGAGCCGCTACTCTCCGACAAGGAGCTCGCACTGATTGTGACCGCAGTAACCGAGGCGGCCACGTGAAAGGGGAAGGACAGCGGCAAAAGGCAGAATAGAGAATGCAGACTGCGGAGTGCGGACCGGCCGGAGCGCAGGGCGCAGGGCGCAGGGCGTCCCTGGTGGCGATGCTGGCCGGAACAGCAGCCCTGCTGGTTGCCCTCGGGGCCTGGTTTGGCCCGCGGCTCTGGCTGCCTGTTCTCGGCCTCGGTCTCGCCGCCGCGCTGCTGAAGTGGCCCGAGGTATGCCTGCTGCTCTTCCTCACCGCGGGCACGTTCAAGCTGGAGCTGGCGACCCTGCTTCAGTCCGAGATTGACGTCACCCTGGTTCTTGCCTTGGTCCTGGGGCTTGGTCTGGGCCTGCGCCTTCTCCGCCCACCGTCATCACCCCTCAATCAGCAGTTATCCATCACTCGTCACTCATCACCATTTCTTCCCTTCCTCGGCCTTGCCCTCCTCGTGCTGGTATCTGCGCTGGTTCACCCCGACACAACCTATGGCTCGGCCAAGGCGGTCCGTTTTGCCAGCCTGACCGGGCTGGCGCTCGCTGCCGGGTACATGGTTCTGAAGGACCGCGCGCGGCTGACGCGATTCCTTGCCGGCAGTGCCCTGATGGGGGTAATGATGGTAGTCATGGGCCGCGTCACCTCTGCCGGCCTGACCGCGTTCAACGCCACCCACATCGCCACCGGCCGAATCATCGGACTGGGCCTGCTTGGCGCGCTGTACCTGATGCTCCGTGTCCGGAGCAAACCGGGCCGGGTTGTGCTGCTCGCCGCGATCGTAGCGCTCGGTTTCGGTTTTCTGTATTCGGGCAGCCGGGGCAGCCTGGTCGCGCTTCTGGCAAGCGTGCTCTCTGTTGCCGTGGCTGCGTTCCGGTTCCGCCGGGGTCGGCGTCTGGTGATTGCCATGGCTGTGGTCCTGGGGCTGGCCGCCACAACTGTCACGTTCGTGTTTCCGGCTGCGGCCGAGACAATGAACTCGCGGGTTGTCGCGGTCTTTGAGGACGCAGGTTCGGTCGGCTCGGCAACAGGACGGCTGCACCGGGCCGAGGACGCCTTGGAGCTATTCCGCGACCATCTAGTGTTCGGGGTCGGCATCGGCGGGTTCGACTTGGCGCGCGGGTATGCGGACGGTCAGCGCGGAGATTACGCGCACAACATCCTGCTCGAGGTCGGCTGCGAACTGGGGATACTTGGTCTGGCCCTGCTCCTCGCCCTGATACTTCCAGCCCTGTCCCGCTCAACCCGGGCTCTGGCCCTGACCCGGACCCGGGACGAGTTCGCGACTGCGGCGGTGCTCCTTGCAGTACTCGTCTACTTCCTGGTCAATGCCATGTTTTCCGGTGACCTGAACGACAACCGCCTCCTCTTTGCCGGTCTTGGGATGTGTGGCCGGGCGGTAGCTGCGTGATGAACCGGCCTCTGCGAACCGTTGCTGCCCGCGGTGCTATCTGGACCGCTGTTGCCCAGGTCGGCGGACAACTCCTCATGCTCGGGGTCAACGTTGTCCTTGCTCGTCTGCTCACGCCGGCAGAGTTCGGGACTGCCAGCGTGGCGCTGGTCAGTGCGCTGGTGCTGTCGGCGGTGACGCAGATGGGTCTTGGAGCCGCAATCATCCAGCGGGCGAAAGTAGAAGCATGCCACTACGACACGGCTCTCTGGACAAGCGTCCTGGCCGGGGTAGGTCTGGGTATGGCCTTCTGTGCGTCTGCCGTCCCAATCGCCGGACTGCTCAGGAACCCGGCTCTGGTCCCGGTCCTGCGGCTGTACTCAACTCTGTTTCTCCTCGGCGGTGTGTCGTCAGTCCAAGGGGCGCTGCTGACACGCGAGTTCCGCTTTCGCGACCTTGCTCTGGCCGGGCTGGCCGCACGTCTGGCTGGCGCTATCGTATCGGTCGGCTTGGCATTCTGGGGCTTGGGCGTGATGGCGATTGCCTGGGGATATGTGGCACTCAACGGAGTGAACGCCGCGTTGACCATGGTCCTGAGCAGACATCTCAGGCGACCGGGCCGAGAAGTTTCGCTGGCCGCGCTCAAGGAGATGCTCGGATTCGGCTCCGGTATCATGGGCATGAACCTGCTCAACCAGCTAGCAAACGGGCTGGACGTTCTTGTGGTCGGCCGGGTCATGGGCGCGTCGAACACCGGGTTCTATTCGGTTGCGAACCAGCTTGTCACATACGTTCCGGGCCGACTCGGTGCGACCCTGAGCACGGTCGCTTTCCCGGCCATGGCGCGGGTGCAGGAGAACAAGGCGCGGCTGACCCGAGCCTATCTTGACCTGACCGGGTTCACCGCCATTGTGACTCTACCGATACTCGCCGGAACCGCGGTACTCGCGCGCGACCTGGTCCCGGTGCTCTTCTCTGCCAAGTGGTCTGGGGCCTCATTGCTGGTGCCGGTTCTTTCGGTGTACGGCGCAGTGGTGGCGTTCGACTGGGTCTGGACCCAGGTCTTGAAGGCTTTGGGGCGTTCGTGGAGCATTGCCGGAATTGTGGGCCTGAGGGTTACCGGACTCGTGGGTGCGGTGGTACTGGGCGCGCGCTGGGGTCTGGTTGGCGTTGCCTGGGCAGTGGCCGGGTTCGGCCTGGTCTACTGGCTCGCCTACCAGTTGGTTGTGGGCCGGGCGCTTGGATTGGGCCTGGCCGCGTACTGCCGGGTCCTGGCCCGTCCGCTGGCCGGGTCCGCACTGATGGCGCTGGTTATGGCAGCGCTTCGAGCCAACCTGGCAGGAGCGATTGTTGCCGGAGTTGCAGTGTATTGCCTGGCCGCACTGACCCTGAACCGGAAGGTGGTACGCGAGCTGTTCGAAATGGCGAAAAGCGAACGGCAGATGGCGAACGGCGGGCAGGCATGCGCATAGCCATGCTGACCTCGGTCCATGCGTGGAACGACGTGCGCATCTATGAGAAAGAGGCGCAGAGCCTGGCCGAGCGCGGGCATCAAGTGGTTGTCGTCGGACCGGTGGACAGCGGACGCACGTCAGCAGGCAGAATGCAGAATGCGCAATGCAGGACTGCCGGGGCGCATGTTGAGCATGTGCCGGTCAGCATACCGAAGAAGCGGGTGGCGCGGATGGTTGTCGGCGGCCTGAGGATGCTTTGTTCCGGGCTGAAGCAACAGGCGGATGTGTACCATTTTCATGACCCTGAGCTGCTGCCGGTCGGACTGATCTTGCGGCTGATGGGCAGGCGGGTGGTCTATGACGTGCATGAGGACTACCCGGAGCAGATACTGTCCAAGCACTACCTGCCGATCTGGCTGCGCCGGACCGTGGCCCGGGCATTCGGCCGAGGCGAGAAGCTCGTGGCCCGACTGCTCGACGGCGTGGTTGCCGCAACCGACCACATTGCCAGCAGGTTCAACGGAACCAAGGTGGTGGTGGTGCGGAACTACCCAAAGACGGGCGAACAGCGCACGACGAATGGTGCAAGACGAACGGCCACGGAGCCGTTCCGGGTCTGCCATCTGGCCGGAACCCTGACCGAAGAGCGCGGAGTAAGCAGCTTGGTCCGGGCGATGGAGTATCTGGGTGACGGCTTTGAGCTGGTCCTGGCCGGCCGGTTCGTACCCGAGGCATATGAGGATGAGATTCGTACCCTGGCCGGGTTCAGGTGGGTCCGCTGCCTCGGAGTTGTGCCCCATGCTGAGGTCTGGCGCTGGTACGCACAGTCCGACGTCGGCGCAGTCTGTCTGCTTCCCGTGCCCCGGTTTCAGGTCAGTCTGCCGGTGAAGCTGTTCGAGTTCATGTCGGCCGGTCTTCCAGTCGTTGCGTCGGATTTCCCGCTGTTCCGGGAAATTGTCGAAGGCAGCGATTGCGGGATGTGCGTGAATCCGGAGGCGCCAGCAGAAATCGCCCGGGCGGTGCGTCGACTGGCAGGGAACGAGGAGGAACGGAGCCGCATGAGCGCACGGGGCATGGCGGCGGTCAGGACCCGGTACAACTGGGAAGCAGAGGTAGAGAAGCTGGTCGGTCTCTATGAGGAGATGGAGAGATGAACCGAGCATGGGAGCCGAAGGTAAGTCTGGTGGTGGTGTGTCGCAATGAGGAGAAAAGCATCGCGGCCACGCTTGAGTCGCTGTTCTCTCAGGACTATCCGGCTGAGCTGATTGAGGTTGTGGTTGTCGACGGAATGAGCACCGACCGGACCAGGGAAGTGATTCACAGAACGTGCGACCTGAAGGCCAGGTATCGAGTCAGGGTCCTGGACAATCCGGAGCGGGTCGCACCGACCGGATTGAACATCGGAGTTGAGGCTGCTTCCGGCGAGGTGGTCTTTGTGATGGGTGCCCATGCCCGGTATTCGCCAAACTACGTCTCGGGCGCAGTCGATGCTCTGGCCCGGTTTGGCGCTGACGCGGTCGGCGGCGCCGTGAGGACCGTGCCTGGAGCCGCTACCGCGCTGGCCCGCTCAATTGCCCGGGCGCTCGGCTCCCGGTTCGGCGTGGGCAATTCCCTGATGCGCGTGGGCGTGCCCGAGGCTCAGGAGGCCGACACTGCCGCATATGCCGGTTACCGACAGACCGTGTTCCAGCGGGTCGGGCTGTTTGACCCGCGTCTGGTAAGAAACCAGGACATCGAGTTCAACTTGAGGATGCGGCGGGCTGGGATGAAAATCGTTGTCGAACCCGCGATTCAGAGTCTGTATCAGGCACGACCAACCCTGTCCGGCCTGGCGCGAAATGCGTTTGACAACGGGTTCTGGGTCATTCACGGCGCGCGGTTCTCTCACCGGCCGTTTGCCCTGCGCCATCTGGTCCCTCTTGGGTTTGTCGTCTCGCTGGTCGTGACCGGACTCATGGCCGCGATTGTGCCCGCTGCCCGTTTGTTGTTCGGCGCACTGGCCGGCACATATCTTGCCGTTGATCTGGTCGCGTCGCTTGCCGGACGCGGAGGCCCGATTCGGGTACGACTCTGGCTGGTAGTGGTCTACCCGGTTCTGCATCTCTCATACGGCCTGGGCTCGGTCTGGGCCGCGGTCCGCCCGGTGCCGCGCGTCGGACGCGCTATTGCCGGAGGCAGCCCATGAGCCTGACGAACGCCCTCAGCGCCGCCGGGATTGGTCTCGTGACGTCGTTCGGACTTTCTGCCTGGCTGACAAAGCTGGCCGAGCGCTACAACTGGCACGACCGGCCAGGTGATGTACTAAAGGTCCATGTGCGGCCGATTCCCATGGTCGGCGGGTTCGGGGTCTATGTCGCGTTCAGCCTTGTGGCCTTGATTCAGACCGGGACCGCGGTCCTGGCCGGCGTCGGGCTGGTTTCGCTTGCGCTCGGAGCCTGGGACGACTTCCGGTGGAAATCACACGCCGTGCCTGGAACCAAGTTCATGCTCCAGCTAGGTGGGGCTGCGACAATGCTCTGGCTCTTGCGGGCTGCCGGGGTTCGGCTCGAAGGCGCACCAGCCTGGGTCTTCTGGCTGCTTGGACTTGGCTTCGTTGTCGGCGGGATGAACGCGCTCAACCTCGAAGACGGCATGGACGGACTGGCCGCAGGCGAAGCAGCACTGTCCGCACTCGGGTTCTCCTTCCTACTGCACCATCAAGGCCTCTCCGGTCCGGCTCTGGCCGGAGCGGCTTTGGCCGGAGCCCTGCTCGGGTTCCTTGCCCTCAACTGGCATCCGGCTCGTCTCTTTCTCGGTGACGGCGGCAGCCATCTTACCGGCGCGCTCCTGGCCGGACTGGCCCTTGTCTCAATCGACCGAGCTGGCGCTCATCTCGTCCTGCCCGCGATTCTCATCATCGGCCTGCCGGTCTTTGACACGGTCTGGGTCATCACCCGCCGCCTAGCCGCAGGCCGCAGTGTCACGACCGGAGACCGGGGCCACCTCTACGATGTCCTCTTCGATGCCAACCACTCGGTGCGCAGGACCGTTGCCATTTGCTGGCTGGTCCAGCTCGGATTTGTCATGCTCGGACTGGTGCTTGCATGGCTCGGAACATGATTCCGCTTTCTGGGGCTGACATCGGCCCGGCCGAAAAAGCGGCGGTCGCCCGGGTGCTTGAGTCCGGACGGCTGAGCCTTGGGCCCTGTGCGCTGGAGTTCGAACGCCTGGTGGCAGACTACGTTGGAGTCAAACACGCGGTCGCGGTCAGCTCGGGCACGGCCGGACTCCATCTTGTGGTTCGTGCGCTGGGCTTGAAACCCGGAGACGAAGTCATTACCACGTCATTCAGCTTCGTCGCCTCGGTCAACTGCCTGCTCTACGAAGGGGTGAAACCGGTCTTTGCCGACATCGACCCGGCAACCTTGTGCATTGACCCGCTCCAGGTCGAGAAGCTCATCACCCCCCGGACCCGCGCCATCCTCGCCGTCGATGTCTTTGGCCGGCCGGCTGACTGGCCCGCACTCGAAGCGATCGCGCGCAGACACCGTCTGGTACTGATTGAAGACTCCTGCGAAGCGCTCGGCTCAAGCCTGGGTTCGCGCCGCTGCGGCAGCTTTGGCGACGCCGCGGTCTTTGCTTTCTACCCTAACAAGCAGATTACCACCGGTGAAGGCGGCATGATTGTCACGCGCCACCGCCGTATCGCCGACCTGTGCCGCAGCATGGCCAACCAAGGCCGTGCCCTGCGGGCAGGCCCGCACTTACCAGCCTGCTGGCTTGAGCATGTCCGGCTCGGGTACAATTACCGGTTGAGCGAGCTGGCCGCAGCCTTAGGATGCGCCCAGATGAAACGTCTCGACCGGATTGTCAAACGCCGGCGTATCGTTGCCCGACGCTATGACCGTCTTCTCGCCCACGTACCCGGCGTCCGTCCGGTCCTTCCTCACTCTTCACTCCTCACTCCTCGCTCCTCACTCGAGATGAGCCCCTTTGTCTACTGCGTCCGTCTCGCCCCCGGCCTCTCCCGCGCGCGCGTCATGGCCGGACTCCGCAACCAGGGAGTAGCCTGCGCCGACTACTTCCGACCGATTCACCGCCAGCCCTGTTTCCGCAAGACCTTTCCCGGCCACGAGTTCCCGAACCTGCCCGTTACTGAGGCGGCCGGGCGCGAACTCGTGGCCCTGCCATTTTTCACCCGCCTGTCAAGCACCGACCAGCAGCGGGTTGTCCGCGCACTCACTCGCGCCCTGGAGAATACCATTCGCCGTTCACCATGGAGGAATCATGCAGCAAGATAGAAGTCTGCGTTACTACTGGGACGTCATCACCAGACGTTTGTGGCTGCTTATCGGTATCTTTGCCGGTGTCGCCGCGGTCGTTTTCATCGGCGGCGCCCGGCAGCGACCTCTCTACCGCTCGAGCGCAACCCTGCTCGTCAGCCAGGACGGAGTGTCAACCGACCCGATGCAGTTGTTCGGGACGACCGCCAGCCTGGCCAAACGACCGATCCTGGTCAACCACATCGAGATCCTCAAGAGCTACGCCATCGCCCGTATGGTCGCCGACGCACTGCCCGACACCCTCCGCGAACAACTCCGCCGGG
Source organism: Caldifarciminota bacterium (assembly GCA_965648905.1). GTDB lineage: Bacteria > Hydrothermota > Tepidihabitantia > Tepidihabitantales > Tepidihabitantaceae > CAZQFS01. Next base: position 166,057 of record CBFGIT010000001.1, read on the forward strand.
CCGACCGGCATGACGCGGCCCTCTACCTTCAGCGCTCGCTCACTGTCCGACCCGTACGCGACGCCGACATCATCAACTTGAGCGTTCTCGCCCCAAACCCGGTCCTTGCCTGCGCACTCGCTGCCGCCTATGTCGACGCCTATCGCGCCTTCAACCTCAACCGCAGCCGGGCGGACGTCAGCGCGATCCGCGAATTCGTCGGTGCCCAGCTCGAACTGGTCAGCGCCCGGCTCGATTCCGCCGAGGCGAGACTGGAGCAGTTCAAGAGCACCCACCGAATAACCGGGCTCGAACACGAAACCCGGGCCGCCGTCGACCGGCAGACCCAGGTCATCGCCCTCTACGAACGCAACCGGGCCGAACGGGCCGGTATCGATGAAGAACTCGCCTGGCTCCGCCGCCGCCTCGACAGCCTCGGCGCCTCTGCCCGACTCCAAGACCTCGCCGCACCCATGGTGACCGACCTGCGCCGCGAACTGGCCCGGCTCGAAGTCGAGCGCACCGGCCTCCTGGTTCAGGGCTACGACCCGTCAAGCCCGCGCGTCATTCGGCTGACCGAACAGGAAAGGACGCTCAAGCGTCGCCTCGAACAGGAACTCAGCAGCCTGATCACCGCTGCCGGCACTGACGACCCGGCGGCTCGGGTCAGCGTCCTTATGAACCGCATCGCCGAGCTGGAACCAGAGCGTGAGCGGCTGCGTGCGGCCGAAGGCGCTTTGGCCGGAGTCGTCGCCGCCTATGACGGCGAGTTGCGCTCCCTGCCCGGGCAGGAACGGTCTCTGGCTCGGCTCACGCGCGAGGTCGAGGTCGGCCGTCAGGTCCACATGCTGCTGGCCCAGCGCCACGAGGAGGCACGGATTCAGGAAGCCGGACGCCTCTCCGCGGTCGGATTGGTCGACCAGCCCCGGACCGGCGCCCGCGTCCGACCCAACCACAGGAACAACGCCCTGCTTGCCCTGCTCCTCGCGGTCATGATCTCATTCGGCACGGTCCTCACGGTCGACTACCTTGACACAACCGTGCGCCGGCCCGAGGACCTCGAACGCCAGGGCTTCTCGGTCCTTGCCTCGGTTCCGCGCATTGCGCCGACCACGCCGGTTCAGCCGGTCCCGCTGGCAGTCAGTGACCCGGCGGCCCCGCCGGTCGAGGCGTTCCGCGTACTCCGCACCAACCTCCAGTTTGCTGGCTCAGGCCGGGCCCTGAAGACCATCATCGTCACCTCGCCGGGCGCAGGCGAGGGCAAGTCCACGGTCGCCTCAAACCTCGCCTCGGTCATGGCTCAGGCCGGCCGCCGGGTCCTCCTCATCGACGCCGACCTCAGACGCCCCAAACAGCACACCATCTTCGGCCGGCACAAGAAACCCGGGCTCACCGACACGGTCATGCTCGGCGCATCATTCGACCAGGCCCGCCTCCGCGTCCCGGTCCACGTCACCACGCCCGAACCCATCACCCCTCACTCCTCACTCATCACTCATGACTCCTCGGGCCTCCTCGACGTGCTCTTCGCCGGGACCATGCCGCCCTCGCCGGTCGACTTCCTCAACTCGCCGGTCCTCCACGACCACCTCCGGCGCCTCGCCGACCAGTACGACGCGTTGGTCATCGATACCCCACCGGTCCTGGTCTCAGCCGATGCCGCGGTCCTTGCCGCCCGGGCCGATGGCGTCGTCCTCGTTGCCCGGATGTCAAGAACCGACTGGCGGGCCCTTGACGAAGCCCGCCGACTGCTCCTTCAGGCCGGGGCGCACACCCTCGGGGTCACGGCCAACGACCTCAGCCTGAGCCGCGGCTACGGCTATGCCCGATACCGCTACTACCATTACCGCTCAGCCGAGCGACCCGCGCTCGCGGTCAATCCCTAGCTCTTCGCGGCCGGAAGATGCGGCTCAATCCTGGCGGTCAGCGCCGGCTCCGGGGCAAACCCGACCATGCGCTCTACTTCTTTGCCGTCTTTGAAGATTATCAGAGTTGGAATGCCGTGGATGTTGTACCGGCCCGGCGTGTCCGGCGCCTCGTCGGTGTTCAGCTTGCAGACCTTGAGCCGGCCCTGGTAACGCTCAGCCAGCTTTTCAACGACCGGCGCAATCATCTTGCAGGGCCCGCACCACGGTGCCCAGAAGTCGACCAGTACCGTCTCAGTCGACTTGATTACCTCGGACTCGAACGTGCCGTCATTGACGTGTCGAACTTCAGCCATTCTTCTTTTCCTCCTCAGCTATTCGGACGAGCAGCCGGACCAACTGCGAAAGCCGCGGCCGCGCCAACTTGTAACAAACCTGGTTACCATTACGCTCGCACAAGACCAGACCCGAGGCCCGCAACACGGCAAGCTGCTGCGACACGGTTGCCTGAGCCGCGCCCAGACACTCGGTAATGCGCTTCACGTTGCAGCTCTGCTGCATGAGATAGGCAACAATCTGCAACCGGAGCGGATGACCGAGCGCCTTCAGCATCGGCGCGAGGCTCCGGGCCTGTTCCTGGTTGATGCAATATTCGATAATATCTATAGACCGTTTCCCCGGTGTCCGGGATTCTTTCGCGCCGGGTCGCGGACTAGAACTTGTACCAGAGATAGGCCGCCAGCGCGACCAGCAGGACCGCCACTGTTGTCACCGACAAGGATACCCCAACCGTGAAAGTCGCAAAACCGAGATTGACCGTCAGGTTCGGCACGCCGATGGGCAGGGCCTTGAAGAAGAAGTCCCGCACCGGCCCTGAGGGAAACAGCCCGGCCAGAAAATACGACACGACACTGCCCGATACACCGGCAACAAACACGGCGAGCACGAGCAGACCGACCGAGCGACCGCCGGCAGCAGGTGTGCGGGTTCTCATGAACTGACCGCCGATAATACCAAGCGACGGCCAGGAATCAAGCGCCTACGCCAGGACCAGGTCGGCCGGCCGACCGCACCGGCTGCATCGACCGTCGACGACACCGGTGACCCGACCCCGGTACTGGCTGCGTTCCACCAGACAATTGGAGCAGGCCGGGCAGAAGGTATCGCGGTCTGCCGGACCCGCGACCACATTACCCAGGTACACATAGTGCAGTTTCTGCCGGCCGATTCGAGCAGCGCGAACCAGGGTCTCCGCCGGTGTGGACCGAGTGGTTTCACGATGGCGCGGGAAGTAGCGTGAGAAATGCAGCACGGTGTTCGACCCCAGGCCGGCAACGAAGTCGACGAGGTCACGGATTTCCTCATCTGAGTCGTTGCGACCCGGAACCAGCAGATTGGTCAGCTCAACGTGGCAGGACTGACGGGCGGCCCGGATCGTGTCAAGCACGGCCTCGAGGTCACCCTTGACATAGTCGCGGTAGAACTCCGGCCGGATTGATTTCAGGTCGATGTTCATCGCGTCGACAAGCGGCAGGAGTTCAGCCAGCGGCTCAGGACTGATCATGCCGTTGGTCACGAGCACGGTCTTGAATCCGGCGTCCTCAAGCAGCCGGGCCGAATCGACCACATACTCAAACCATGTCAGCGGCTCGCTGTAGGTGTAGGAAACCGCCCCGGTCCCGGACTTGCGCGCCAGAGCAAGCAGCTCATCCGGGGCGACGACCTTCGACCGGGCCTGTTGCTGCGATATCTCAGCGTTCTGGCAGAACGGACAGCGCAGGTTACAGCCGTAGGTCGCAACCGAGAGAATGTCGGAACCGGGAAGGAAATGGTAGAGCGGCTTCTTCTCAATCGGGTCCACGCCGAGAGAAACCACTTCCCCGTAGTTCATCGCGTACAGCGTCCCCTCCTCGTTGACCCGACCAAGACAGCGACCCTTCCTGCCCGGGGCAACAAGACACTGGTTCGGGCATAGCTGGCAACGTACACCGTCCTGTTCTCGAATCCAGTGGCGAGCCCTGACGCGCATCGCTCCAGCATACCCGACGTTGCGGCCTGGTGCAAGGAGAAGCGCCGGTTTGACGCCTAACCATGCTGCTGCTACAATCGCAAGCCGATGAAGCTGTTCAACACCCTGACGCGCCGCCGAGAGGAACTGGACCCGCTGACTCCAGGCAAGGTCGGCATCTACACCTGCGGTCCGACTGTCTACATGTTTGCCCATGTCGGCAACTTCCGTGCCTATGTCTTCGCCGACACGCTCCGCCGCTCACTGGAATATCTCGGTTACGAAGTCAGCCACGTCATGAACATCACCGATGTCGGGCACCTGACGTCCGACGAGGATACCGGCGAGGACAAACTGGAGAAGGGCGCTCGGGCTGAGGGCAAGACCCCGGAAGAAATCGCCCGGTTCTACGAGAAGGCGTTCTGGGCCGACAGCGAACGGCTCAACATCCTCAGGCCCCATATCATCTGTCGGGCGACCGACCACATCGCAGACATGGTCGAGTTCATCCGCCGCATCGAGGCAAACGGATTTGCCTACCGGACCAGCGTCGGACTGATATTCGACACCGGAAAGTACCCGGACTACGCCCGACTTGCTCGACTCAACCTCGCCGAGCAACAGGCCGGCGCCCGGGTCAAAATCGACCCTGAACGCCGCAACCCGTCCGACTTCGCCCTCTGGATAACGAACCAGCCCCGGCATCTTATGCAGTGGGACTCGCCCTGGGGCCGAGGATTCCCGGGCTGGCACGTCGAATGCTCGGCCATGTCAATCAGGTATCTGGGCGAGCGGTTTGATATCCACACCGGCGGCATCGACCATATCCCGGTGCACCACACCAACGAACGAGCCCAGAACTTCGCCGCCACCGGACACGAAGTCGTCAACTACTGGATGCACAACGCCTTCCTGACCGTCGGCGACAGCCGGATGGGCAAATCCGAAGGCAACCTTGTGACGCTTGCCGAGCTGACCCGGCAGGGCATCCATCCGGCCGACTTCCGATACCTCTGTCACACTGCCCTCTACCGCATGCCCTTGAGCTTCACGCTCGAATCACTCAAGAGCGCCCAGAACTCCCTCCGCAGCCTCATCGACTTCGGCCGCACCGCCCAGACCTGGAATGAAAGTGATGGTTCCTGGCTTCGGCCCTGGCAGGATGAGTTCCGCGCGGCGATCGCCGACGACCTGAACGTGCCTCAGGCTCTGGCCGTGGTCTGGAACGTCGTGCGCGAAGCCAACCGGCGCCAGGACCAGAGCGCCTGGCACGCTATCCTTCACTTCGACCGGGTCCTCGGACTCGGCCTCGAACGCCTGGCCACCGACCAGCACCCGGTCCCGGCAGAAGTCCTCAAGCTCCTCGAAGAACGCCAGGCTGCGCGTCAGGCCCGCGACTGGGCTGCATCTGACCGGTTACGCTCGCGTATCGCCCAACTCGGCTTCCTGGTCGAAGACACGCCCCAAGGCCCGCGGGTCAAACCGCGTCCTTGACTTGGCGCGACCCTGCCCTATCATTAGCAGCGTGAGTTGAAGTCAGGAGTCCGGGGTTCGAAGCACAAGACCCTGATTCCTCGAACTCCTTGTTGGTCGGGCCCATAGCTCAGGTGGTAGAGCACTGTGCTGATAACGCAGGGGTCAGTAGTTCGAATCTACTTGGGCCCACTCCTCTGCCGTGAGTCGCAAGTCAACCGTCATGCTTGTTGTGGCCGGAGTTCTGTCCGGCTTGGTTATGTTCGTGTTGTTCCTGACGGTCATTGCCACACAGGCCGGTGCCGGACCGGATGCCGTGGCCGGCTGGCGCAAGGGGCTCGGCTACGTTGAAATTGAGGGCACGATTGTCGACGCGACCGAGACCGTCCGTCAGCTCAAGTGGCTCGAACGGCAACCTCAGGTCAAGGGCATCCTGCTGCGTGTTGACTCGCCCGGCGGCGTCGTCACCCCCTCGCACGAAATCTACTCGGAAGTCGCCCGCATCAGCAACGAAGGCAAACCGGTGATCGTCTCGATGGGCACGATTGCCGCCTCCGGCGCCTACTACATCTCGGCCCCGGCCGACCTGATTGTCGCCAGCCCCCAGACCCTGACCGGTTCCATCGGTGTGATCATGGAATTCCCGGTTGTCAAAGGCCTGATGGACAAACTCGGCCTCAAAGTCGAGGTCGTCAAGTCGCGCGACCAAAAAGACATCGGCTCACCCTTCCGGGACATGACCTCGCGGGACCGCGAACTCCTCCAGGGCGTTGTCACCGACGCCTATGAGCAGTTCGTCGAAGTCGTCAGCGCATCACGGAACATTCCTGAAGACAGCGTGAGACTGATTGCCGACGGCCGGATCATGACCGGCCGACAGGCCTTGGCGCTCGGTCTGGTGGATACACTCGGCACATTCGAAGATGCGAAGCGCATCGCGGCCGACCTGTGCGGCATTGAAGGTGAACCCCGACTCATCCGCCCGACTCGTCGAATGAGCTTCCTTGTTCGGCAACTGCTGGAGGGAACTACGGAAAACCTGCTCGGCGGGCTTAGGTTCCCGCGCCTGCGCTATGTCTACTACTAGGCCAGTGGCCGGGCGGGCGCGCAGCCCGCTGCAGGTCTGGCCTACATGTTTGGCGGCCTAGAGCTGGCGCCCTTGGCAGCGAGTTCCAGCGCCCGCCGCGCGCGGCGCAGCGACTCCTTCACTTCCCTGAGCTGTGCCTCGCCCTGCTTCAGGTCGCCTGTCTGCCGCACCTGGCCGAGCTTGGTTCGCGCCTCAGCCAGCAGCCGGTCCGCCTCAGCCGCCTTAGCAACGTCAAACCCGGCTGCCGTGCCGCTCCGCACTGCCACCAGCTTCGCAGCCAACCGGTTAAGCTGAACCTCGGTCTGATCCGCGGCCCGACTCAGCCGCTCCGCCGTCACTCTCGGTGTGCCCGGCACCCTCGGTTTGGTCAGAATGAACAAAACCGCAGCGAGCGCAAGAACGCCGACCACGAGCCAGACAACAACCCTACTCTTCAAACCAGCCTCCTTTCTGTTCTGCTCGTTCTTCCAACTCCTTGCCACGGCTGGTAACTGGAAGGCGCCCGGCACCCATGATACTCATGCCGGTTGACCTCAACCGTTTCAAACGAGGCTCTAGCGGAATTACGACAGGACATTGCCAAGTATAGACGTCATCGCCACAGCGTCAAGGCTTGATGGCCCGTCGGTGCTTCGTGCCGACGGCGCAGGCTGGAGCCGGTCGACCGGGCCGGCTCCAGCCGACGCTTCAGACGACGGAACTAATCTTCGTCCGAACCGCCTTCACCTCCCGCTGCTCTCAGCATCTTGCGTGCCTCCGCAAGGTCATTCTTAATCTGCTCCATCTTGGGAAGCCACTGAGTCTGGTCGGTGATGCCCTGGAGTTCCTGCATTCCGGCTCTCACCTTGGCGACCTGCTCGTCGACCTTCGCGAAGGCCGCCGGGTCACCGCCCTTGCTTCGGGCGGCTTCGATGCGGTGCTCGAACTTCACGAGCCGGCTCTCCATCCGATTGACGAACGCGGGGATGTCTTCGGCCGCCACGGCCCGCTTGCCGCTCGGCGTGCCCTTCCGACCGACGATTAGAAACACGACTGCGATTACGACCAGGATGCCGACGATTGTCCAGATGACAACTCGGCTCTTGCTGCCTTGTGCCATTGCTCCTCCTTAGTTTGAGCTCGAACTAGGTACGGTGTCCCTGGCCTGGGCACCGCCCTCTTGCGCCGCCCGAGCCCGGCCCGCGCCGCACCGGACCGGGCAGACCCGGTCGGCCGCGCGCTGCCGAGCTGACGGCATTTCTGCGGACAATGCCACGCTGCGGTCAGTCACTATCTTGTGCCGCTGCCGCAGCACCGTTTGTACTTCTTTCCTGACCCGCACGGACACGGGTCATTACGTCCCACCTTGGTTTCGGCGCGGCGCACCTGGACCGGGGGACGGGAACCGGACTCCGACTCGGCCTCGGCCCGACCTGGGTCCGGCTTGTAGGCGTGCACCGCGTGCCGGGCTGCCGGCCGGCGTCGCTCCTCTGCGGTCTGAACCTGAGCGCGGAACAGGAGGGTGAGCGATTCGCGGTACAGGTCGACAAGCATGTCGTCGAACATGCGAAACGACTCCTGCTTGTACTCGACGAGTGGGTCCTTCTGCCCGTAAGCGCGCAGACTGATCCCCTCCCGGAGCATGTCCAACGCATAAAGGTGGTCACGCCACTTGGCGTCCATCGTGCGCAGGAACACGTACCGGCAGAGGTCGGTAAAGAGCTCACTGCCCAGCTCTTCATGACGCTCATCATAGCGACGAGAGGCTAGGTCTGTCAACAGTTGTTGCAGGTCTTCCCGATGCAGTTGACGCCTTTCGTTCTCCGGCACCGACAGGTCGGCCAGAAACGTCGCCTGGAGTTCGCCCGAGAGCCCGGCCCAGTCCCACTCATCCGGGTACTTCGCGCCCCCGGTCGTCCGGCGAATCAGCGCGTCCACAAACCCGGCCGCCATCTGGTCGTAGACCGGCCGTGGGTCTGCCTCCTTCAGAATTGCGTCGCGCATCTTGTAGACCACGTCCCGCTGCCGATTCATCACGTCGTCGTATTCCAGCAGGTGGCGCCGGATTTCGGCGTTGCGCACCTCGACCCGGCGCTGGGCCCCGGCAATCGCGCGGGTGACGAGCGCGTGCTCGATCGGTTCGTCCTCTTCGGCCCCGAATCGGTCCATGATTGCCGCCACCCGTTCCGAGCCGAACAGCCGCATCAGGTCATCCTCAAGTGAAAGATAGAACCGCGATGAACCCGGGTCGCCCTGTCGGCCGCTGCGGCCGCGCAACTGGTCGTCAATCCGGCGGGCCTCGTGTCGCTCGGTGCCGATGATGTAGAGCCCGCACGGCACGTCGTCATAGCACCGGCCGGGCTGCTCTTCCCAGTATGGACAACTGCCCTCTCCGTGCTGGACCAGATAACAGCCTTCGCCCTTCACCACGCCCGGGCCGAGCTTGATATCGGTGCCTCGGCCGGCCATGTTGGTGGCGATCGTTACTGCGCCGGGCTGGCCGGCCCGGGCCACGATTTCCGCTTCGCGCTGATGGTGCTTGGCGTTGAGCACCTCATGATTGATCCCCCGGCGCCGCAGCATCCGCGAGATGACCTCCGACACGTCCACCGACGTCGTACCAACCAGTACCGGCCGGCCGGTGCCGTGCCACTTCTCAATCTCATTCAGCACCGCCTCGTACTTTGCCCGGCGCGTCTTGTAGACGATATCAGGATAGTCGATCCGGCGTACCGGCTCGTTGGTCGGAATCGAGACTGCATCCAGCTTGTAGGTCGAGAAGAACTCGCTGGCCGAGGTCAGCGCTGTCCCGGTCATGCCCGCAAGCTTCCGGTACATCCGGAAATAGTTCTGCAGCGTGATCGTGGCAAACGTCTGAGTCTCGCCCTGGACCCGCACATTCTCCTTCGCCTCCAGGGCCGAGTGCAGCCCGTCTGAGTAGCGCCGGCCGGGCATCAGCCGGCCGGTGAACTCGTCCACGATGATAACCTTGCCGTCCTGAATCACGTAGTCGACGTCCTTCTCGAACAGGGAGAACGCCTTGAGCAGTGCCTGAAAGCTGTGCAGCACATCCGACTTCTGAGCATATTTCTGATACGCCTGTTCCCGCGCATAGACCTTCTCTTTCGGGGTCAGGTTCTCGTCCCGGTCAATGCGGCCGAGCTCCTCGCTCAGGTCCGGCAGCACGAACGCATTGGGGTCGTTCGGCGCCAGCTCTTTTCGGCCCATCTCGGTCAGACTGATGGAATGGTCCTTCTCATCAATGACGAAGTAGAGCGCTTCGTCGACCTCGTGCAGCCGTTTATCTCTCAGGTACGAAAGCTCGGTCGTATCAATCAGCTTCTTGACGCCTTCCTGCCGTTCGAGCTTGGTCAACTGCTTGTTCTTGGGTGAGCCGCGCCGCGCCTGCAGGAGCTTGACCGCCGCCTCTGCCTCCTTGCCCTGTTCCAGCAGCTTCTCGCCCTCCTCGACAATCCGGTTGACGAGAATCGTCTGCCGGCCGAACAACCGGCGCACCAGCGGCGTAAGCCGGTCATAACCCTTGTCCGTGGTCTCGACCGGTCCGGAGATAATCAGCGGTGTCCGCGCCTCGTCAATCAGAATCGAGTCGACCTCGTCGACGATGGCGTAATGGTGCCCGCGCTGGACCTTGTCTTCCCAGCGTACCACCATGTTATCGCGCAGATAGTCGAACCCGAACTCGTTGTTCGTGCCGTAGGTGACGTCGGCATCGTAGTGCGGCTTGCGCTGCTCCGGCTCCATCCCCTGCTGGATGCAGCCCAGCCTCAGCCCGAGCGACTCCAGCACCGGCCCCATCCATTCCCGGTCGCGCCGCGCCAAGAAATCGTTGACCGTCACCAGGTGGGCGCCCTTTCCTTCGAGCGCATTCAGGTACAAGGGCATTGTCGCCACCAGGGTCTTGCCCTCACCGGTCTTCATCTCGGCAATCTTGCCTTCGTGCAGAACCATCCCGCCGATGAGCTGCACGTCGAACGGCACCATGTTCCACTGCTGCATGATATCGGCAACCGGCCAGCTCTTGCCGACCAGGAATCGGCACGACCACTTCACCAGAGCGAATGCCTCGGGCAGAACTTCGTCCAGCAGCTCGCCATCGGCAATCCGCTTCTTGAGGTCCTCAGTTTTTCTGGGCAGGTCCTCAGCCGTGATGCCGCTGAGGGACTCAAAGACCGCGTTGACTTCGGCAACGAGCGCCCAGAGCCTCTTTAGCTCGCGCTCGTTCTTTGTACCGAAGATGCGGCCGATTAGCTTTTCGAGCATTCCCCGAACAAGGGTATAATGTTACTCAGGCCGGCGTGGATGTCAAAGAACGCGCCCGGCCGTTGCCGGTTCATCGACGACACCGCTCGGTATTGCTTGACTGACGCCGGGATACGAATAACATCACTCCACAAAAAGGAGGTCTGATGCCTTGCGCAAAGCGCGGTGTGAAGAAAACCGCCAAGAAGACCGCAAAGAAAAAGAAGAAGTAGCCTCCGGCTGACTTCCGGGAGGGGCGCCTGTGCGCCCCTTCTTCGTCATGAACGAACTGCTCGCCTGTTTCTCCCGCGTAACCGCGTTCCGGCCGCTGCTCGACCAGCTCAAAGCCGGCGCGAGCGTGACCGTCCGGGGCGCAGCCGGTCCTGCGGCCGCGCTGCTGGCGACCCAAACCACCCGCGAACTGTCCCGACCAATTCTCCTCGTTACTGACCGCCTCGTCACGGCCCGCGCCGCGCTCGCCGACGTCCGCACGCTTGACCGGGCCATTCCGTGTCTTGCGTTCACCCCCGATACCCCGGGGTTCTTGGCGAACCTGAAACTGCTCGAGGCAAACGTCGCCGCAGTCGTCGTCACCACGGTCGAACAACTAAACCAGCCTGCCCCCGCAATTGACGACTCCCAGTCCACGTGTCTTGCTCTGAGCCGGAGCGGCCCGCTTGCGCCTGACGACCTCCTTACCTGGCTTGAGGCCAACGGCTACGAGCGCACCGACCTCGTTACCGAACCGGGCGAGTACGCGGCCCGCGGCGGCATCGTTGACTGCTTTTCGGAAGACAGCCTTCTGCCTTTGCGCGTCGAGTTTGAGGGCGACAAGGTGCTCTCCTTGCGGACTTTCGACCCCCTGCTCCAGCGTTCAACCGGTCTGCTCGATGCCGCGAGTCTGGCGAGCCGGCGGGTTCCTGAACACTCGGACCAACCGGCCTCGTCCCTGCTGCCGTCCCATTTCGTGCTCATCGGTGAAGGCATCGATGTTGCGTGCTCTGCGGCTGCGATCCTCACTGGCGACGACCGGGCCGACTTTGACTTGGGCCTCGAACCCGCGCCGGTGTTCCTCGGCAATCTCGACCTACTGCGCCGCACGATGCAGGAATCAGACCACGAGTACATCATTGCTGCGAGCAACGACCAGCAGCGGGACCGGCTGCGCGGGCTCCTGGGTGACCGGCCCCGGTTTCTGGTTGCGCCGCTGAGCGCCGGGCTGACCAGCCCGGCCGGCCGCTTCACCGTACTCACCGAGCGCGAGCTCTACGGCTCGCCCGTCATCCGGCCGGTCCGGCACCGGTTCCAGGGCATCCCGATTGACAACGTTGTAGCACTCCGACCCGGCGACTACGTTGTTCATATTGATTACGGTGTCGGTCGGTTCATCGGCACCCAGACCATTACCGACCACGGTATTGCCAAAGACTGCCTCGTCATCCAGTATGCCGGGACCGACCGGGTCTATGTCCCGGTCGAGAACATCGGCCTGCTCGACCGGTTTGTCGGCGGCGACGATTCGGCCCCGGCGCTCGACCGGCTCGGCTCACGCGCCTGGCTTGAGGCCAAGGCCCGGGCGGCCCGCGCCAGTGCCGAGTACGCCCGGGAACTGCTTGAAACCTATGCCCGCCGCGCCGCAGCCCGGGGCACGGCGTTCGGGCCTGCAACCGAATGGCTGACCGAGCTTGAAGCATCGTTCCCCTTCACCGAAACCGAGGACCAGCGTCGGGCACTTGCTGACGTCAGCCGCGACATGGGTCAGTCCCGACCCATGGACCGGCTGGTCTGCGGCGACGTCGGCTATGGCAAGACCGAAATCGCGATCCGTGCCGCACTCCGGACCGTGGCCGGAGCAAAACAGGTCGCGCTGCTTGCTCCCACGACGATCCTCTGCTACCAGCACTACGTGACGTTCCGCCGCCGCCTGGCCCGGTTTCCGGTTCGGGTCGAAATGCTCTCCCGGTTGACTCCGCCCCGGCGCCAGACCGAGGTCTGTGCCGGTCTTGCCTCGGGTGTCGTTGACATCGTCATTGGTACGCACCAGTTGCTCAGCAGCCGCGTCCGCTTCCGTGACCTCGGGCTCCTGGTCATCGACGAGGAGCAGAAGTTCGGCGTGCGGCAGAAAGAACGGATCAAGGCGCTCAAGGCCGGAGTTGACGTCCTGACCCTGACCGCGACCCCGATTCCGCGCACGCTCTACATGGGCCTGGCCGGCCTGCGCGACGTCTCCCAGATCAACACCCCACCTGCGGGCCGGCGCGAGGTGGCGACCGAAGTCGCTGTTTGGGATGACCGTCTGATTCGGGAATATGTCCAGCGCGAGCTCGGCCGGAGTGGCCAGGTGTTCTTTGTCCACAACGAGATCGCCTCGATTCAGGCCGTGGCCGACCGGCTCAGCCGGCTCCTGCCCGAGGTGAACCTTGCCCTGGCTCATGGCCGGATGAGCGCGCGCCGGCTGGCTGATATCTACCTGGCATTCGCTGCCGGTGAGCACCAAGTGCTGCTCTCAACCGCGATAATCGAATCCGGACTCGACATGCCCAACGTCAACACCATTATCGTCAACCGGGCTGACCGGTTCGGCCTGGCTGACCTCCATCAACTGCGCGGCCGGGTCGGCCGGGCTCAGGAACAGGCGTATGCGCTGTTTCTGGTTCCGGCCCGGCACGAGGTCACGCCCGACGCGCGCCAGCGGCTCTCCGCGCTTCTTGCTTATTCCCGGCTTGGGTCTGGTTTCAAGCTTGCCCTGCGCGACATGGAAATCAGAGGCGTCGGCAGCCTGCTCGGCACAGAACAGCACGGCCACGTTGCCCGGGTCGGCTTCAACCTGTACACCCAGATGCTCAAAGAGGCGGTCGCCCGACTGAAAGGTGAACCGGTCGCGCCCGAACCTGAACTGAAGCTCGACATGCCGGCCCGCATTCCTGACTCCTACATCAGCGACTCGTTCGAGCGCGTCGCGGTCTACAAGAGGCTGCTCAGCGTCGAGACTGAGACTGAACTGACCGAGCTGAAGACCGAGATGATTGACCGGTTCGGCCGCTATCCCGCTGAGGTCGAGCCGCTGTTCCAGGTTGCGCTGGTGCGCGTGCGGGCGCGAAAGCTCGACCTGCTCAAAGTCACGCTCCAGGGCGAGCGAATCACTCTGGTCGGCCCGGACCGTACCGAAACGCTGGCCGGTGGTATCGAGACGCTGCTCGAACGGCTAGCCCGGCCGGTGTAGATCAGTCACCTCGACCCGCCGTCCGTCTGCCTCGACCGTAAGTACAACCCGGATGGCAGTGCCGGGCAGCAGGTCTCCGGCCCGCTCGGCCCATTCGACAAGACAGATCCCCTCGCTCCCAAGATAGTAATCGAGCCCGACTGTTTCGCAGTCTTCCCGGGTTGCCAGCCGGTACAGGTCAATGTGATAGACCGGTAGCCCTCCCTGGTACTCGCTGACAATGACGAACGACGGACTCCGTACCGGCTCAGTGACGCCGAGGCCCGCACAGATTCCCTTAATCATCGTGGTCTTGCCGCTGCCCAGCTCGCCCGAGAAAGCCACCACGTCTCCGGGCCGGAGCTGACGAGCAAGAGTGCGGCCGAGCTCAACCGTCTCGGCCGCACTCGAGGTTCTGTAAGTCGGCAAGCCTACACGAGCTCGACGCTGATTGCGGTCGCCTCGCCGCCGCCCAGACAGGCAGTTGCCAGGCCGGTCTTCAGGCCCCGGTCTTTCAGGGCATAGACTAAGGACACGATAATCCGCGCCCCAGAACAGCCGATTGGGTGTCCAAGCGCAATCGCGCCGCCGTTGACGTTCACCTTGTCCCAGTTCCAGCCCAGCTCCTTGCCGTCAGCCCGAGTCTGAGAAGCAAAGGCTTCGTTGATTTCAATCAGGTCAAAGTGGTCAATCCCGACACCCTGAACCTTGAGCAGATTACGCACCGCCTTGATCGGTGCGTAGAAGAGCATCTTCGGCTCAACACTGCCTGTGGCATAGGCGACAATCCGAGCCAGCGGTTTCAGTCCGGCCTGCTTCACGTACTCGCCCCCGGCAATCACCACTGCGGCCCCGCCGTCATTGATAGACGACGCATTGCCTGCTGTGACCGTGCCGTCCTTGGTGAACACCGGCTTCAGACTTGCCAGCTTCTCCAAGGTCGTGTCCGCACGCGGCCCCTCATCGGTGTCGATGACAATCGGGTCGCCCTTGCGCTGAGGAATCAGCACCGGCGCAATTTCCGCCTTGAACTTGCCGGCCTTGATTGCGGCCGAAGCCTTGGCATGACTGCCTGCAGCCCACTTGTCCTGTTCCTCGCGGCTTATCCCGGAGTTGCTGGCGGTGAAGTCGCCAAGTGCGCCCATGTGGACGTCGCCGAAAAAGTCCCAGATGCCGTCGTAGACCATGCCATCCTGGAGCTTCGCGTCGCCCATCTTGTTACCCGCTCTCAAGGTCTTCAGGTAATAAGGCACGTTCGACATCGACTCCTGACCGCCGGCAACAATCAGCCGGGCATCTCCGGCCTTGATTTGCTGGCAGCCCAGTGCCACGGCAATCATGCCTGAGCCGCAGACCTTGTTCACGGTCAGCGCCGGTATCTCGGGCGACAACCCGGCATACTTGACTGCGGCCTGGCGGGCCGGAGCCTGGCCGATGCCGGCCGGACAGACATTGCCCATGATCACGCCGTCAATCTCCTCCGGCTTCACGCCTGAACGCTCGACCGCGGCCTTGATTGCTGCTCCGCCCAGCTCCGGCGCACGCAGCGACGAAAGTCCGCCCAAGAACCGACCGATTGGCGTCCGGGCCGCGCCAACGATGAATGTATCCTTTGCCTTACCTATGGTCATTGGTTACTCCTTTGCCGGCTTCCAATCCGGCTTGCGCTTCTCCAAGAAGGCCCGGGTCCCTTCGGCCGGCTCACCGGACGAGAAACAGACGCCAAAGGCCTCGATTTCAAATGCATTGCCTGTGTTCAAATCAGTGTCAAGCCCGCGGTTGATACAGGTCTTGGCAAGCCTGACCGCAACCGGGCCTTTGCTTGCTATTTTCTGAGCCAGCTCGGTCACAGTTGCAATCAGCTTGTCTGCAGGCACGACCATGTTCGCAAGACCGATGCGCAGCGCCTCAGCCGCATCAACCGGGTCGGCGGTGAAGATGAGCTCCTTGGCCTTGCCTGGTCCGACCAGCCGGGCCAGGCGCTGAGTCCCGCCGAACCCGGGCAAGAGTCCCAAGTTCACCTCAGGCTGGCCGATTTTCGCAGTATCAGCCAGAACCCGGATATCGCAGGCGAGTGCAACCTCGCAACCGCCGCCCAGAGCAAAACCGTTTACGGCAGCAATCACCGGCTTCTCAATACCAGCGACCTTGGCCAGAGCCCGGTGCCCGTTCTGGGCAAACACCCGGGCCTCAAGCGGGCTGAAGTTCGACATCTCCGCAATGTCCGCACCGGCAACAAACGTCCGGCCCTCGCCGGTGAGAACAATGACTCTGACGTCGTCCTGAGTAGCAAACCGGTCAAATGCCCGCTCAATCTCCAGGACGACTTCGGTGTTGAGTGCGTTCACCGGCGGCCGGTTGAACTTAAGCCAGCCGATGCCGTCGGCCTTACTGACAATCAGATGTTTGTAATCCAAAGAACCTCCGGGTCTAGCTTGTTCCTGACTATAGGTGAAGCCGGCGCACCGGTCAAGCATCGCGCAGCCCGGCTCCACCACAGACCGAGGCGGCAGAGCGCAGCCGCCCTGCCGCCGGTCCTGCTCTTCTGCCTTACGGACTCGAAGGCGGCGCGATGTTGAACACGCCGGTGCGGATGGTTTCGAGCACGCTCCGCGCGAGACCGCGTGCCACCCACTTCACAATGAGCAGCTCAGCCTCAATCGCGGCCGACTCGCCCGACATCCCGTTCCGGATAATCCGGAACAGCTCGCGCCCGAACGCGAGATAGTTCGCGTACTGCGCGACCGAGACGCCGGCCAAATCCAGCACCTGCTTCACCTCCAGCTCCATCGCGGCAATCAGGGGAAACACTGCCTGCACGTTAGCCAGCATGGCCGGACGCATCTCGTCCAGCACTGCCTTCACGCGCTCGGTATTGAACTTGGTGTTCCACCGCGCGATGCGCTTACCAGGGTCGATCGGCATACTTAGTCACCTCCTTTCTCAGCAGTTGCCGACCCCGCAGGCGCAGCACCGGGCTTCGGGCTGCCTCAGTCCCGGTGTCGCGCCGCGGGCATCCCGTCCTTCCCGAATGAGAAAGAACAGTGGTCGAGGTACGTTGCCCTCGCCCTCACTCTGTTATACGGTTCCCGTGTCCGGACTTGCCGGAGAAAATAGGCCGTCACACCGAGCCACCCGCGCTCCGTTTCCCGCACCGGCCCGCTTCCTTCACCGAAGAAGCTTCGACCAACCCAGCAGGACAGTCCTCGATCGCCAGTTCGGCGTGACTTGACACGGCTCGGTTCTCAGGCTACAACTTACTCATCCGGAAAAGGAGAAAAGCGTGACCAGTTTCAAGATCATCGTCGAGAAGCATGCAGACGGCTATGTTGCCTACCCGCTCGGTTTCAAAGGTGTCGTAGTCGGCGAGGGCGACACCTATGAGGCGGCGCTGGCCGACGTGAAGTCGGCGATACGGTTTCACCTGGAAACGTTCGGCAAGGACGCTGTTGACGCCGATGGGCCGATCCTTGAAGCCTACCTGACCGAGACGGCTGTGGCCGTCTGATGTCCAAGTTTCCGGTCGATGCCCCGAAAGCGCGGGTGCTGAGTGCGTTCCGCGCCCTCGGATTCACCCTGGTGCGCGAACAGGAGCATATCGGCATGGTCCGCGAGAACCCGGACGGCACGCGTACACCACTCACCATGCCGAATCACCCCAACATCAAGGCATCGACCCTGCGGACCATCTGCACGCAGGCCGGCATCAAGCGAGAGGACTTTCTCGCCGCCTACACACGCACCTGACCGCCCGCACCGCAGGGCGCTACGCGGCTCGCCATCTGCCAGTCGCCGCGGCCGTTCGATTCCGCATCATGGTTTCCGGGTTCCGGGCTATCCTTCGCGTGCCTGGAGCGTAACTCCGCGTCTCTTCAGCCGCCGCCGCAACTGAGCAATCGCCTTATCGCGCCGCCGCCGGACACTGCCCACGCTCATGCCCATAGCAGTGGCCGTGGCGGCAAAACTCCAACCCGCAAGGTCATGGTACATCATGGTCAACCTGCCTTCCTTGTCCAAAGCCGCGAACTCCTGCTGCACGAACTCGTCTCTCTGCTGCTGTTCATGAAGCTCCTCTGGACCCGGCACTGCCGGCACATACTGCGCGTGCAGGTTTTCATCAAAACCGGTGAACCGCGGGCCATGCCAGTCAGCAAGGACCTGGCTGGCAACCCGGCGCGACTGCCAGTTGAGCCAGGTCTGAAACGAAGCCCGGCCCGGGTCAAACTGAGCCAGCCGCTCAATTGCACGCTCGTGAGTCCGAATCGCGACCTCATCAATGAAATCTCGGCCAAGGTGTCCGTACCGCGAGCTGATGAACGAACGCAGCGCCTGGTCGCAGGAATTATAGATGGACGTGTACGCTTCAGCATCACCGGCAAGCACCTGCTGCACAGCAATCCCGATATCAACTTCGCTCTTCCCACTTGCAGACATGATAAAACCCTTTCATCGCTGGCAGCACGCGCCGGTCATCCCGCATAAGCCCGGTCAAAATGGACACTTACCAGGACAACGGCCCCAAACAGGCAGAGGCCGCCCGGCCCCAATGGCCGGTCGCCGCGTTCTCCAGCGACTCGCCCATCGTACAAGACCCTAAGCCTGAAATCAAGCCCAAACCGTAAGTCCGACAAGCATGATAACACATTACCAACAAGCAACTTACAACATGGCGCGAGCGCTTTTTGGTAAACTTATGTTTACTGGGGGTGCCGACGGGGAACCGCGCTGCTGGTGCTCAACATCGGCCTACTTGACGTTGGCTCTTGCGTGCTGTGCGGTCATAGCAGATGATACATAGCTTCGGCACGACACTTGAATCAGGTACTATGGTACCTGTGCCTCATTAGCTGCACGCTGATTCTGCGCTCAGGGGATAGTCAACGCAGCGTAGCCCCCCGAGCGCGCGGCACATTCGGGGTGTACGGCCAGCGGGCCCGCTTGACGGCGCCGACCAGCAATCGCCGTCCTGCACGCTGCCGCCCGCATCTTATCCTTCCGCCGCTCGCCACCCGCCGCGGCAAGCCGTGGGTAACCTCAGCTTGACTTGCCCTGAACCCGGCCTATACTGCGACACCTATGAAGCCGCGGTGCAGGAGCGGAGCGCATCGGGGACACCCGAACAGCGAGCCCGCGAGAGAATCGACGAACTGCTTGAGGCAGCCGGCTGGGTCGTGCAGGACCAGCTTGAAATGAACCTCGGAGCCGGTATCGGGGTGGCGGTACGCGAGTTTGCCCTTGACACCGGGGTCGCCGACTACCTGCTCTTCATCAACCGTGAAGCCTGCGGCGTCATCGAAGCCAGGTCCGAAGGCGCGACGCTCAGCGGGGTATCCGACCAGACCGCGCTCTACCAGGCCGGCGTGCCCAAAAGGAACAGATGACATGGCTGGAGATGATACGCGACCACATCGCCACGAGCCTGCGGGTCGAGATGAGCGACCTTGAGATCTCGCCCTTCCACGACAAAGGCGGCCCGGGCAGAGCGTATCAGACATTCGGCAATGACCTCGACGGCCTGCTAAGGGAACTGAACGAGGTGTTCGCGCTATGAACCAGGACGTATTTGGTCTCCTGCGGGCGATATTTGAGCTTGCTAGGGAGGCTCAAGAACCGTGGGTTCGCTACACACGACTTGCGCGCCGCCTGTATGGCTCGGACGAATACACCGATGCCGTGAAGGCCTGGGTTAGTACACCCGACGTGTGCACGTTCGTTGTAGTCGCTCGCTGGGCGGTCAAACTGACCGAGGCCGGTATTCGAGTGGCCGCTGCCCCACCAGATGGACCTCCGCCCGGATCTGGTCCCGACGTGGCAGAAGTGGCAGCGGCGGTACTCAGTTATCAGGAAGGGTTGCGTGACATACGGTTCACGGTTGAAGAAGCGCACCGCGTGCAGCGTCACGCATCGGGCGGCGGCCGCGTTGTTCAGGCCCTGCTCGTTCAGGCATCCGATGAGCGCCTAGCGACGGGCACCCCCGTAAGGTACCGGGCGACGGTGTCAGGTTGGACCACCGACGGCAAAATAGTGGGCCAAGAGCCGGACGGTGCAAGAGTGTACGCGGCGCTCAGGAGCGAAATTCTGCCGAACGACATACCCGGTACGTTGACGGTCGACAGAGCCTTCCTGCTGCGCGGGCTTCAACAGCGTCTGGCTGCGCTGACGGAGATGCCACCTCTCGTCCGCAGTTTGCTTCAAGGTGCGCCCCACGGAGCGACCGGGTTGTCAGCGGACGACGCAATCGACCTTGCCGGCGGGCTTGCGCGGCTTGCAGCGCCTTGGGCTAGATTCCTATGGGGGCCGCCCGGGGCAGGCAAGACCTACTGCATCGGCTCGCTGCTTGCCAAGCTGCTGCCTGACCATCCCGGTGAGCGACACTTGGTGGTGGCGCCCTCGAACCGGGCGGCCGACGTCGCAACCCTTGAGTTCCTCAAACACTGCGGGGCCGAGAATCTGCGCTCCATGATCAATGATCGTCGAATCCTACGATTCGGCTACCCTCGCATGAGCGACGTGATTGAGGACGCTCGTTTGCGCGGGCCGGTCGAACTCGACGAACTCGCGGACGAAGAGCAGAAGGTATCACGGCGACTAAGGGAGGCGGAGAAGGCTCACCAGTCCGAGGAGGATCTTTCCGCGTTGCGGGCCGAGATGCTGGACGTTCAGGAGAGGCTGCGCGAGGCCGTCCGACAACACGTGCAAGGCTGCTCGGTGGTCTTCACCACCAGTACAATGGCTTACCTGGTCTCTGAAAGCAATCCGGTCGCTGACCTCCAGTGGGACAGCGTGTTCGTTGACGAGGCGACGATGGTGCCACCGGCGCAGTGTGTCTACCTTGGATCACTCGCGACGCGCCGTTTCTTGCTCGCAGGTGACCCGCGGCAGCTCGGTCCGGTTTTCGAGTCCAAAGCAGCCACCGCTGCTACCGAGCAATGGTTGAAGCGGGACGTGTTTGAGACGACCGGTGTCATGCGCGGCGTAGGGGACGCGCATCTGGGTGACGGGCGTCTCACGCTCATCGACTCGCAGCGCCGCTGCAGTCGCGGCATATGGACACGGGTGCAGTCGCTGTACCCCAGTGTTGCGTGCAATGTCGATGACGCGGCCGTGCTGTGGATATCGAGACTACCGCCAAATCCGCACAGACCGGTCGTGCTGATGGATACGTCCGGAGACCAAGAGGCAATCTGCGAGAGGATACATGGAAGCTGGAGGAATGCGGGGACCGCGAAGCTCGCCATGGAAGTGGCCTGCGCTGCGATTGGGGAAGCCGAACGGACGTTACGAGTAGCCATCATAAGCCCGTATCGCGCGCAGGTCCGGGAGCTGCGGAAAATGCTCCGCGAGGAGCTCAGAGCCGAGAATGAGGCGTACAACGGCATCGATGTTGGCACGGTCCACCAGTTCCAGGGCAGCGAGGCCGATTATGTCATCTTCGACCCAGTGGACGGCCGGGGGCGACCGGGGCTGGGAGCACTCCTTGATGGACCCTCGGGGATGAGGCTCGTGAATGTAGCTGTCACGCGTGCTCGCGGCAAGGTCGTAATCATCGCCGATAGGACGTGGATGCGAAACGCGTTCACGAGTGAACAAAACCAGTTGCTGTGGGACCTCACCGCGGGCAGCGGCACGGACGGCGTTCTCGTGGTCAACTCACCGAGCGGCGGCCCAGTGCAGCAACACACGGAGTCGCCTATCGAAAAACTGCTGCTCGATGCGATGCGCGAACACCCGGAACTTGATGGCATCAAGACGCAGCATCGTATACTGGACGAAGGCGGCGCTCTTGTGTCAAGGGCCGACTTCGCGTTCCCCGATATCAAGTACGCCGTGTACTGCGACGGGGCGCAGTGGCACCTGCGCGAAGCACGGTGGCAGCGCGACATCCGCCAGCGCAACAGGCTAACCAAGCTGGGGTGGGCATTCAGCGTGTTCACTGGCTCGGACGTGACCCGGCGTCCAGCAGAATGTGCTGAGGAAGTCCTGGATACGTATCGTCGACTTCACGCCAGGCAAGAGGGCAATACAGATCCCGAATGACCACGCTGCAAGCGCGTCATTCCACGACAAAGACGGACCGGTCAAGGCGTATCAGACATTCGGAACAGACCTGAACAGGCTGCTGGAAGAACTGAGCGAGGTGCTGGCAGCACAGCTAAGGAGGTAACGTGGAATTCATCTATGAAGTAGACCCCAAGGACATGAATCTGCGCCGGGCCAAGTCCATTGCCCTCTCCGATATCGGGGTCAAAGAGCGGCAGGATATGGAGCAGTGGATTGCCAGAAACCCCGACGTCCTCGGCGAGCCGCTGCTGGTCATTACCACTGAGTTCGACAAGTTCGACAAGAGCTCGCGACGGCTCGACCTGCTCGCCCTGGACAAGACCGGAACACTGGTCGTGGTCGAACTGAAGCTCGATGCTCGTGGTTCGCACGCTGATCTGCAGGCGATTCGATATGCGGCCTTCTGTTCAACCTTGACCGCAGAGCAGGTTGTGGGCATGCTTGCGCAGTTCACGAAGGTCAGCGATGAAGCCGCGAAGAAGAGCATGGAGCAGTTTCTCGATGACGACGCCGAGCTGCTGAAGAAACCGCCACGCATCATCCTGGCGGCCGGGTCTCTTGATGACCAAGAGCTCACAGCATCCGTGCTTTGGCTGCGTAACTTCGCGCTCGACATATCCTGCGTGGAGCTTACGCCATACCGGCTGGGTGACGGCAAGTTGGTGCTTGTCCCGAAGGTCATCATACCTTTGCCCGAGACAAAGGACTACCAAGTGATGGTCGAACAGAAGAAGGCGTCGGAGACGCGCAGGAACCAGAGTTCTCCTTATGCGGCGCTCTGGCAGAAGATCGCCGACGAGTTCAACCAGCTTAATGTGGTCGTTGCTGGAAGACGCTTCACCGCGACGCCAGGCGCTTGGCGATACTACTTCAAGGTCTTTCTGGGCCACAGCCACATTCACTACGAATGGAGTATCAGCAAGCGCGCGAAGCAGTTGAGAGCGTGCATCCACTTCGAGACATCTAACCAGCAAGAGAACTTCAGGTTGCTGCAACTCATAAAGGACAGCGAAAAGGAGATCGTACGCGGAGTAGCCTGGCCATTCGAAGCCGCACCATGGGGTGAAGCTTGGGCAGCCGCTTTCTTCTCCATCCAGTACTCTACGGACCCCAGCGACCTAAGCAAGGCTTCTGATGCCGCCCACGCAATGGCGCTACTGATCGAGCGAACTTGGCCTCTCATACAACCAGCAATCAACAAGTGACTTCTTCTTTGGGTGAGAGATCGCGCGAGCTTCCTCCCGGCTGGGCGTGGACCACGCTGGGCGAGGCCCTGAGGGCAGGGCAGCGTAAACCTTGAGGCTCATCTTGGCCCGCAATACCCGGGCTGTCCGCAGTGGGACTACGCTGTCGGGTACGGTTATGGCAACCAGCCTGACGGCGTGGCCTACGTCGAAGTACACCCTGCTTCTTCTTACGACGTGGATGCTGTCATCAGGAAGAAGTCCTGGCTCAAGAGCTGGTTGGACAGGAGTGCGCCGAGCTTGAACCGTCTGGTTCAGGGTGGCTTCTATTGGGTGGCAGTAGGGAGCGTCCGCTTCCGCGCCGGCACACCGCAGTACACCAGGCTGGCGCAGAACGGTATCATCCTCGGTCGAGTGGCCCGAATTGGCTAGGTGGCGAGCGAGGACGCAGGCTTGCTTTGACCTGGTCAAGGTTGAGCAGAACCACCGGCGAAGTATACTGAAGAACACCGTATGGCGCTGAACTCTACCATCGAGTGGACCCAAGCGACGTGGAACCCGGTTACCGGGTGTTCGCCCATCAGCGCCGGATGCGCGCACTGCTATGCTGAGCGGTTTGCCCTGCGACTTCAGGCCGCGGGTGTGCCGAAGTACCGGAACGGGTTCAAGGTGACGACGCACGCGCGGGAGCTTCTGACTCCTTTGTCGTGGCGCAAGCCGCACATGGTCTTCCTTTGCTCGATGGGCGACTTGTTCCACGAGTGCGTGCCGGCGGAATTCATCCGGCAGGTGTTCGACGTCATGGTCAGGTGCCGACAGCATGTTTTTCAAGTCCTCACCAAGCGGAGTTTCCGCCTGAAGGAGCTCGCCCCAGGCCTGCCGTGGCCGGAGAATGTCTGGATGGGCGTGACGGTTGAGGACAGCCGGTGCGTCAGCCGCATCGCCGACCTGTGTGCCACAGGCGCGAAAGTCAGATTCCTGTCCTGCGAGCCGCTGATTGGCGATGTCGGGCATCTTCCGCTGGACGGCATTCACTGGGTGATCGTCGGCGGCGAGTCCGGCCCGGGCGCAAGGGTGATGCGCAAGGAATGGGTGCTGTCAATCAGGAACCAGTGCGAGCTGGCGGGCGTGCCGTTTTTCTTCAAGCAGTGGGGCGGCACCAGGAAGCACCTGAATGGCCGGTCCCTGGAGGGCAGGGACTACAGCAACATGCCGGAGGTCATGCCGGTGCCCACACCCGTGCACCGGGCTGCGATGTCGAGGCCTTCAACACTGGAACTGCCGCTGGCGGCCGGCGCAGTCCTCAGGCCGGGATGACAAGCGGGGGTGAACAGCGATGAACAGAGAGCGCGCTCATCGTTGGCGCACGGGTCGCGGGGCGGGGGATTATTCCGAAAGTGCTTGACCATACCCCGACGGGGGCTATCATTAGTCGCGTCTGGGATGAGTCGCCTGGCTTCTCGTCTCGGGGCTTTCAGCCCCGACCCAGTCGCCATATCTTTCGGAGTCTTGCTCGTCGACCTCTCGCGCGGATGATATTGACACGACGCGCTGCTGACGTACAATAGATGGGTATTAACTCCCGCCCTTGCTACGCAATGGCGGCCAATTACCACCCGGAGGTTGCTCTGCAACCTCCGGTTACTTTTTCAGAGGAGGACCGGCAATGGCAGACAGGGTGTCCATCTTCATGGACGGCAGCAACTTCTACCACGGGTGCCGCAATTCGCTGCCGCCAGGCACGAACGTCGACTTCGCCCGATTCGCGCGTAAGCTCGTCGGAAATCGCCAGCTTGTACGCGTCTATTTCTATACCGCGGTTGTGCGGCGCGAGGATGGCGAGCAGCGCTACGCAGACCAGCAACGATTCATCGAAAGGCTCAACCATCTGGACTTCTTTCAGGTGAAGCTCGGACGTCTCATGCGACGTGGTGACACCGTTGTAGAGAAGGGCGTGGACGTGAACATCGCGGTTGACTTGCTGAAGTACGCAGTCTCAAACGCCTATGACACCGCGATTCTCGTGTCCGGCGACGGCGATTTCGCCACCGCTGTCGAGGCTGTCAAGGATTTGGGAAAGCATGTCGAGAACGCCTACTTTGAGACGGGGCGCTCACAGGAACTGCAGCGTGTCTGCGACCGGTTCATCCGGCTCGACCCCGAGTATCTGCGTGAGTGCACCTTCGAGCCGCGTCAGCCACGAACGTAATCCTGGCCGCGCGGTTGCATCAGGCGTACCGTGCACGACCATTGGCGACCAAGCCCTGCTCAAGCCGCCGCTGCTCGCCCTGTTCTGCTCGGTCCGCTGTCCGGGCGAGCTGATACTCAGGCTGTTCGACCTGGCAAAGGAGTTGCGGGACAGAAAGGTCGGTGTTATCAGCGGGTTTCATGCGCCGATGGAAAAGGAGTGCCTCGACATCCTGCTGCGCGGCAAGGGGCTGGTTGTCTGGTGTCCGGCGCGGAGTATCGAGAAGCTGCGGCTGAAGTCGGACTACCGCAAGGCGGTCGAAGAGAAACGGCTGCTTATCCTGTCGCCGTTCCCGACCGGCCAGGGCCGGATTTCCGCAGCGCGGGCCCAAGTCCGCAACCGGTTTGTAGTGTCATTGGCCGAGCGTGTGTTTGTTGCCTATGCTGTGCCGGCCGGCAAGACCGAGGCACTTTGTCGTGAAGTCATCGCTTCAGGCAAGCCGCTTTTCACGTTCGACTCGCGCCATAACCAGAATCTGCTTTCACTTGGGGCGCGGGCCCTCGTTTCCAGCCAGGACCTCTAGCGAGTTTCGGCCAGGCGGACATCACAGTCACAACCCGAACACTTGTTCGCAGATTGCCTTGAGCACTTCCGGGTCGCAGCCGTGGCAGGTCCAGCGTTCGATAGCGTGGTGGACGAGATTCTCAAGCGCGGCGTGGTCGTAGTTCCGGACCTGTTTGTCAACGCACATGGTGAAGCCGGAGTAGGCGACCGAGAGCACCGGCGGCACGTTTAGTTCGCCGAGAACCTGCCTGAGCTGGAGCGTGCGCAGGGCTGCGTGCTCAGCCCAGGCGCGATAGTTTCTGGTCTGGGCTGCGATGCTGCCGTCGCTCCGTCTTGATACCGCGCCGCGTCTGAGCTTTGCCGCGTAGCGGCGGGCCGCACGCTCGGCCGCGCTGCCGGCCAGCAGTTGCCCTGGTCGCAATGCACCTTTGGTCTTCTGCATCTTGGCCTGGCCTATGCGCCGGCAGTGCGCGCCTTGAGCCGGCAGTGAATCTCGCGGAAGATGAACTGCATGGTGTTCGGTTCGAGTCCGAACGCACGCCATTTGCGCATCACCAGCTCGAGCTGGAACGCCAGTTCCCGGCCGGTGCGGGTGCGGAACACGCGCGCCAGTTCGCGCACATACCAGAGGTACTGCATGACCGTAATCCGGGCCAGACCTGCGCCTTCAAGCAGCAGTTGGGTGAACCGGGCAAGGTCAGCCTCGACTAAGGCTGGGTCCTCGCCGAACACAGGATAGGGCTCTTCCGAGTTTCTGATTTCATCAAGCACCCGGACGGTTTCCCGGGTCAGCTTCAACGGTCTTGCATACGTTTCCATCGTCGTTTCCTTTCTTGTTCCTGCATTGTGACATTCGGCTTTGGCAGGCTCTGCCTGCCGCCATTCTGTTATACGGTCTTGGCGGCCGGGCGTGCCGGTTTTTATCTTGGCAGCAGCGGGTTTTGCTCGCGATAGCAGCGCACCGGAGGGCAAGTCCTGAACTGGCGATGAGTTGCTTTGTACCTGGGTCAGGGAGGGGCCGTACCCCACATGGTATTGACCAGAGCAGTTGAGAGACTGTCTCTCGTGTCCTTGCGCCGGGCCGTTGCTCAGACGTCTGCTCGAATCCTGTCCTGGCTGATGGCCGATGCGATGTCTTGAGCGTCTGGCCGAGCGGTCTCACATGCGGCTGCTGTTTCAGTTGGCGGTGCAGTTGCGCCGGCCGGTTGCTAAGCAGTCAGCAGCGCAGTTTGGTGGGCGGCAGGTCGGGCAATTGGCTTGGTGCTGGTCGCCATCGTTCGCGCTGTCAAGACCCCAGTTGTTGCGGCCCGGTTTCAGTTGAGCAGGAGGGCGCGGCTGAGTGTCGCGGTCAGTAGCTGACCGAGTCGAGTACGAGCCCGTGGGCCGGCGCGGTCTGAAACGGCGTGTGGGCCCGGCCGGCAAGCGCGGACTTCAGGTCTTTGAGTGTGACCCGACCCAGGCCATAGGTCACCATTGCGCCGACAGTTCGGCGCACCAGCTTGTACAGGAACCGGTCGCCCTGAACCGTAATGGTCAGTTCGTCGCCTGATTCCAGAATGTCAATCTTGTGCAGCGTGCAGATGCCGGTCGGATCACTTGTGTGACAGAAGGCGTTGTAGTTCCGGGTACCGATGAAGAGCTGTGCTGCCCGGCGGACCCGGGCTACGTTGAGCGGAAACGAGACTTCCCAGGCCCGGGCCCGGCGCAGGGGCGAGACTCCGCCGACGATGTGGTAGACATAGGTCTTCTCCCGGGCACTGTGCCGGGCATGGAACGACTCGGGGACCAGGGCAACTTCTCGGACATGCATTTGCGGCGGCAGATAGTGGTTGATGGCCGGGCGCAGCCGTTTCGGTGTCAGGCGCAGCTCTTTGACGTGGAAGTTGGCAACATAGCCCCGGGCTGAAACGCCGGCATCGGTCCGGCCGCAGCCATAGACCGTGGTCTCGACCCCGAAGACCCGGCGCAGCGCCGCCTCGATTTCGCCCTGAACTGTCGGCCGGTTGGGCTGGAACTGCCAGCCGGCATAGCCGGTGCCGTCGAATTCGATTGTCAGCCGGACGTTCACTCGGGCCCGGGCCGCCGGCCTAGCGCTGGTCTTTGTCCGACTTCAGACACTTGACGCAGAGCCGGGCATGAGGAACGATGTCGAGCCGGGCCGCCGGGATGTCCTCGCCGCAGCGCTCGCACTTGCCGTAGGTTCCGTCCTCAATCCGCTTGAGCGCTGCTTCGATTTCGCGCAGGGTCTTGCCCTCCAGCGACTTGAGCCGGGAGGCGAGTTCGCTCTGGTAGTGCTCAGTGCCCTGGTCCGCAACATGGGTGCGATGGCTGGAAAGGTCGCCGGTGACGTCCGGGCCGGACGCATCCATCACTTCGGAGGTGAAGTTCCCCTGTTTCAGGATGCGCTGCTTCTCGGCCAGCAAGGCACGTTCGTACTTAACAAGTTCTCGCTTCCTCATTGGTTCCTCACTCTCTGCAGGGCGATTTCTGCCGGCTCGCGGTTGACCTTGACCGACCGGCAGATGTCGGACGCGGTGTCGCCGCCAGGCTGCTCGACCGCCAGGGCCAGCGTTTCCCGGGCAACGTAGTCGGCATGGGCGTTGACCGCCTGCACCAGACGCGGGGTGGCCCGGTAATAGAGTCGAATCCGGTCCGCGACCTCAAACCGCGCCTCCTTGCGCAGGTTCTGAACAATATGGACAAACTCCCTGGCCAGGCCTTCGTCTTCCAGTGCCGGGGTCAGGTGCGCATCGATTGCGACCGCCAGTCCGGGCGCGTCAACCGCAACATGGTTGTCGGGCAGACTTGAGCCCAGTTCGCCGAACCGCAGCTCGCGTACGTTCAGCTCTTCGCGCACCGACTCGGCATGGCGCCTGATTCCGGATTCCTGAGCCTGGTCCGCCAGTTGAATGACCGCTGCTGCCAGGGGTTGACGCACTTTGAGCTTCGCCTTCTCGCGCGCGGCCCGGCCGAGCGACACCACCTGACGACAGAGCGCGACTTCAGCCTCGAGCGCCGAATCAACGAGCGCGGCGTCGGCCACCGGCCAGGAGGTGAGATGGACCGACTCGGGCGCATCCGGGTCGGCTGAGCGCACGAGGTTCTGGTACATCTCCTCGGTCAGGAAAGGCATCACCGGCGCCAGCAGTTGGGTGAGCGTCACAAGACAGGTGTAGAGGGTCTGGTACGCCGCGGCCTTGTCCTGGTCAGAAGCCGACTTCCAGAACCGACGCCGGCTCCGGCGCACATACCAGACCGAAAGGTCGTCGATGAACTCCTCCGCGGCCTGGGGCACTGCCGCCGGGTCAAAGTCGTCAAGCCGCTCGGTGACGTGCCGGGTGAGCGAATTGAGCCGGGAAAGAATCCAGCGGTCGAGCAGCGAGCCGGCCGCGGTCGGTTGCACGCGGGCCGCGGGGTTGAATCCGTCGAGGTTGGCATAGGTGACAAAGAAGCTGTAGACGTTCCACAGAGTCAGGAGCTTCCGTTCGACCTCGCGCGCCCCGGTATAGCCGAAGAGCAGGTTCTGGCTCGGGGTCTGGCGGACGAACATCCAGCGCATCACGTCCGCGCCCATCCGGTCAACCGCCTCATCGACGGCAATCGCATTGCCCCAGGACTTGTGCATCTCCCGGCCGTCCTCGGCCTTCATCGTTGCATAGCCAAGCACGGTCCTGATTGGCGCGCACCGCTCCAGCACCGTGCTCATCGCCAGGATGGCGTAGAACCAGTTCCGGAACTGGCCCGGGAAAGACTCGGTGATGAAGTCGAACGGAAACCACTGCTGCCAGTATGCGCGGTCGGTCAGGTAGCCGGTGGTCGAAAAGGGTACGATTCCGGCATCAAGCCACGGGTTGCCCACGTCCCGGATTCGGCTGACCGGTTCGCCGCACTTCTCGCACCTGATTTTCACCTCGTCGACCCAGGGCCGGTGCGGGGTATGGCCTTCGAACCGGTCCCAGCCCGCAACCGCACGGGCCTTCAGTTCTTCGCGTGAGCCGACCACGTCGAACCAGCCGCAACTGCACCGGTAGATGGGTAGCGCCAGGCCCCAGTACCGTTTCTTTGAGATGCACCAGTCGGCCATGTTGCGCAGCCAGTCGAGCTCGCGCTCCAGGCCGAACTCCGGAATCCAGCGCACCTGGCGCGCCGACTCCATAATCTCTTGGCGCAGTGGGCCCATGGCGATGAACCACTCGTCGACCAGCCGGAATACCAGCTCCTCGCCGCATCGCCAGCAGACCGGATACCGGTGGGTGTAATCCTCGACCCGGAAGAGCATCCCTTTCTGCTCGAGGTTCTGGAAAATATCCCGGGCCACTTCCTGTGAGTCCCGGCCGCTGAGCCAGTCGAACTCGGGCCGGAACGTTCCGTCCTCATTGAGCGGCGCAATGACCGCGAGGCCGTGTTCCTTGCCGAGCAGGAAGTCTTCCTTGCCGCAGCCGGGCGCGATGTGAACGATGCCCGTGCCTTCGCCAGCACTCACCTCGTCCCAGGGCACGACCCGGTGCTCGACTCCGCGCTGGGGCTCAAGTTCGTCGAACGGGCCCTGATAGCGCCGGCCGACCAGTTCGGTTCCCGGCAGCCGCTCCAGCACCTCAGCACTGCCCAGCACCCGCAGCAGCGGCTCGGCCAGAATGTAGACCGCACCATCCTTGCGGGCCCGGACATAGGTCAGCTCCGGGTGAACCGCAGCCGCGACGTTGGCGGTCAGGGTCCACGGTGTCGTGGTCCAGACCAAGAGATACTCAGGGCTTGGCGCAGACGCGAGCGGGAACCTGAGGAACACCGCCTTGTGGGTCAGCTCGCGGTAACCCTCGGTCGCGATTTCCATGTCCGAGACCGCGGTTCCGCACCTCCCGCACCACGGCATCACGTCCGTGCCTTCGTAAATCAGCCCGCGCTCGTGACACCGCTTCAGGAAGTGCCAGATGCAGTAGTTGTTCTCCTCAGACATCGTATAGTACGAATTGTCCCAGTCCATCCACTGGCCCAGCCGCACCGACTGGCTGGTCTGGACCTGGGCGAACCTCAGCACCCGCTGCCGACACCGCTCGACAAACGTGTCGATGCCCAGCGCTTCGATGTCTTTCTTCGACTTGAACCCGAGTTCCTTCTCGACCTCGACCTCGACCCAGAGCCCCTGGCAGTCGAACCCGTTCTGGAAACGCTGGTCCTGACCGAGCATCGCGTGGTAGCGCTGGAACAGGTCTTTGTAGGTCCGGCCCCAGGCGTGATGCACGCCCATCGGGCCGTTAGCGGTAATCGGCCCGTCCAGGAACCTGAACTTGGGCCGGTCCGGACCGGTCCGGTTCCGCTCCATCAACTGCCGGAACACTCCTCGTTCCTGCCAGAACCCAAGCACGCGCAGCTCGATTTCCCGATGATTCGGCTGGCGCGAAACTGGTTGAAACATCACCGTTCGCTGTCCGCCACTTGCCTTCTGCGCTTGCCCCTGCTACCTTGCCCGGCCGCTGTTCGCACCGTCGCGCTGGAACTGAGGCCAGACCGACTGGGCCGGCCCCGTGAGTCCGACCACGCACCAGCCACGCGTGCCGTCGCCCACGTAAATCAGCCCGCTGTCGCCGATCTTGGGTGCCGAAATCACCTCGTCCGACATCCCCTCGCCGAGCGCGCAGGCCCAGCGTCGCGTGCCGTCCGGGTTGACCGCGTAGAGCGTGTCCGTGCCCCCCTGGAACGCGGCCTTGCGGCCGGGCATGACCAGAAAGTAGATGTAGCCGTCAGCCGAGACCGCGGGTGTCGAGGCGGTGCCGAACAGCGGCGGTGGAAATGCCCACTTCTGGTCCTGGGTCTCGGGGCTGAGCGCCCTGAGCCGGCCCCCGCCGCAGATGTAGACTGTTCCGTCCGCACCGATGACCGGCGAAGAAGCATCCTCGCCGACCGAGTACTGCCAGCTCGGCGTGCCGTCGAAGTTCAACGCCACAAACGAACCGTTATCGTCCGCAACGTAGAGCACGCTCCGGCCCGGGTCAAGCGCGGGCGAAGCCTTAATTGCATTGCTGCTCAGCCGGTAGGGCTGGCTCCATTTCAGTGTCCCGTTGGTCGGGTCGAGCGCGAACACCTCGCCTTCGTTGCTCCCTACATAGACCGTGCCGTCGGTGCCGATGACCGGCGACGAATAGCCGCCGCCGGTCGGATAGGTCCAGCGCGGTACGCCGTCCTGGCCCAGCGCCACCAGCATCGAGTCTTCGGTTTGGAAATAGACCGTGCCGTCCGCACCCAGGGCCGCGGCCGCGTACACTGCGCCGCCGACGTACCGGCTCCATTTGCACGTGCCGTTGAACCGCACCGCATAGACCGAGTCGTTGGTACAGCCGATGAATATCAGACTGTCGCCGACCACGGGCGCGGCAAAGAACTCGTCGTCTTCCTTGGTCCGGAATTTCCACGTGCCGCCGCCCGCCTTGCGGCCGACCAGGGCCCCGTAGTCCACGCAGCCGACATAGGTCGCGCCGTCCGAGCCGATGCCAAAGGTATTGTTGCTGAAGTCGGCCGAGTCCTCGCCCTCTTCCGGGTCAATGTGGGTGACCCACCAGAGTACCTGGCCCTCACCGACACTGACGTTGACCGTCAGCTCTGCTGACCAGTCGGACCGGCGCTTGCTGTTCCTGGCCCGGGCCTTGATTCGATAGGTACCCCGGGCCGAATAGGTATGCGTGTCGGTGAACATGATTCCGCCCTCGATGAACTCAGACCATTCCGACTGCGTGTTGTCGCCCCAGTCGAACTGGTAGGAAACCTTGGCGTCGGAAGGGTCGGTGGTCTTGGTTGAACAGGAGATCGGGACTCCCTTTAGCCAACTGCTCGGGCCGGTCGGCTTGTCCGGGACCAGCGGCGGCTTGCCGCAGGCACTCATCAACATTGCCACTGCCAGGCCGACGCCCAACAGCAGGACGAGTCGGGCTGAACGCATAGAACCTCCGTTCATTGGTATGCTATCCTGGTCATCAGACGAATATAGAAGATAGTCCGGAAAACGTTCAAGTCAAGCCGGCATCAATTCGCCTAGTTTCGGCCGGTTGTCAATAGCGGGCAGGACTTGACAGAGCCGGCCTGCGGGCGTAGCCTATATGGCAATGTTCTTGGCGAAAATCGGCCTGGTCGCGCTCGCCGTCCAGTCGGTGCTCGCCGGGCCTGTGGTCGAGACCCTGCCCGACCCGGTTCGGCATCAGGTCTCGTTCGAGGCGCTGGCCAACAGCCGGTACTCAACCCACTCCGGCTTCACCGATTCCTTAAGCCGGTCGGTACTCTCGAGCGTGCTCTGGGCAATGAACCTTGTGCCCCGGCTCGGCGCGTACCGTGACTTCTACGTGGCAACCTCCGAGAACGTCTACCGGTTCAATCCGTCGGCAAACACGCTGGTCCCGCACCTTGCCGGCGACCGACGCTACAACTCGGGCTCGGCGTTCGAGGTCGGGATTGCGGTCGAACATCACGAAGAAGCCGGCATGCTGGTCCAGGCCGGGCTGCTCGCCGGCACCGCGTTTCAGGACCAGCCTGACCAACCGGTTGCCTCCTGCCCGATGAAATGGGCGACCGACCATGCCAATGAGCAGTGGAAACCGACCCGGCCCCTGAAGATGGTGACGGTCTTTGGCCGCACCGAGCCGTCACCGATCGATACAAGCTGCTGCGCGGTTTCGTCCGACTCGACCCTGCCCGCGCCCTGCGTCCTGGGTCTCGATACCTTTGCGAGTGTGCTCGAAGGACTCGGCCAGGACTCGACGTTCGGCCCGGTCGAACTGTCACTGGAAACCATTTCGCAACTGCTCTGGGCTGCCTACGGCGTGACCCCGCACCTGACCTACAACGGTCGCCAGGGAACCACGATTCCGACCGCGGTCGCAGCCTATCACCTCACCGGCCGTATCTACCTTGTCCACGGCGCGGGCCTTGACCGTTATCACAACCGTCGGCCGCCCGGCACTGATTTGAGAACCGCGGACCATCGCCTGGCCCGCATCTTCTCAGGCGACCTGCGGCCCGGGCTCCGCCAGGCCCTTCCTCGACTACCGTCCTCTGCGCCGACATACTTCGTCGTCTGCGCGGCCGACACCTCGGCCTACGGCCCGCTTCAAGAAGCGGGCTGCGCCGGTATCCAGTTGCTCCTGCAGGCCCGCGCGCTCGGCCTGGCCGGATTCCTGACCGTACCTCTCAACCGGTCTGAGCGGAGCGCGGTGGTGACTGCCCTGGGCCTGCCCGCGAGTCACTTCCCGATCCTCATCTTCTCGTGCGGCGAGCAGGCTCCAACCGGCATCGAGGAAGCTGACCGGCCCGGGCTGGTCCGGATTGTCCGGGCCGGGCCCGCGGTCCGGCGTGGCCGCATGCGGATGGAGTACTGGCTCGGTCAGTCGGGCGATGTGCGCGTCGAGGTCTTCGACATGCTCGGCCGGCCGGTTCGGGTGCTGCTTGAGGAACCGCAGTCGGTCGGTTATCACTCGGTGACCTGGGACGGCACCGGTGCGCGCGGCGAGCGGCTCAAGCGCGGGACCTATCTTGTCGTCGTCTTCTCGCGCGGGGCCATGGCCAAGCACAAGGTCACACTCGGCTGACCGACGCCCGGGTTGCCGGCCGGCGTCTATCTTGACGGTCGGCTTTCCTTGCTGTAACGTGGACTCGGTACCGACCATGAACGCCACGTCTTTTCACCGAGGCTGGTGATGGAACCAAAGCTGGGAGTCGCTGTCTGCGCCCGGCTCGGCCCGGCAGCTTCGGCCGTGATTGCTGCTGCCCAGGGCGATGATGTCCACCTGGTCATGTTCCCGGCCGACTGCACGGTTCCGCTGAACAACTGGCAGGACCTGGCCCGAAGCCTTGCCCCGCTCGGCGAGGAATTTCAGCATATCAGAATACTGGGTGGCCGGTGTCTGGCCGGACTCCAGTTGCCGAGCGACGGGTTCGAACGATGCCAGGTTCTCGACCTGGGGCCCTGCCCGGAACCGGTGGCCGGGCATGATTCGGTCCAGGCCGCCACGGTGCTCTTGCGGCTTATCTATGACTGGCGCCTGGAGAGCCAGCGGGCGAAGCTGAATTCGATTCTGGCCAGCGCGTATCGCCGTCTGACCGACCATACGATGGTCCAGGAGTTGATTGGAGGGCTGGCCGAGACCCTGGCCGAGGACAAGGTTGTTGAGAAGATTTTCGAGCTATTCACCGTGCTGCTTGCGCCGGACGGGCTGGCGTTTGTTTCGATGGACGAAGGTCGCGTGGTCCGGGTCTGGACCAGGCCACCCGGTCTGGGAAGTGACCCGGAGCTGGAGAAACGGCTGGGTTCATTTCGGCGGGCGTATGCCTGGACCCCGGATGGTAACGGTTTCACCATCAGCGTGCGCCACCGGAGCAAGACGCTGGGTGTGCTCGAAGTCAACGGGATTTCCCAGAGCGAGTACAAGGAGCATTATCTGGACCTGGCTTTGACGATCGCCCGGGTCTGCGGCATGACCATCTCGAATGCCCGGCTCTACCGCGAGCTCAAAGGGCCGAACCGGCTGCTGGCTGAGTTCGCCGAGGACCTGCAGGACGCTCTGGCCGCGCGGAAGCGGGCCGAGGAAAGGCAGGCCGAGCTCCTAAAGCAGGTGGAGAGCGCGAACAAGGAGCTGGCTGAGTTCGCCTATATCGTGTCGCATGACCTGAAGGCGCCGCTGCGTGCCATTGACAGCCTGGTAAGATGGCTGGGTCAGGATTACGCCGACAAGTTCGACGAGGATGGCCGCGAGCAGTTGGAGCTGCTGCTCGGCCGGGTGAAACGGATGCACTCTCTGATTGACGGCATCCTTCAGTATTCGCGGGTCGGTCGGGTTCGGGAGCAGCCGGTGGAGATTGACCTTGGTCGAACCGTGCCGGAAATCATCGACATGCTCGCTCCGCCCGAGCACATCAAGGTCAAGGTTGAAGGTGAGCTGCCGGTTATCACCGGCGAGAAGACGCGCGTCGAGCAGTTGTTCCAGAATCTCCTGAGCAATGCCATCAAGTACATGGACAAGCCTGAGGGGCTGATTCGGGTTGGATGTGTTGATGACGGCGAAATGTGGCGGTTCTATGTTGCCGACAACGGCCCGGGCATCGAGGAGAAGGATTTCGAACGCATCTTTCTTGTATTCCAGACCGGCAAGCCGAGGGACAAGGTTGATTCGACCGGGATTGGACTGACCGTGGTGAAGAAGGTAGTGGAACTCTACGGCGGCCGGGTCTGGGTTGAGTCCGAGCTGGGGAAAGGAAGTACGTTCCTTTTCACGTTTCCGAAGCGGCCGGGCGGTGATAAGGCGCCGGCCGGATGACCGTCGTTACCCTGGTTCACCTGCTGGCACTGGTCGCGTACCTGGCGCTGCTCGTGCGCGTTGTTGCCCGGACCGAGCGAACCGCCCTGCACTGGTCGTGTGCCCTGGTCCTGCTGTCGTTTGCGGTCTGGTGCGTCGAAGGTGTGGTGCGCGGCATGACGCAGGTTCCTTTGTCGGTGATGCAGGTAGTCGTGAACTTCTGCGCGGTCGGGTGGGGCGGTTTTGCCAGCGCCAATCTGCTGTTTACGCTCCTGCTCACCGGTCGGGTCCGGACGCGCGCCAACGGCCTTCAACCGTCAACCTGGTGGCTGCTGGTTCTGCTTGGTATCTTCCCAGCCCTGACCGTGGCGGCCCAGTTCTCCGGCCAGCTAAACGTCAACCTGACCCTGACCGAGTACGGCTGGATAACCCGCTGGGCCGATTCGGGCTGGACGTGGTTCTTCTTCGCCTACTATTCGTCCTTCACGGTTGCGTCGCTAGTGCTTGTGGCACGGTTCCGCCGCACCGCGCGTTTCTTTCGCCAGCGTCGGCAGGCTGACCTGATTCTTGGGACCGGGACGGCAACGCTCCTGCTCGGCACGGCCGTCGACGTCGTGTTGCCCCATGTCCCGAACCTGGCGTTGCCCAGTCTTGCCGCGGTGATTGGGTTGATCTGGGCGAGCGGGCTGTACTACGCGGTCACGCGCTATCGACTGATGTCGGTGACGCCCCAGGCCGCGGCCCGCGACATCCTGGCGACGATGAACGACGGCCTGCTGCTCTTGACACCAGAGGGCAGTGTTGCCGCGGCCAACACCGGGGCCAGCAACATGCTGGGCCTGTCGCCGCGCGAGCTGCGCGGACGCCGGGCCGAGAGGTTCTTTGCCGAGCCGGGCCGGTTCCGCGCCGCGCTCGACCGGTTGCCGGAGGGCGCGGTGTCGGGCCTTGAACTCGACCTTGTCGGTACCGGGCAGCAGAAAGTCCCGGTGAGCCTTTCCGGTCGGTTGATGAAGGACCCGGGCGGCGAGCCGGTGGGCAGCGTCTGGGTCATGCACGACATCACGCCGTTGCGCCTTGCCGCCGAGCACCAGGCCCGGCTGCTCGAACAGGTTGCGGCGGCAAATCAGGAGCTGGCCGAGTTCGCCTACATCGTATCGCACGACCTGAAGGCGCCGCTGCGCGGGATCGACAGCCTGGTCCGGTGGCTGTGCGCCGACTACGGAAGCCGGCTCGACGCCGCGGCCCAGGAACATCTTAGCCTGCTGCTCAGCCGGGTGAAACGGATGCACGCCTTGATTGACGGTATCCTGCAGTATTCACGGGTCGGCCGGGTTCGGGAGCAGGCGGTTGCAATCGACCTGGCCCGGACCGTGCCCGAAATCATCGACCTGCTCGCTCCGCCCGGGCACATCAAGGTTGTCGTCGAGAATCGACTGCCGGTGGTCTACGGCGAGAAGACGCGCGTCGAGCAGTTGTTTCAGAACCTCCTAAGCAACGCCATCAAGTACATGGATAAGCCTGAAGGACTGGTGCGGGTCGGCTGTCTTACTGACGGCGGGATGTGGAAGTTCTATGTTGCCGACAACGGCCCGGGCATTAGAGAAGAGGACGGTGAGCGTATCTTCACCCTGTTTTCGACCGGCGGCCCGGACCAGAACCACGATTCGACCGGCATCGGGCTCGCGGTCGTGAAGAAGGTGGTCGAGTTGTACGGCGGCCGGGTCTGGGTCGAGTCTGTGGTCGGCGCCGGGAGCACGTTTTTCTTCACGCTCCCGCAGTCGCGGTCGGAAACCGCTTCCGCGGCGGGCGGGCAGGAAGCAACGAAAGGAGTGATTAGTCATGGCTGATACACGGTATCGGGTGCTGCACATCGAGGATGACCGGATTGACCAACTGGCATTGAAGCGGTTCGTCAAGGACCGGCAACTGCCCTATGACCTGGTTGTGGCCGGTTCTGCGGCCGAGGCCCGGGAGAAGCTCACCAGTACCAGGTTCGATGCCGTCGTCACCGACTATTCACTGGGCGACGGCACCGCGTTCGACCTGATTGACCTGTTCCACGGCACGCCGGTCGTCTTCACCACCGGGCAGGGCGACGAGGTGGTGGCGGTGCGGGCGATGAAGACCGGCGCGGCCGACTATCTCATCAAGGACCATGAACGCAACTACCTGAAGGTCCTGCCGGTCACGATTGAGAACGCGATTCGCCGCATGCGGGCCGAGGAACAGGTTCGCAAGCTCCTGCGCGCGGTCGAGCAGAGCCCGGCCACGGTCGTCATCACCGACACCGAGGGCGTCATCGAGTACGTCAACCCGAAGTTCACCAGCCTGACCGGATTCTCGGCCGAAGAAGTCATCGGCCAGAACCCGCGCATCCTCAAGTCCGGGATGCAGGACAACGAGTTCTACCGCAATCTCTGGGACACCATCAAGTCCGGCCAGGAGTGGCGCGGCGAGTTCCACAATCGGCGCCGCGACGGCACGCTCTTCTGGGAGGCCGCGTCGATTTCGCCGATTCGGGATTCAGACGGCGCCATCACCCATTTCGTCGCGGTCAAGGAAGACATCACCGAGCGCAAGCGGATTGAGGAAGAACGCGAACGGTTGATTCAGGAGCTCGATGCCTTTGCCCACACTGTGGCCCACGACCTGAAGAACCCGCTTGGTGCGGTGCTCGGTTTCGCCGACCTGCTGGTCAAGGACCGCAAGTCATTGAGCGAATCCGAACTCGACGAAAGCCTTACCGCCATCTGCCAGGGCGCGCGCAAGATGCACAGCATCATCGAGGAACTGCTGCTCTTGGCCGGCGT
Source organism: Caldifarciminota bacterium (assembly GCA_965648905.1). GTDB lineage: Bacteria > Hydrothermota > Tepidihabitantia > Tepidihabitantales > Tepidihabitantaceae > CAZQFS01. Next base: position 204,991 of record CBFGIT010000001.1, read on the forward strand.
GCGCAAGGCCGAGGTTCCGATGGCACCGGTCAACATGGCGGCCGTTGTCCAAGACGCGTGGAGCCGCCTCACCCTGCTGATTGACGAGCAGCATCCCGAACTGATTCTACCTAAGGACTGGCCCACCGCGCTCGGCCACGGGCCGTGGCTTGAGGAAGTGTGGGCCAACTACTTAAGCAACGCCATCAAGTACGGCGGCCGGCCGCCCCGGCTCGAACTGGGCGCAGAACGCACGGCGACAGGCCAGGTGCGCTTCTGGGTACAGGACAACGGCCCGGGCCTGACTCCGGAGCAAAGAGACAAGCTCTTCACCCCGTTTACCCGGCTTCACCAGGTCCGTGCTACTGGCCAGGGACTGGGGCTCTCGATTGTCCGACGCATCATGGAAAAGCTCTCGGGCATGGCCTGGGTCGAAAGCGAACCGGGCAAAGGCAGCCGCTTCGGCTTCACCCTCACCGCGGCTGGTGACTAGTCGCTGGTCGCCGTTCTCTACCGGACGATAACAACCCTGCGGCTCAAGCCCTCGCTGCAGACGAAGTAAGTACCCGGCGCGAGTGCGCCCACCTCGTTCGGGCCGGAGCGCAGCGCCATCACCCTCCGACCGGTCACATCGTACAGTCCGGCTTCCAATTGTGAGCCGTCAGCCGCAGGCGGCAAGCCGACTTTCAGCACCCGGCCGACAACCGTGGCCCAAGGTGCGGTCGCAAGAACCTCAGGCCCGAGCTCCTCGGCAATACCGGTGCGCACGACATACGCGCTGTCCAGAATCCAGTTGTCCGGGTCAACTGTCAGACTGGACGGTGCCTCGGCGACGACAAAGGTATCAACCTGGGGATTGGCCTGCGGGCGAATGACCACAAACGAACTGTCGAGCGGACAGTTAACCCTGACCGGCAGCGGCGTGCGGAAAAAGTCCGGCGCACCAGTGCCGTTGGCCTGGCTCAGGTTCGTGACGACCATGAAGCTGTCACCCGCAGGCTCGCTCCACCAGTTGAGACGGTACTTGGGATACCCGGCCTGGTAAATCCACTCGTCGAAGAACCAGGAAAGCTCCTGACCCGAGACCTGTTCGTTGATGCGGCAGTAGTCGTCGGTCGAAGCCGTGCCGTAGCGGAAGCTGTCACCATAGGCACGCAGGGCCGCGAAGAAAACACCCGGGCTTTCCCAGGCGGTGTCGCCCAGCACCCATCTGAGCATGTGCTCGACCCAGGCACCCTTGCAGTAGATGGTGCCGTAGTTGTAGATTTCCGCCTCAGGCGGGTTATAGACCGGGAATCGTCTTGACCGGTCCTGAAGTATGGCCGCGTACGCCTTGCTGGCAATGTACTGCCGGAAATAGGCCCGGCCGTTGGCATGGCCTGCGTACAGGCATTCGAGGTAGGTGGCAAACCCCTCGTTGAGCCAGATGTTCGCAAAGTCAACGCAGGTGACCATGTCGCCGTACCACATGTGTGACATCTCGTGCGCCATGCCGATGTCGTCCCCGCTCCGCAGCCACTGGGTGTGAATCATCGTCAGGGTCTGGTTCTCCATCGCACCCCAGGGAAAACCGTAGTAACCCGGAACCTGGCCGTACTTCTCGAACGGATATCGACCCAGCATGTTCGTATCCGAGTAGAACGCGAATATGGTCGGCAGCCGGCCAAAGGTTATGCGCGACACCGCCGAATCCTGGGGCCACATGAAGTAGAGCGAAGGCACGGTATCACCGTTCGGCTGGATGAAGTCGTGCTGCCAGGTGGCAAAACGCGAGGCGACGAAGTTGATAAGATAAGTAGCAATGCTGTAAGGATGCCGCCACCAGTAGGTCCTGGTCCCGTTTCCCGGGTTGACCGTGACCGAGTCACACAACCCGTTGGCACAGGTCTGGAACGTATCAGGCACGGTCAGGTTCAGCTCAACCCCGCGCTCGGCCTTGTCCAGCGGCTCGTCGTAGCACGGCATCCAGTACCGGCAGTCGCGCGGCGGGGTGCAGGTCATACCGTAGGCATAAGTGACCGACGGCCGGGTCGCGAAATAGTAGCCGAGCTCGGGCGCGGAGCTGAGGCGGCGGAACCAGATGTCGACGACCGTCGAGTCGCCCTGCGGCAGCGGTGTGTCGAGCGTGATGGTAAGCAGACCGGTCGGCGTCGAGAACTGAAGCGGCACACCCGCCCGTTTGACCGAGTCGCAGACCAGGTTGCAGAAGTGGAGCCAAAAGCTGTCGAGTGACGGAACGTCGCTGCGCATCGTCAGCGCCTCGTGCGCTGAATAGCCGCGGTCGAGCATCGGCAGGTCGATGTCGAGCCGGTAGTGACGGACATTGTAGGAGTGAAGCGACTCGACATCGGTCGCGCCGACATAGCGGGCCCGGCACGCAGCACTCATCGGTCGGTCGCCGGACCACGGTCGTTCACCCAGTATCTCCTCAATCGTGGGCACGGCCCCAAAGCCCAGGCCGGCGACAACCAGCAGCATAACAAGCTGTTTCACCACTTACTCCTTTGCCAGCAACTCGGCAATCTGCACCGCGTTCGTAGCCGCGCCCTTGCGCAGGTTGTCGGTAACTATCCACATGCTCAGTTCCTCCGGGTCTGCGCCCGGCCGTACCCGGCAGACGAAGACCGAGTCATTGCCTCGGCAGGTCACGGGCGTTACATACCGATTCCGGTCATAGAGCACGACCCCGGCAGCGTCCTTGAGCACATGCAGCGCATCTTTGACCTTGACCGCCTGCGCGAACCGACACGTGACCGCCAGCGCATGTCCCACTGACACCGGCACACGCACACAGGTCGAGGTGACCTTCAAGTCCGGCAGGCCCAGAATCCGCGCCGATTCCTTGATCGTCTTCTGCTCCTCGCCAGTGTGGCCATGACTGTCGAATTCGTCAATCTGCGGGATAACGTTGTCGGCCAGTTGCGCGGGCAGGGGGCTGTCGTGCGTATCCGGAGCGCGGCGCAGGGCAACAAACTCCGTCTCATACTGAAGCCGCTCGAGCGCGGCCCGGCCCGCACCTGAGGCCGACTGATATGAAGCGAGCCACACCCGCTCAAGCCCGAACCGCTGGTGCAGCGGGTTGACCGCAACGACCAGCGGAATCGTTGTGCAGTTCGGATTGGCGATGATGTTCCGGTGGCCGGCAAGCGCCTGCGGGTTCACTTCCGGCACAACCAGGGGCACGTGCTCCTTCAGCCGGAACTCGCTCGACTTGTCAATCACCGGACAGTACTTCGCCACCTCGGGCACAAGTCGGCGGGCCAGCCCGGCCTCAAGACAGAAAAAAGCGACGTCCAGTCCTTTGAAGCCGTCGGGCCTGACCTCTTGAACCGTGTACTCCTGGTCCCGGAACCGGAGTCTGGCCCCGGCACTTGCGGCCGAAGCGAAAAGACGCAGGTCTTCAATCTGGTGCGGACCGGACTCAAGCACGCGCAGCAGGGTTTCGCCCACGAGTCCGGTCGCACCGGCAATACCGATTCTTTTCTTCATACCAGACCAGATTCTACTGCAGTGGAGACGCAGGACAAGACCAGGTCAATCCGAATACCCGTGCGGGTGTGCTTGATGCCATTCCCAGGCATCACCAATCATCTGCTCAAGACCCCTTTCCGGCTGCCAGCCCAGCTCCTGCCTGATGCGCTCGGAAGCGGCAACCAGCTCAGCCGGGTCTCCGGCACGGCGGCCAACTACCTTGACCGGGATGCTCCGGCCCGTGACCTTCTCGGCCGTAGCAAAGACTTCCTTGTTCGTATAGCCCTGCTGGCTGCCTAGGTTGTACACGACCGAGCGGTCACAAAGCGCTTCCATTGCCGATAGATGCGCCCGGGCCAGGTCATAGACATGGATATAGTCCCGCACACAGGTGCCGTCGCGTGTCGGGTAATCGTCACCGTATATCTGAAACCTCCGGCCCGGCTCTAGTGCGGCTTTGAGTATCAGCGGTATCAGGTGGGTCTCAGGCCGGTGGTCCTCGCCCAGCCCCTGAAATGCTCCGGCGACGTTGAAGTACCGCAGGGCAGCATAGCGCAGCCCACAGGCCCGTTCGTATGAGACGAGCAGCTCCTCAAAAACCCGTTTGGTGTCGCCGTACGGGCTGGTCGGGACCAGCGGCGCATCCTCGGTCACCGGCACTCGTTCGGGCGAGCCGTAGACCGCGGCGCTGGAAGAGAAAACGAACCGACGCACTTCGTGTCTCCAGACCGCGTTGAGCAGCACCAGCCCGCGACCGACGTTGTTGTCAAAGTAGAGTGCCGGCTTCTCAACCGACTCCGGCACACGAATCAGGCCGGCAAAGTGCATCACGCAGTCAAACCGTACCTCCGCAAACAACCGTTCAAGCAGAGCCTCATCGCCGATGTCGCCGACCACCAGCCGGGCCGAGTTGACCACTGCGGCCCGATGGCCATAAGACAGGTTGTCAAGCACGGTCACCTCGTGTCCGGCCCGAACCAGAAGCTGCGTTGTTACACTGCCGACATAGCCGGCTCCGCCGGTCACTAGTACTTTCATTTCGAGACTATAGCATGTGCCGGGCGGACTGGCAAGTCATCCGGCCAGCTCAGGCTTGAACCATGCCCGGTACTATGCTATGCTCAGGCCGGCCATGGACCAGCGACTGATGACCATTTTCCGCCGGCGCAGTGTCCGCAGTTTCACCGGCGCCCCAATCAGCCATGACGACCTGACCGCCCTGCTCCAGGCAGGCATGGCCGCACCGTCGGCTAACAACATGCGGCCCTGGCACTTCGTAACTGTAACCGAACCTGACCGGCTGAAGCGGCTGGCCGAAATCCACCCCTATGGCAAGATGCTCGGTCACGCCGGACTGGCGATTGCTGTCTGCGGAGACAAAGAGGCCAGCCCGGACTTCTGGGTTCAGGATTGCTCAGCCTCGACCGAGAACATCCTGGTCGCAGCACCGCTCCTTGGCTTGGGCGCGGTCTGGCTCGGTGTCCATCCCCGCGCCCAGCGCGAGGCCGACATCAAGCAGTTCCTCGGGATACCGGACAAGATGGGGCTGCTCTGCCTGATAGCTGTCGGCCGCCCGGCGCATGAACCCGCAGCACGCACCCAGTATGACCCCGAACGAGTCCACCGCCAGCGCTGGTAGCAGGTCGCGCATCATCCGACCAGCCGGGCAGACGTTCGTCAGGCTCCTGCTGCCGGTGTTCTTACTCCTCTGCTGTTGCGGCACCGCAATACTTACCAAGTATCCGTTTGTCATCATCCCGCCCCTGCCCGACGGTGAGACATCCGTGTATCGGGTTCTGTCCGACGGCGAAGAAGTCGGGGTCTACACCATGACCGTGCACCGCACCCGATTCCGCGACCTGGCCGTGTTCCGGTTTGACCTGGTAATGAAGACCATTACCGAAGACGGTCCGTCCATCGACTCAGCCACCGTCTTCGTGACCCAGGACAGCATGTTCCCGGTCAGCTCGTTCCATTTCGCCCGGACCGGCGAGGCGCTGACAACCTCGGCAGCCAACTACACTGCCGATGCCGTGGCGATTGCATCTTACGGCCCGGAAGGCACAAGGCAAAGGGTGCTGCCGTCAGGCCAGTTCACCTATGACGCAGACCAGCTTACTTTCTTAGGTCGCGCAATCATGGTTCCGACCACCGGCAAGCCGGTCGAAATCAGGGTAGTCAGCCCGATGGGCCCGCCGCCAGGCGGTGGAATCCTTGATGGTCGCCTTGGGACAAACACTCCTGAACGAATCTCAACCCCGGCCGGAACATTTGACTGCAACCGGCTCATCTTCAATCTTGGCCCCCGCATCATAGCCATGTGGATTGAGAAGACCGGCCCCAGACGCATGGTCCGCTACGCCTCATCAGCCGGCGGCATTGTCATGGAACTTCTGCCGCCGGGCCGTGGTTTGCGCTGACTCGACAGACCGCACAACTGGCTGTAGATATGCATCTTACAGCACAGAGCCGCGATTCGCTCATGACCCAGCAATGCCAGCAATCAGCCCCGTGCCCAAGCCTCAATGCGACCGGCCCCGTGTCGCACCGCATAACTCCTTACTTGTATATGACATGCCGCCATGTCGCGCAGAACCAAGTTTTTCGGCCTGAAAAGTTCCCAATGTAACAGATTCTTTCTACGTCACTTACAGAACAAGCCTTCCCCTGCCGATGCTGGCACGCAACATGCACTTCTAACGGCTGACATGAAAGTGAGATTCACCCGGTTCCACCCCCCTGCCGGTTCTTACCAGAGAGCCGGCTCAATCCTCACCGGGAACTCATCCGCGAGCACCGCCTGGCAGGCACCAGACCATGCCTCAGCCCCCGCAGCAACACCCTTTGCCTCGGACTGCCAGACGGCTCGATTTGCCAGAGACGAAGGTCGGCGCAGTCACAAGTCTTCTCCACCCCATGCAGTCACCCCTCAACACCGGACCGAAGCCATGTACACCCCCTCGGCCCGTCATCCTGACTGCGCACTAGCGTCACTGCGCCGACCTTTGTCTGTGTCTGGCTAGAAGCTCTTCCCATCACAAAGACCGCCCTCTCGGGCGGTCTTTCTTTGTCGGTCGTCCTGTCGCATCGGCAATGCACCATCTTTCAAGGGGATAGCTGTTCATGGCCCGAAAGCGTAGATAGACCCCACCACACATCCCTACCCGCAGCTCCTGTCACGGCAGGGCACAACCCGCGCATTCTCTGTGCGTTGCGCCACAGACGGGCAGGCGTTCAGCCTGGCACGGTCGGTGCATCATCCTGGCTGTTCATCACTCGGTGTTGAGGGTGATAAGAACCTGTAGTCAAGTCCGACTGCCTCTCGACGGGTAGCGCGACCAGCACGGTCGTGTCCGTTGGCAGGCACTCACAAGGGCATGGGGTGTGCCCATGAACACCTCAGTAAACATGGAGGGAGAAGTAATGCTCCGTAGTACCACTTGTGCTTCGGCACTCGCTCTGATGCTGCTCTCGGCAATTGCTCTGGGCAACGCTGTCTACATTCCTGATGCTCCGACACCGGTCGCGCCGGCTCGCGGCCAGAAGCTCGTGCCCGGCCCCCTGCGCCTGCAGGTTCAAGGCGGGATGCAGGGCGGTAATACCATCTACCATTTCCGCGTGTACGCGGGCGACGCGAACGAGATAATTGCCCAGGGCTACTCGTTCAGCCCAAGCTGGGACGTCGTGGTCCCGGGCGGAGAGCTGCCCATGGGCGTTCATCGCTGGACCTGTCGGCGCTATGTCAACAGCGCCTGGAGTCCGTGGTTCTACCCGGAATGGGAGTTCGAGGTCGAGAAACCCAACCCGGTGTGCCTCGACTTCGTGCCCGTGCCGGTAAGCCCGCTGCCCGGCACCAAAGGGCCGAACCTGATGCCGACTCTTGAAGTAGAGGGTCCGCCCCAGGCCACACAGTTCCACTTCTGCGTCTGGCGCGGAGACGGCAACGAAGTAGTCGCCGAGGCCCTCACTGGTGAACCGGCCTGGACCGTCACTGTGCCGGCGCTGAACCTGCCACCGGGCGTGTATAGCTGGAGCTGCCAGGCAAGCATCTGCGGCGAATGGGACGACTGGTTCGAACCACGGTGGTACTTCGAAGTCGACAAGCCTGCGGTGAATCAGGACGGCACACTGGCTGGAGTCGCAGCGGTCCGGCCGGCCGCGCTGCCCCTGGTCTACCCGAATCCCTGCGGGACCAATGGTGCCGACATCCAGCTCGCGGTTCCGCGGCGCACAAGGGTTACGCTCGCCCTCTATTCCGTAGAAGGCGAACTGATCCGCACCCTGCTGCCGAGTCGAATCGCGACGCCGGGAACCCTCCAAGTTTCCTGGGACGGCAAAGACAATGCCGGGCACAACGTAGCGGCCGGGACCTACCTGTGCCAGGTTACGACCGACGACGCTCATCGCGTTGTCAAGATCACAAAGTCCCGGTAGCTTCCTCCTGGCAGGGCTCTCCTGTTCCCGCGCAGGAGAGCCCTGCCGAACTTCCTTCCAGTGTTGAGGGGCGAAGGTTCGCCCCTCAACTCTTTTCCCGGTTCCACTGACCGTGCTTGACTTGCTGCCGTGGTCGTCTACGCTGTCTCCAAGGAGCCAACCATGACCAAAGCTTCAGATTTGCGCACCGGCATGTGTATCAAGTTCGGTAACGAGGTCTACAAGATTCTCT
>CBFGIT010000002.1:0-161449 GCA_965648905.1 Caldifarciminota bacterium
AGCGTATCAACGGGTCGTTCCAGGACCGGCTGGTGGCAGAACTGGAACATCACCACATCACCGACCCGGCCCAGGCCACTGACTACCTCAACCGGGTGTTCATTCCCAAGTATGCCCGGCGCTTCGGAGTAGAACCGCGTGACCCGGAGTCGGCCTTCCGACCGATACCTGAAGGCATGGATCTGCGCACCGTGCTGTGTGCCAGAACCACCCGCGAGGTCGCCAACGACAACACCATCAGCTACCAGGGCCAGGTCTACCAACTTAGGCCTAATACCCGTACCGTCTGCATCGCCGGAACCAAGGTCACCGTCCAGGAGTGGTTTGATGGCTCAATCCATGTCCGGCATGACCGGGCCGGCACCGTCCCTGTGACCCAGCTGCGCGCCCGCTCCCGACCATCCAAATCCAGGCTGTCAACCCATGACACTTTCGCTGTGGTTTAGGTATGACATAATCGCTGTGGTTTGACGCATCCGGACTACTGACTGAGGACGCGACCGCTAGCCTGACGAGTCGGCCGTGTGAGTGCTCAGGGTCTGCCCGGTGTGGTGCTTACGCGCCCGCGCGGCCCAGGCGAAGCCGAGGAAGTACTTCTGCCACAGTTCGTCTGACGAGCCGTATCCGTTGTTTCCGGCAAAGTAGTCGACGAGCAACTCGCGCACACGGCAGGGTTCCCTAAGGCGACCGCGGTTCTTGGCATCGGCCAGGGTTAGGTCGAGTAGTTCGAGTGCCCGCTCAAACGCTCGGCGACTGTAGTCCGCGTTCCGCCTGTTCCGCCAGATGATGGCTCGTTCGACCTCGCTGCCGACATTGGCCAGTTGCTCGACGAGGTCGAGCTCAGACCAGCGACCTGCGGCAAGGTGCTTGTGCTGACAACTCATTCCCGGACCAGCGTGGCAACGACCTCGGTCAGCCGGCGGCGCGTCTCAGGGTCGTCAACTCCACGGCTGCGGTTGCCCTGCGACGGGCGCAGGTTTATCATTGAGTCAAACACGACCCGGCTCGACGGATCGGCGTCGGGATAGAGATTTATGCCCCAGAGGTCCTGTTGACGTGAGCCGTCGTCGAGCAGCAGCGCTTCTTCGTCTGAGTGCAGTTCTCCACCTACAGCCATGACGCCGCGGCCGATATCAACGACCGCCTTGACATAGTCGCCGAACTGACCTTGGGCCAGGCTTCGCAGCTCGGCCAGGCTGACTCGGTCGCGGACAATCATCATGCCGCGACCTTCTTGTGATACTCGATGGCTCGGGCGATAGTCTCTTCCATCTGGTTTGCGGCCGAGTCCCATGTCCACTGTCGGGCCCAAGCAATGGCCTGCGCGCCGAGCTTGGCGCGCAGGGGTTCATCCGAAAGCAGTCGGTCGAGCTTCTCAGCAAGACCGGTGATGTCGCCGTAGTTGTACATCAGCCCGTTCACACCATCACGCGAGGAGTCGACAAGCCCGGGGGAACGTGCCACGACCGCGGGTGTACCGCACGCGTTCGCCTCAAGCACAATCAGGCCCCAGCCTTCCTTGGCCGAGTTCTCAACCAGAACCGCGGCCTGTCGGTACCAGTCTAGCTTCTCCTCCTCGGAGACAAAGCCGGTGAACTCGACCGTGTCATTGAGGTCTAGCCGGGAACAGATGGTCTTCAAGCGGTCAAGGTCGTCGCCGGTCCCGACGATGACGACCCGGAAGCTGCGCCCCTTGTCCTTCAACAGGCGGGCAGCCTTGAGCAGATGGTCGGTGGACTTGTACTTCTTGAGCCGGCCGACGTGGAGGATGATGGGGTTTGAGGCCTGAGGTCTGGGGCTTGAGGTCTCCAAAGGTCGGAAGTAGTCGAGGTCAGTGCCGGGCGGAATCACGGTAATATGCTCGGCCGGAATGCCGACGCGTACCGTGTCTTGCTTTGAGCTTTCGGAAAGAACCGCGAACAGGCAGTTTCTGTAGGCCCATGGAATTATCGTCTCGGTCAGCCAGACATAGGCAGCAAGCGGTGCCAGGGCCTCGCGGAAGATGCTGCCCCGGAACAGGTGCATGAGCAGGGCGAGCACTGGCCGCCGGGTGTGCCACGGTGAGTAGAAAGGAATCTTGTTCAGGTCGTCGATGACAATATCGGCGTCGAGCGAGTCAGCGAGCGGCCCGACGATCCGCCCAGCCGTGTAGTTAAAGGTCCATTTGCCGCCCTGGCGGATAGTCCGGATACCGTCGAGCATCTCCTCGGGCTTTGAGCCGGCAAATCGCTCGGCCAGAAGCGTCACCTGGTGCCCGCGCTGCACCAAGCGCTTGAATATCTCCTGGAAGTATATCTCGGCGCCGCCGGCGAGCGGGTTCTTGATGCACCGCCAGTTGACAACGAGTATGCGCACGGTCGGCAATCTTATTGCCGATTCCGGCACGGGTCAAGCTGACACTCGCGCCGGGCGCAGGCCGGAACTGCTGTTGGGTAAGAAAGTGATAGGACCAGCCACCATCAAGGCCGACCACGCCCAGTGCCGCAGCGGTCAAGTGCCCGCCGACATAGAGCGTGGCCCGGTTGCTCAGCCCGTAGCGATACCGGGCCACAGCATAGGGCATGCGGTCAGATGCCCGGCAGGGAGTCGGGCCGCGTCAGGTGCTGCCAGAGAAAGGCGAACCGCTCTCGGTTAGAGAGGACGAGGAACAGGATGGCGCCAATGAGCAGGAGCGCCATCAAGGCAATGAGCCAGCCGTAGGTGGCACGGCGTGGCGTACGTCGCTCTACCTGCTCCATGGCTCGCAGGATCTTCCGACCGCGCTCGACTTCAGGGTCAAAGGGTAATTTGGCCAATCTAGTTATCCGTCATTCGACGATTGTCAGAAGAGGGGATTGCAAGTCGCGGGGCAGCGGTTGTCTGCCAGAGAACATCCATTCCGTCGTCGGCGGGCAGGAATCCTTTCACTGTGTAACTGGACGGGTCCAGAAGCAGCGTTGCAACAAAGGCGGTCTTGCGCCGAAGGAAGCGGACGAGGCGGCCCGGGCCGGTCGGCGTGGCCTCAAGCGCCAGCGCAAGGAGCAGGGCGCGAGTGGTCGGCATGGCTCACAACTCCAGCCCGGCGAGCGCCTTCTGCAGGCGGGCGATTTCGGCGTGGTGGGTCATGTCCAGGTGCAGCGGGGTCACCGAGATGTAGCCGGCGTATACCGCCTCGAAGTCAGAGCCGGGCGCGTCGTCGAATCCCATCTCGCCATCTATGGTCCATGAGACCCCGCCGTCGGGCAGGGTTCCTTTGATTGCCATGTCGCGGTAGATGCGTTTGCCCAGGCGCGTGACGCGCACTCCCTTGACGTCGCCCGAAGGGATATTGACATTGAGCAAGGTTTTCTTCGGCAGCAGGCCGTTGCGCAGCATGGGTACAAGACCGCGCAGGAATGACCGGGTTGGTTCGCGGTTCCGGCCCGGCTCGAGGTACGAGACCGCGACCGCAGGCATCCCGAGCATCGCGCCCTCAATTGCCGCAGCAACCGTGCCAGAATAGAGCACATCGTCGCCCAGGTTCGGGCTGTCGTTGATGCCGGAAAGAACCAGGTCTATCTCGCGCTTGAGGATGCCGTGATGAGAGATGAGCAGACAATCGGTCGGCGTGCCGTGCACCGCGAACCAGCGCGGCCGCAAGCGCCAGACCTTGATCGGCTTGCGCAGGCTGAAGGAGTGGCTTGAGGCTGACTGGTTCACGGCCGGCGCGACAACATAGACCCGGCCCAGATTCTTCACCGCATCGTACAGGTCGCGCAGGCCCTGGGCCTCGATGCCGTCGTCATTGCTCAGCAGGATAAGCGGCCGGGTCGCTGGTTTCGACATCAGGCAATGTATAGCGGACTTGGTGCGCGTGTCAACTGTGACCGGCGCTGCGTCCGGCTTGACTGCCGACGCCTGCCGGCTAACGTAAGCGGATGCTTCTTCTGACCAAAGGAGTTGAACGTGAAGAAAGTGCTTGTACTTGAAGGCAGCCCGCGCGTGGGCAACACCGCGCTCGTAACCGACTGGGTGCTTGAGGGCATGGGTAGGGGCGTGCGTGTCGAGCGGGTCCGCGTCTGTGACCTTGCCGTACGCGAGTGTCAGGAATGCTTCGCCTGCTCGAAGAGCAAGAAGATTGCCGGGTGCGCGCAGAACGATGAGATGGCCGACCTGTACGACCGGATTGTCGATGCCGACTTAGTGCTCTGGACCAGCCCGATTTTCTGCTGGGGCATCACCGGCCAGTTGAAGGTCGTGCTCGACCGGTGCTTTGCCCTGCTCACCGGCGAGGACATGCTCAAGGGAAACAAGTGGGCCTTGGTACTGACCGCGGGCGGTGACCACTTTGACGGCGCGGACCTCGTGGTGCAGATGTTTTTGCGGCTGGCGCGGTTCGGCGGCATAGAGTACCTGGGACAGCACGTCGTCGCGCCCTGCCCGGACCGGGCGAAGCTGAGGAACAACACGGTGCTGAAGAAGAGCGCGAGGGGCTTCGGAAGGGAGCTGGCCAAGGCGCTGGCAGACTAGCCGCGCAAGGACAGAACCCGAGACCAGAATGACGAATCGGGCACAAGTCAGGATACCGAGCCTGACGTTACTGGCATCGGTATTGTTCTTTGTTGCTTCCCGGCTTGCGCTGGGTGCCGAGCCAGGCGCGGTCAGCGGGTTTGTGCGCGATGCGTCGAACGGCGAGCCCTTGGCATATGCCAATGTCTACCTTGAAGGTACGGGCCTCGGCGCGGCCACAAGCGACAAGGGCTACTACTATATTGGCCATGTGCCGCCGGGCAGCTACGAGCTGGTCGCGTCGTTTGTCGGGTACCAGACAGTGCGGCGCCGCGTGACCGTCGGCATGAGCCAGACGGTCAAGGCGGACATCGAACTTGGGCCCGGTGCGATTGAACTGGGCGAAGTGAAGGTCACGGCGGACCGCGCCCGGTTCGAGCGCGAGGTCGAGGTGTCGGTGGTGCGCCTGGACACGCGGCGGCTGCAACTCGTGCCCAAGGTCGGGGGCGAGGTAGACCTGTTCCGAACGATCCAGTCCCTGCCCGGCGTGGTTGCGACTTCCGACTTCTCCAACCGGCTCTACATCCGGGGCGGCTCGCCGGACCAGAACCTGGTGCTTCTCGACGGCATCACGCTCTACAACCCGTCACACCTGTTCGGCATGTTCTCGCCGTTCGTACCTGAGGCGGTGTCGGACGTAACGCTCCTTGCGGGCGGGTTCCCGGCCCGGTACGGCAGCCGACTCAGCTCGGTGCTGGACGTGACCACCAAGGAAGGCAACTCCAAGCGCCTGACCGGCGATGCCTCGGTGTCGATGCTTGCGGCCAAGGCCCAGCTTGAGGGACCGATACCGCGCGGTTCGTTCCTGGTTGCCGGTCGCCGGACCTACCTGCCTGACCTGCTCCTGGCCGCGTTTGACGTCAAGGGTATTGGCTACTATTTCTACGACGTGATGGGCAAGGTGAACTACGAGCCGTGGCCGGACTCGCGTTTCACCCTGGCCGGCATCGGGGCCGAGGATGTACTCAACTTCTGGGACCCGGACAACCGGACCGCGCTTGACGCACGCCTGCGCTGGGGCAATCGCGGGGTCTCCCTGCGCTGGAACCGCGTGTTCACACCCGTGCTCTACGGCGAGGTGATGACGGCGTGGAGCAACTTTCACACGCTCATGGCGGCGCAGTTCGGCGCACCGGACAAGGCGGAGATGAGCGCCGAGATAACCGACCTGATGTCCAAAGCCGAGATGACGTGGTACGCGGCTGACCGGCACACGGTCGACTTCGGTATCGATGTTCGCTGCGACCGGGAATACATGTGCTTCAGCTTTGGCCGGCTCGGGTTCGACACAACCACCAGCTACTGGCCGGTGGGGCTGTACGTGGACGAGAAATGGGAACTGGTCGCAAAGAAGCTCTATGTGAAGCCCGGTCTCAGGCTGAGCTACTACTCGCTCGGTAACCGGGTGAGCCCGGAGCCGCGCGCCAGCGTCAAGTACCTGCCGGCAAAGAACACGGCCATCAACGCAGCTTTGGGCCGGTTCACCCAGCCGGTTGTGACCATGAACTCGACCGATGCGGTCTTCTCAATATACGACGTCTGGATACCGGTGCAGGAGTACCACCGACTGCCCGAGGCCTGGCACTATGTTGCGGGTGTGGAGCAGTGGCTGAGCCGCGACCTGACCGTGTCGCTCGAAGGATACTACAAAGACTACAATCATCTGCTCGAGACCCGATACGGCCGGATATTCACCCGGCCCGACTCGCTGCTTGAGGCAGACGGCTACTCGTACGGCGCGGACCTTATGCTGCGCAAGACCGAAGGTTGGTACAACGGCTGGCTCAGTTACTCGTACATGTGGACCCGGCGCGGTATCGGCAGTGAGTCCTATCACCCGCACTACGACCGCCGGCACAGTGTCAACCTCGTGGTCAACTTCCCGCGCCTGGTCTGGGGCGTCGACCTGTCGGCAAAATGGACCCTTGGTTCAGGCCTGCCTTATGCCGGAATCATCGGCTACTACTCGCGCTATAACTACCACCCGCTCGAGAATGGAGTCAAGCTCTGGCAGGGCTTCATCGAAGGCCCGCGCGACGCGTTCCGCTACCCGGTCTACCACCGCGCCGACGTTGGTCTGTCCCGGGCCTGGCCGGCACGCTGGGGCGAGGTAACTGTGTTTCTTGACGTGACCAACGCCTACTACGCGCGGAACGTGCTCCTGTACTACTGGGAAGTGCCGAAAACAGGCCTGCCCGAACGCAAGAGCGTGGGGATGCTGCCGATTCTGCCGAGCTTGGGTGTAAAAGTGAGGTTCTAGGCGACGATGCGGTTGCGCGCACTCATGCTGCTCGTCGTACTGGCAGCAATGTCATGCGAGGTCAGCCCGGCAGACCGATATGAACCGGTACTGAATGTCCACTGCATGCTCATATGCGGTGACACCTACCCCGAGGTCTGGGTCAACCGGACCTACGCGCTCGACGAAACCGTGGTGCCTTATCTGGACGGCGTCACCGTGCGGCTCTGGCGTGGAGCCGACACATGGCATTTCCGGCCCGGGGAGTATCACAGCCAGTACTGGAGCGCAGACCGCGTTCGGGCAGTGCCGGGCGATACGTTCGGGCTGATGGTTGCTCATCCTGAGTTCGATACGGTGTGGGGCCAAACCGTGGTACCCGATACGTTCTCGATTCTCTGGCCGCGGCTGGGAGACACGGTCCGGCTGGACGATTCGGTCGTCATGACCCGCAGCCGGTCGTGCCGGGGTTACTTCATGTCCGCACGCTACTTTCTGGGTCGGGATACGATATGGTTCTACCGCGCTCTGCCTAATGAGAGTCTGCCCGCACTCGGGTACGACAGTCTGTACGTGCGGTTCCCGACCGCTTTCTTGGCCGGCGAGCACGAAGGACCGTATACCTTCCGCGTCGCGGCCTTGGACTCAAACTATTTTGATTGGGTGTCGAACGGAATCGCCAGCCCGAGCGAGCAGTACACGACTTTGGCTGCCGGCATTACTGGCGGCGTGGGGGTCTTTGGAGCCGCCGCCATCTGCTCAGTCCGGTTCTACCTGAAGAAGAACCAGAATAACCTGGCTAGACGCGACCCTCAGGTTGCCGGCTCGGCGGGCGGCGTCAGCAGCTCTTTGAGCTTAGCCAGCAGCTCTTCGCGGTTGACCGGTTTGGCGAGGAATGTATCGGCACCGGCGTCGAGCGCGGCCTTGACGTCCTTGTCCCGTACGCGGCCCGAGAGCACGATAATCGGCGCTTTGAACGACTTGTCGCGCTTGAACATCGTGCAGACCTGGTAACCATCGATGCCGGGCATGGTCAGATCGCAGACCACGGCGTCAGGCGGGGTTTCGCGTGCGGCGCGGATTGCTGCCATGCCGTCTGCCGCACAGACCACTTCATAACCCGCCAGCTTGAGCATCTTCTCAAGCAGCAAACGCACCGGGGCTTCGTCTTCGACCACGAGAATACGCTGTTTCATGGCAACTCAGATTATGGACAAACCGGGTCTTGTCAAGAATCGCCCTTGCTGCCCGGCCCGAGGTTGGTCAACGCTCGGGCGCGTTCCCGACCGGCTCGAGGAGCAGAAGCAGGTAGTCGAAACTGCTCTCCGGGTTGTGGTCGTGTCCGGCAACAAGCACGCGGTGGGCATCGGTCATCCACGTCAACGCGACCGGCCGCGCTTCGCCTGAAGCTGCGGTCGGCCCGCGCCACGACCAGAGCGTGTCTCCTTCTTTTGAGTAGCCGAGCAGGAGCAGGTCAGGGAAGCTGGCCGCGCCCACTGAGTTACCGCCGACCACGATGTTGCCCTGCTCATCGGTTGCCAGGCACCAGCCTCGGTCGGCCGAACCAGCCGGACCGTTGTAGCGCCGGGCCCAGAGCAATTGACCTGAAGGCGAGTACTTCAGCGTCGCGATATCGAATGACGAACCCGCACCCGTGGACTGGCCGGTTACGATGAGGTTCCCTTCCGGGTCCAGGCATGCAGCCTGACAGACATCCACTTTCCCGGCCGCGTCGTAGGTTCGCTGCCAGAGTTTGCGGCCAGAGGAGTCAAAGCAGGCAATCAGATAGTCGAACGAACTCCGGTCCCCGGTAACCGACCCGGTAACAAAGCACCTCCCGGTTCGGTCGAGCAGCACCGCGGCCGCCAGGTCGGTCGCGTGACCTGGTCCATCAATTGTGCGCAACCAGGCCAGCTTGCCGTCAGGCCGGAACTTCAGGAGCACGATGTCCGAGTTGGTCGGGCTGACGGTGCTCCGGCCGACAAGATAGATGTTGCCGCGAGCGTCAATCGCGACCGCTGCGGCGTAGTCGTCTGAGCGAGCGGGTCCGTCCCAGAGTCTGGTCCAGATGGTATCGCCGTGCAGGTCATAGCGAACCAGAGCGATGTCCCAGTCACTGCGCGGACTGGTGGTCGAGGACCGGCGTCGGCTCGCTCCGACAACGACAATCGTGCCATCGGGCAGCACGCCGAGCGCTGCAGGTTTGTCGTCATAGTTGAAGGCGAAGTCAGTGCGCCGGAGCCAGAGCGTGTCGCCATCTGGTGAATACCTGATGGTCTGAAAATCCCAGCCCTGACTCCGGTTGGCGATCGTCCCGCCCGACGCGACAAAGCAGCCGGACGAGTCAAGCGCCAGACACCAGGGCCGGTCCTCACAGTTCAATGGCGAGCCGTAGCGCCGGGTCCACAGGGTCTCGCCGGCCGGGCTGAGCTTGACCGTGGCGAAGTCGAAGTCGGTGGAATCGCCAAAGCTGTACCCGGTCAGGCAGATGTTGCCGGCCCGATCAAGAACCAGACCCGTGCACCGGTCCTCGCCGTGCACCGGGCCGTCATACCGCGCGGTCCAGAGGACTTGGGGCTGCGCCAGAACGGCATTGAACATGCCAACGACAAGAAAGACAAAGGGCAGGCAGGTCTGCGCACTGGTGGTCGAATGATCTCTGGTCAATCCGGCTCAGGCTGGTGCATGGACCAGCGGCATCTCCTGCTGCAACGGAATCCGGAACTGGAATTCGGCCCACTTGCCCGGCTCGGAGTCCGCGGTTATCTCGCCACCGTGCCGCAAGACAATCTGGCGCGAGATGTAGAGCCCGAGTCCGGAACCGGCAACGCCCTTTACCTCAGGCTGCTTCAGGCGCTGAAAACGGGCAAAGAGCTTCTGTTTGTCTTCCGGGGCAAAACCGACACCCTCGTTCCAGACCGAGAACAGGGCCCAGTAGGCGCGGTGCCGGCGACCGTCATCAGCATAGTCAAAGAATGCCCGCCGGACAAGCCGTACCACAACTTTCCCTCCCTCGCGACCGTACTTGATAGCATTTCCCACCAGGTTTCCCAGCACGACCCTCAAGAGTGCCGGGTCACCCGGTGCCACCAGATACTCAGAGTCGGTATCAAGCCTGATTCCGCGCGCGGCCGCGGCCGGATTCTGCAGTTCAATCACCGGCCGGAGCACGTCCTCGACCAGGTCCACGGCGGGCGCGGGCCGGTAGTGCATCTCGCCCGACTCAATCTGAGCCAGGTCAAGGTAGTCGCGGACCAGGTTTATCAGATAGTTGCTGTTTGCGACCATCCGCCGCACCCGTTCGGCCTGTTGGGGAAGCATGGTTCCGAGATAGCCCTCGAGCAACGTTGTGCCCAGGGTAACGATGGACGAGAGCGGTGCCTTCAGCTCGTGCGCGACAAAATAGAGTATTCCGGCGTAGTTGCGTTTGGCCTGCTCCAAGTCGTCGATGTACTTGACCTTTTCGACCGCCAGAGACAGCGACTCTGCTACCGCAGCAAAGGTATCAACATGCGCCCGCTGGTAGGTGTCGGCCTGCCGGGAACTGAAGAAAAGGAAACCGATCGGCCGGTTGCCGGCGCGCAGCGGGCAGGTAAGGTTGGACCGGACCCCGTCCTCAAGAATGTCCCGCGTGGCCCGTGAATCAGGGTGGGCTTGAAGATGGCGTTCGAGGTCGTTGATGATGCGCGGCTCGCCGGTCCTGAGAATCGGCTCGAGCGACGAGCCTTTGAGCACGGCCCAGTAACCCCGGTCAACGCGTCTTACCTCGGTCTGGCTGCGTACCCAGCGCGACACTACAAGACCGGTCTCTTCGTCGTAGAATGCCACAGACAGACGGTCGAAGGGGATTATCTGCCGCACCGTGTCATAGATGACGTCAAGAACCTCGAAAAGCGACTTGCCGGAAAGCCAGAGATGCTTCAGGTCATCAAGCACCATCTGAACCGCGGCATCGTGCAGCCGGTCGGTCAGATTGTCCGGAGTTGTGACTTCTGTTTCGTTCATGCCGGATATTTCTACGCTAACAAGATAGCCACATCTTCGGGCCAGTCAACCGGGCACAGTCGAAGACAATGCTGAACCCGGGGCTGACACAGGCCTGGCTTCGTCCGAACAGAAACCACGACCAGAACCATGATGAACACCAGAATAACCACGAGCTCAGACGCGCAATCACTGGCCAAGGCGAGCGTTTGCCGACCTGCCCAAGCTGCTGCTCAGGCCTGCGCTCGCAGTACCACTGGCGACAAGGCTCAAGGCACCTCTTGAGCCGACGCCTGAGCAAGGGCTTGCGACATCACCCGCGGCAGTGCCAGGAAGAACGCAAGCTCAATGGCGCTTCTAATCGCACATTCAGATACTACCTGGGGTACGGCCTCTCCCTGACCCAGGTCGGCGCTAATTCATCACCAGTTGAGAACTTATCGGCTCGGACGCCTGATAACGTCTAACTTATTGGTTCTTATGCAATTAACTAGCTCGGCCGCAAGAGTGAACCACTATCGTTTCAAGCGCACCTCTTTGGCTGACTGGTCCTGAGAGCAATGTTGATGGCTTGACAGTTGGTCTTGAGTCTCTAGAATTGAGCGCGCCGAGTCCGGTTTGAGGCAGCACCATGACACCAATCCGACGCCAGGCCAGCAGTATTGCCCGGTACATCGACCACACTCTGCTCGCACCGACCACGCCGCCGGACAGGATTGAGCAGTTGTGTGATGAGGCGGTGGCGCACGGGTTCTACAGTGTCTGCGTGAACTCGTGCTATGTGCCGTTGTGCCGGCGCCGGCTCGAAGGCAGCGGGGCGAAGGTCTGCACCGTGGTCGGTTTCCCTCTGGGCGCGGCCCTGCGCGAGGCCAAAGCGGCCGAGGCCGCGGCCGCGGTGAATCTGGGCGCGGATGAGCTGGATATGGTGATGAACCTGGGCTGGCTCAAGGCCGGTGCGGACGAGATGGTGGTTTCGGACATCCGGCGGGTGCTGGATGCGGTCCAGCAGCGGCCGGTGAAGGTAATCATCGAGACCTGTCTGTTGACCGATGAGGAGAAACAGCGGGCAGCGCGTCTGGTGGTCGATGCGGGCGCGGCTTTTGTGAAGACATCGACCGGTTTTTCGACCGGCGGCGCGACCGTGGCTGACGTGGCACTGCTGGCGCGCGTGGCCGCGGGCAGAGTTGGCGTGAAGGCTTCGGGCGGCATCAGGACCTATGCTGCTGCCCGGGCGATGATTGAAGCCGGAGCAACCCGACTGGGCACGAGTTCCGGCGTGAAGATAGTAGAAGAAGAGAGAAGCATCCGAGTCAAGGAGTAGTGAATGGCATACGGCAAAATCAAGGAGTTCCTGCAGGCCGAACTGAAGTCGGTTCAGGAGGCAGGGCTCTACAAGCAGGAAAGATACATCTATGGGCCCCAGGGCGCGGGCATCAAGGTCGAGTTCCCGTCCGGCGCACCGAAGAAGGAAGTTCTGAACTTCTGCGCGAACAACTACCTCGGGCTTTCGAGCCACCCGGAGACCGTGAAATCGGCGCACAAGGCGCTGGACGAGTGGGGCTATGGCCTTTCGTCGGTGCGGTTCATTTGCGGGACCCAGGACATCCACCGCCAGCTCGAGCAGAAGATTGCTGCATTCCTGGGAATGGATGATGCGATTCTGTACTCCTCGTGCTTTGATGCCAACGGCGGCCTGTTTGAGGTGCTGTTCAAGGAAGAGGACGCCATTCTCACCGATGCGCTGAACCATGCCTCGGTCATTGACGGCATCCGGTTGTCCAAGGCAAAGCGGTACATAGTCAAGCACATGGATATGGCCGACCTTGAAGACAAGCTCAAGTCGGACGAGGTGCAGAAAGCCCGGTTCCGGGTATTTGCGACCGACGGCGCATTCTCGATGGACGGCGACGTGGCACCGCTGCAGCAGATCTGCGACCTGTGTGAGAAGTACGACTGTCTGGTGATGGTTGATGACAGCCACTCAACCGGGTTCATGGGTAAGCACGGCAAGGGCACGCACGAGCACTGCGGGGTGATGGGCCGGGTCGACATCATCACTTCGACGATGGGCAAGGCGCTCGGCGGTGCGTCCGGCGGGTTCACGGCGTCGCGCAAAGAGATAGTCGAAATCCTCAGGCAGCGGTCCCGGCCGTATCTGTTCTCGAACACGCTGCCGCCGGTCATTGCCGCCTCCGCGGTCACGATCATCGACCTCCTGTCACGAACGACCGAGCGCCGGGACAAGCTTGAACAGAACACAATGTACTTCCGCAAGGCGATGACCGAGGCCGGGTTCGATATCCGGCCGGGCGTGCATCCGATTGTGCCGATCATGCTCTATAACGCCAAGCTGGCCCAAGACTTCGCCCGGGACATGTACGACGAAGGCATTTACGTCATCGGGTTCTTCTATCCGGTCGTGGGCAAGGGCCTGGCGCGCATCCGGGTCCAGCTTTCCGCCGGGCACGACAAAGAGCACATCGACAAGGCGATTGCTGCGTTCGTCAAGGTCGGCAGGAAGTACGACATTCTGCACAAGACCAAAGACGAGATTGTTGCCCGGTACGGGTTTTAGTTGGAACCGGGACGCGTCGGGTCGTCCTGACGAGCCACGTTGACATGGACGGCTCTGCCGCATAGACTTACCGGTCTGATTGGCGGCTGTTAGACCCTGCCTGCGGGCTTACGCGGCAGGGGCCTGCGAGCCGGGCGCTGCTGCCTGAAGTGCAGCAGCCTGGTTCGGAGGCGCAGAAGAAAGTACATTCAAGCAAAAGGAGGCAGCGAGATGTCTGTGTTCGTGAAAAAGAGCGGACAGCAGAATGTTGTCCGCCCCGGCTGCTCGAGCGGAGCCCGGCCGTTGCTCCGGGTCGGGTCCAGAGCCCTGGTCGTCGTGGCTCTGGCCTGCGCCGCGCTCTACTACGGCTGTGGCCGCGTCGCCCCTGAGCCATTCTGGGAGCCGAGTGCGGAAGACACGGTCGGTATCAAACAGGCCATCGAGGCGAACAAGAGCCTGTTCAAGATCGGGCTCTCCGAGCTGCAGATGGTCATGATTGACACGGCGCTGCCCGGCAGCACCAAGTCGATTCTGGCCGGCGAGATCAAAGGAAATCCGTTCAAGCCCCGGTTCCGGTGCGCTGGTTTCCAGCATATGTTCTACGACACGGCCTATGACCTCGAATACCGGTTCGCCTCGGTGCTCGATACGCTGGGCACGGAGACGACCTGCACCGT
Source organism: Caldifarciminota bacterium (assembly GCA_965648905.1). Classification (GTDB taxonomy): domain Bacteria; phylum Hydrothermota; class Tepidihabitantia; order Tepidihabitantales; family Tepidihabitantaceae; genus CAZQFS01. Next base: position 13,982 of record CBFGIT010000002.1, read on the forward strand.
CACCTATGCTGAGACGATACCGGGTGAGTTCCTGATGTATGCTTTCCGGATGACCGACTCATTGCGCGAGTCGCTGTTTTTCCCCAATCCCGGCGAAACGCTTCGCCTGCCCTACTATGACTCGCTGCTCAAGCCGTGCAGCGTGGTCATCAAGAAGCCCCTTGAGGCGGTCACCACCGGCGGCTGCGTGTTCAAGAAGAAGTCCGGCTCCTGGGAGCTCTGGAAGCTGTCGGGCGGGACCAGGTTCTACGCCCCGAACCCGGATGACGCCCCGTACTTTGCCCGGTGCGTGCTGGCCGGCGGCGGCCGACTGGACACGGTGCTGCTGCGACCCGATACGCTGCATTACGGTATCCAGCGTTTCTACCCGTACGCCGATACCCCGACCGGCGGTATCTACTCCTACACCCAGCGCGATACCATCAGACTGGCGAATCTGCTTTCAACCCTCGGCACCGACGGCGCGGAGTACGTGTACTTCAACGGTCAGCGCTATGACATGCAGGGACCGCGGGCGAGGCAGCAGATCATTTTGGCCGATGTCGCCCCCGGTCTTTACAAGCTCTACGTTGAAGAGATTCCTCCGGCCGTGCTCTGGGAAGTGAAAGGCAAGTACAGCGCCACGGTCTGGAGCATCCCGGTCCGCGTAAAGTAGGAGGTGAGTCGTGAAACTGACAGAACGACAATTCTCGAAGACCCGAGGCGGAATCAGGGTCGCGCTCGCGGTACTGGTTCTGGCCGCGGTGGCGTTTGCTGCCAACACCGGCAACATCAGCGGCAAGGTGACGGACCGAAAGACCGGCGAGGTGCTCGTCGGTGTGAACGTGCTCGTTGAGGGCACCGAGCTGGGTGGCGCGACCGATGCCAACGGCCGCTACCAGATTATCAACGTCCCGCCGGGCAAGTACACGGTCAGCGCCTCTTACATGGGCTACAACGAACAGAAAATCACCGACGTCCTGGTCATCCAGGACCTAACCGCGACGGTCGACTTCAAGATGTCGCCGGTAGTCCTGGACCTGGGTGTGAAGGTCGACGTCGTCGCCAAGAAGAAGGAGCTGGTGCAGCGTCAGACGGTCTCGGTCGAGCGGGTGATTACCAGCGAGGAGTTCAAGCGCCTGCCGGTAACGCAGTTGTCCGAACTGGTGGGGTTGCAGGCCGGAATCACCCAGACGAGCACCGGCTGGACCCACATCCGCGGGGGACGGTTCGACGATGTCGCCTATCTTGTTGATGGCGTGAACGCCCAGGATGCGGTCGTCGGCACCTTGTGGTCGAGCCCGAAACCGACGACCGACGCCCTCCAGTCAGTGGTCGTCATCACCGGCGGATTCGACGCCGAGTACGGCGAGGCAATGTCCGGAATCATCAAAGCGGTGACCAAGGAAGGTGGAACAAAGACCTCAGGCCGCGTCGGTGTCATCACCGACGAAGCGTTCCCGGCAAGTACCGGATACAACTACGGCTACAACCGGGTAACGTTCTCGCTCGGCGGGCCGACCCCGGTCTGGAACCGGCTGCGTTACTTCCTGTCGACCGAGTACTTCAAGACCGACGACGACCGGAATGTGCGTTACAAGGTCCCCTCGCCGCGCGGTGAGTACGCGGCCGAGGGCAAGTTGACCTTGCAGATGCCCAAGTCATTCGCCCTGACCAGAGAAGGACTCAAGTTCACGCTCGATGGGCATCATTCGAACTACCAGTGGTGGCCCTACTCGCACACCTACCAGTTCTGGCGGACCGGCCTGCCCGGACGACGCGTGCGCTCCTACAAGTCGAACTTCACCGTCAACCACCTGCTTTCGCCCTCGACCGTCTATGAGGCAAAGGTGGGTGTGTTCCAGACCGGCCTGCTGATTGCGCCGCGCAACTTCAATGCCGAGAATGCGGATACGCTCGGGTTCTGGGGTATGTTGCGCAAGTACGGCATCTGGGACCGCTACTTCTTCCGCGGCGAGGACTGGGTCTTTGATTGGGAGAAGTACGCCAAGTACGAGGCCGGTTACCCGGGAGCCGACACTCTTACCAGTCGACAGGATGCGGTCCTGCAGCTCTGGCGGTCGTACTGGCTCTACATCAGCCCGGACAAGAAGGAGTCGATACCGGTCTACTACTACCCGAACAAGACCAACTTTGCCAGCGCCTACGCACTGACCGAGAACCCCTTCGGTGTGGCCGGGCTGTTTGTGACTGAGGGCAACGACCGGACGTGGCACTACCGTTCAACCAGCCATATGCTCGGCAAGTTCGACATTACCCACACCGTCTCGAAGATCCACGAGATCAAGACCGGTATCAGCGCTACCCAGTACACGCTTTCGATGTTCGAGAACTCGCTGCCCTGGGACCAGAACCCGTTCTGGGACGCCTACACGTACAAGCCGTTAGTGCTGGCTGCCTATGTCCAGGACCGGGCCGACTTCGAAGACCTGGTGGTGCGTGCCGGTGTGAGGCTGGACTTCCTCGACTCCAAGGCCCAGGTGCGGGCTTTCCCCGAGAGCCTTGGTTCGCGCAAGGAGATATCCGACTCGATGCTGCCGGTTGCGGCCAAGTACCGGCTCTCCCCGCGGCTTGGTCTTTCCTACCCGATTACCGAGCGGATCAAGTTCCGGTTCTCCTACGGCCACTTCTTCAAGAACCCGACTTTCGACGACCTGTACACTTACGCCGACCGAACCGCGGCCGAGCTGCGTTCGCGCGGCAACGTTATCGTCGGCAACGCGGACATGGGTGCGGAGAAGACGATCGCTTATGAGCTCGGATTCGATGCCCAGCTCTCCGACCTGTTCCAGTTCGACGTGACCGCGTTCTACAAGGACGTGTTCGACCTGTCCGGCGTCCGGGCGGTCTACGCGCTGCCGCAGCCCTATTCGCAGTACTACAACGTCGAGTATGCCCGGATTCAGGGGTTTGAGGCGACGATGACCAAGCAGCTCTCGAGCTATTGGTCGAGTCGCCTGGGCTACACGTTCCAGATTGCCAAGGGCACCGCCTCGACCGCCACGACTCAGTACCAACGCGAACGGCCGCTCCAGCTCGACTACTACCTCGACCAGGACCAGCGTCATGCCGTGCACGGGGACCTGTCGTTCACGTTCCCATCGGACTTTGCGTTCGTCCTGATGCGTGACTTCCAGGCATCGGGAGTGTTCAATTACGGCTCAGGCCTGCCCTACACCCCACAGGACCAGCGGGGCAATCAGATCGGTCTAACCAACTCAGCGCGTAGACCGGGCAGCTACACGGTCGACGCCCGACTGTCGCGGGACTTCAACCTGGGTGGCCTTGCCTTCGCGCTCAACTGCGACATCTCCAACCTGCTCAATGCCACGCTCATCACCAGTGTCCACGCCGCCACCGGCAAGCCCGACTACACCGGTCGGGTTATCACTCCGTACGAATTCTCGCCCGGAGTGGCATTCGGCGACTTCTACTACCACCCGGCGCGCGACTACGACCACGACGGCTACCTGACCCGCATGGAGATGTATGAGTCTTACCGACGGGCCTATGCCGACCGGTATAACCCGCCGACCTACTACGGCCCGCCGCGTAAGATAAGGTTCGGCCTGAGCATGTCGTTCTAAGGAGGAGACTTGAGACGAATCATGAAACACGCGCTGTGCCTTGCGCTTGTGGCTGGCGCCGTCACGACCGCGCTGGCGCGGTCGGCGACGCCGCCGCCCCCGGGACAGCGCATCTACGACACCAAGTGGCTCAACATCAACAAGTGGCTGTGCCCGTTCTACAACGACGGGCGGTACGGGATCGACGTCAGTCGACCGCCAGGACTGGCAGGCGGTTCTTGGCCCCAGCCATACAAGAACGAGTACATCTTCGGCGCAGGACTCTGGTTTGGCTCGCTGAAGGACAACCCCAACATCCCGGACAAAGTAGACACTCTGGTGACGTTCGGTTACAACCCGAACTCGGGCGGCACCGAGATGACGCCGACGATCGTGGCGCATGTTGAGGATGGCGCGAGTGCGGGCGACGACCGGATTTTCATCTACCCCAGTGTCTGGCCGCCGACACCCCGCTCGCGCTGGGAAACCGGTGACCCGCATGTTGACTCGCTTCTCATCCCCTACGAGAACTTCTCACTGCAGGACATGTGGTATGCCTACTCAGATGTCGCACCGGAGAATCATATCTCACCGGGCAGACCACAGATGGTCGACATCTACCAGACGATCTACGCCTGGAACTACCCGACCAACCAAGACATCTTCTTCATCATCTACCAGGTACGCAACTCGGGCAACGACACGTTGAGGAAGTGTTTCATGGGTGCGGTAATGGATGCCGACATCGGCGACGCTACCGACGACATGGTCGGGCTGCTTGACAGTGTCGAGATTCCCGGAGCCGGGGTGGTCGAGAACGTCGGCTACGCCGGAGACTTCAACAACGTCGAGGTTGCGGGCCGCGACTGGGAGTCAGGCACACCGGGCGTGTTTGCCTACAAGTTCCTCGAAAGCCCGAGGCGTCCGGACGGCAGCCCGCTGGGTATGACCGCATTCAAGAAGTTCACGATTGATATCGACCCGGTGACAGACCCAGCCCAATACCTTACCATGGCCGGGTTCGACTATCGCACCGGCGTCTACTCACCGTTCGATTCTGTTGACCAGGTCGCGGCGGACAAGCGGTTCATTCAGTGTACCGGGCCGTTCGACCTGGCACCGGGACAGATCGCCAAGCTTGTCGTCGCGGGCATCGCTGCCCGTTACGGAGGGCCCAATCAACCCTGGCCTGACCGAGGCCGCGACTCGCTGATACACCTGGCGCGCGTTGCCAATACTGCGCAGTTCATCTACGACCAGGGCTGGCTGTTGCCCGGTCCGCCGCTCTCACCCAACTTGACCTTGGTGCCGGGCGATAATCAGGTCCAATTGGTCTGGGATAACCTGCCTGAGGTCACTCCTGACCCGTACTGGGTCAAAGTCGCGTCAGACACGAGCAAAATCGGCTCTGGCTGGGACCCAGTCTATCGCGGCTACGATTTTGAAGGCTACATCGTCTACAAGTCGAAGAACGGCAGTGACTGGCGTATCCTGGCCCAGTGCGACAAACGCGGCAACGGCGTGGCCGTGTCTTACCCGCCGGGTGGCGACAGCGCGCTGGCCGAAAGCCTCTGGATCAAAGGCAATGACACGCTCGGCGTGTTCTACACCCTGCTCGACAAGAACGTGACCAATGGTTTTACCTACTACTACTGCGTCGCCGCCTACGACTACAACTTCACGACTACGGCCTGGGACACGACCGTCCATCCGCCCCGGCCGACCGACTCGACCGCGCTGGTGCTCCGTTCCGGCCTGGTCTCGAGCTTCTCGACCATTCCGCGCTGGGAAGCGTCGAACTACATAGCGCCACAGCCGAAGATAATCACGTTCCGTGGTGACACCATCAAACCGGGCATGAAGCCGCTGGTAACGTCAGTGGTGCCGTTCCAGGTGACCGCCGATACCTACGAATTGAGGTTCCTGGGTCCGGGTCATGCCGGCGCCGACAAGAAGACCATCTACCAGTACTGGGTGCGCTGTGCCCGAAACGACAGTCTCGTGCTCGACACGGCCAGTTTCACCTACACAATGGACACCAAGTACAACTTCTCGCTCCCGGTGTTCAATGGACTGATGGTCAACTGCAGCCTGAATGTCAAGACACCATCGCGGGCGTTCGACACGGTCATGGTCACTGCCGGCAACTATCCTGCGGACAAGGTTGCGCCGAGCGGCATGTCGTCAATCGGTGTCTGGGCCTTCCGGGGCGCGGATTTCGAGATTGTCTGGCAGACCGCGCCCTATCTCACCGCCAAGGTATATGACCTGACTCACGGTGGTATCGAGGTGCCGTTCGGGCGGTTCAACAACACCCAGCCCGCAACCCGGCCCAACGCTGACGGCTGGTGCTTTGTCGACCAGGCCGGACGGAACCCGACCGACACGCTCAAAGGTAGTCTCTACCAGATGTATATCTGCGGCGGCTATCTGAGGCTGAACTCGGGCGACAGCATCGGTTCCAACACCGCTCTGCTTCGCGACGGCGACAAGTGGCTTGCCCGAGGCGAGCGCAGCAAGGGTTCGGCTCCGTTCCACAACGTCTATCAGGTTGTCTCGACGCCCTACAAGTCGCTGACCGGCCAGGACACGACGATGGACCTAAGCAAGGTCATCAAAGTCGTACCCAATCCGTACATCGTGTTTGACGCCTGGGAGAAGACGACCGAGCAGCGCTACGTCAAGTTCACCCACCTGCCCAACGACTGCACGATCCGCATCTACACGCTTTCCGGCGACCTGGTCAAGACCATCCACCACAAGGACACCAAGACCCAGCCGCTCGACCAGGGCGGTACCGAGAACTGGGACTTCACCAACGAGTCGCCCGGCCAAGACCCGACCCGGGTCGCCGGCCAGCTCGTTGCTTCCGGTGTCTATGTCTATCATGTGGAATCGCCGGTAGGCGAGGCGACGGGCAAGCTGGTCTTCATCCACTAAGGGAGGCTTCAATGAGAATCTTCAATGACCAGACTCCAATGACCAGATTCATCGCGGTCGGGCTGTGCCTGGCGGTTCTCTCTCCGGCCTGGGCTGCTTTCTCCAAGGTCGGGACAACCGGCGCGTCGTTCCTCAAGATCAGCGTTGGCCGGGCTACCGGCATGGGTGATGCGTTTGCCGCGGTCGCCGACGACCCATCGGCGTGCTTCTTCAACCCGGCCGGACTCGCCCGGGTCAGCCGGCAGATTCAGCTCAACCACGCCAACTGGATTGCCGACATCAACCACGACCATCTCGTGGCGGTACTGCCGCTGGCCAGCCTAGGCACAATCGCCTTCAGCGCCACGGCTCTGACCATGGGCGACATGGAACAGACGACGATCGACAACCCGAGCACCCGGACGCGCGAAGACGAGGGCACCGGACTCTACTTCGGTGCGGCCGACTTTGCGGTGGCGGCGAGCTATGCCCGAATCATCACTGACAAACTCTCATTCGGGCTCACGGCCAAGGCTGTCACTCAGACGGTCTGGGACATGTCTGCCTCGGCCGTCGGCGCGGACTTAGGCCTTCACTACAACACCGGGTTCCGCTCCCTGCGCATCGGTGCCGCGGTCACCAACTACGGCACCCAGCTCAGCTTCACCGGACGTCAGCTCGACTACTCCTTCTTCTGGACCGACTCCGGGCCATCCAGCATCCAGGGAAGTTACAAGACCACGCCGGCCGGACTGCCCACCAGCTTCCGGTTCGGCGTCGCCTATGACATCCTGGAAGGGCCGGACAACCGCCTGACCACCGCGCTCGACATCACTCACCCGTCAGACATCAACGAAACGGTCAACTTCGGGCTTGAGTACGCGTACGGCGACATCTTCTCCCTGCGCGGCGGCTACATTCTGAACGCCGACAGCAAGTATCAGGAGTTGGTCGGCTGGATGACCGGGCTCTCAGCCGGCCTAGGGGTCAAAGCCAGCCCGGCTGCAGGCCTGAAGCTCGGCCTCGACTATGCGTTCCGCTATCTGCAGTGGGTGAAGCCGACTCATCGGCTGGCCCTGACCGTTGGCTTCTAGTCAATCACCGTTCCGAACAGCAGGGGCACGGCTTGCCGTGCCCCTGCTGCTGCTGTTCGCCGGTCCGGCCCCGGCCGCACAGTGGACCGTGGCCGTGTACATGGCCGCAGACAACGGGCTCGCCGACCAGGCCTACCTTGACCTGGCCGAGATGATGCAGCTTGGCTCATCGTCCGAGCTGAACATCGTCGTTCAGGTTGACCGGCCCGCGCGTGACTCAAATCCCGGTTGTCGTCGGTATCTGGTGCGGAATGGAAGGCTTGAGCTACTCGAAGAGCTGGCTGAGACCGACATGGCCGATTCTTTGACTCTTGCCCGGTTCGGCCGGTTTGTCAAGAACCGGTATCCGGCAAAACAGCACTGTCTCGTGCTCTGGGACCATGGCAGCGGCTGGACCGAAGGCTACGGCCCAAGCCGGGCCATCTTCATTGACGAGTCGCACCGGCACATGATGGGCGTGGCTGGCGGTGAGCTGGCTGCCGGTGTTGCCGGGTATCGAGACGAACTCGGCCGCAAACTCGACGTGCTTGCCTTTGATGCATGCCTGATGGGCATGATTGAGGTCGCAACCGAGGTCAGGCATGAATGTCAGTACCTGCTTGCCTCTGAAGGTGCGGTTGTCTGGGGCGGGCTGGACTACGCCAGCTTCCTGACCCACCTGACCGGGGCCGGTACGATGCCGGAACGTCTCACACGGGTCAGTCACGACTATGTAGCCGCGTATCCGGATGTCTGTGTCTGCATGTCGGCGTTGGATGTCCAGGAACTCGACAAGGCCTTGCCGGTGCTCAGGACTTGCCTCTCCGGGCTCACAACCAACGACTCTACGACTGTCTCTTTCCTGCGCACAGCACGAGCCCAGGTGCAGACCTTTGCCCCAGTGCTCACCCGGCCGCCGTGCCGCACCGACGACCAGGTTGACCTCATTCACCTCTTCGAGCTTTTTCCCGGCGCTGACTCGCTGGTTCGAACGCTCAAGCGGGTCGTGGTCGCCAATGCCGCGTCCGAAAGCCTGCCCAATGCCCGTGGACTTGCGGTCTGGTTCCCGAACCGGTATCTCGCGCTCAAGAACGCGATTCGTTCTTATCAGAAGCTTGAGTTCGCCAGCGCGGTGCCATGGCCGCAGTTTCTGAACAACTTCTTCGGCAAGGATGATATCAAGCCATCCCAGCCGACACTCGCCGTACCCCGGCCTGGCCGGCGCGGCGATGTTCGGCTGTCCTGGACCAGCTCAGCCGACCTTGCTCCGGTCAGGTACGACCTTGTCGAATTCACCGGCCCAACCGAGGTGATGGCGGACAACTGCGAGAATCTTAGCCGCTGGACCGGCTCGGGCTGGACGCTCGGTACCGGGCAGGTTCGATCCGGCTCCTATTCGTTCTATTCGGGCACAGGCGCGAATCTCGACCACCGACTGGCGATGGCCGGGCCGCTGGACATGCACGCGGGCGGGCTGCTCTCGCTCTACGCCTGGTATGCGACTGAAGAAACCGAGGATTCACTGGGCAGTATGGTTCGCGACATCTGCTACATTGAATGGACGCGCGACCGCACCCAATGGCAGCCGCTCGACTCGCTCTACGGGTCGGAACGAGCATGGCACGAGCGGCGCTATGTCCTGCCAAAGTCCGAGAGTCTGTACCTTCGATTCCGGTACGTCACCAACGCCGCCAACCACGGCCCGGGTGTCTACTTTGATGACCTGAAAGTCTACCGGTTTGATGCACTCCGTCCCGTCGCCAGCACCACGGACACAACAGCCTATGTCTTCAACCGGCCGCGCGACACCGCCGGCTACTACTACCTGGTGACCGCACGTGACTCGTTCGGCAACGTCTCAATGGCGAGCCAGTTCTCTGCACCGGCGGCAATAGAGTGGTGGGCCGAACCCTACACATTGCCTGCGCCCTTTGCTGGTCCGTGCCAACTGGTCCTTGACTTTCCGGAAGGAAAGACGCCGGACGTCTCAATCTACACCCTGTCTGGAACACTACTGCGGCAGTTCAGGAACGTGACATCGAAGCAACTCGACTGGAATGGCTGCAACCAAGCAGGCAAGCCTCTTGCTGACGGGCTTTACTTGGTCTCGGTCCGGGCTCCGGGGTTCCACGTCTTGGGCAAGATCGCCTGCGTCCACCGCTAGTCCCGGTCACCCAGGCGAACCTATCGGGCGAAGAAAGAGCCCCGGCATGAGCCGGGGCTTGGGAGGTGGGATTGAAACTAGTGCTGAATCAGGCGCAGGCCTTTGACCGTCTGGTACCAGGACTTAATCTGGATTGTGCCTGAGCCAAGGTTCTTGCCGTCAAGATGGATGAGCGCGTAGTAGCCGTCAGTCTTGGTGTAGACCGCCATCAGGAACGGAGTTTGGTCGATCTCCTGATAGTTCGCGTAGACCGTCTCCGTGTGCTCGGGCAGAGGGTCGTTCTCGGCGCCAGCTACTTTGGCGATGGCGTTGACCCGCCAAGCACCGGTCGGCACCACGCCGGCTGCGCCCGGGTCGCTGCCCACGGCGATGTCCGGGCTGGCAATACAATACTCCGGTCCGGCAAATCCGGTCGCAAAGTCGGTCAGGTAGATGTCAACCGATGCGGCATTGCCGGCCTGAGTCATCGAGTAGGTTGTCGCCGTGCCCGCGGTCTTGGTCCAACCGTAGCCGGAGTTGCCGGCAGCGTTGAGTTCAGAAAGCGAAGTCGCCGCGTTGGCAACCGGCGCAGTCGAGGGCGTGGTTGTGGCCGCATACTCGGTGCTGCCGAACAGAGCAACGACCTTGTAGGAACCGGTCTTGCCGGCCGGGTTGTGGGTTGCCTCGGTCACGGTCACGGTGCAAGCAGGCACTTCCGCGGTTGTTCCGGTTTCCTTGAAGTACACGATGTACTTGTCCGGGGTTCCTTCGCTGGGTGCAGTCCACTTGATCTTGACCGTGGATGACGTGGCTGCCTCGAGCTTGACGTCGGTCGGTTCACTGCCGGTCACCTCGGTACAGCGGATAAGTGTCAGTGCGGTGATGGCGAAGATGCCGACTGCCGCGATTGCGAATAGCTTCTTCATGATACTCCTTTTCCTCTTGTCCTGCGAAATTAGCGCCCAACCTTGGGCGGCTTGCCGGTCGGCGCCTTGGGTGTCGGCGCCGGCGTGCTGCTGCCTTTGGCCGCGGGCTTCTTGGCACTCATGTCGGCGATTACCTTGGCCAGGGAATCGCACTCTGCGGTCTTCTTGGCCAGGTCCATCTTGGCCTGGTCCAGTTCCTGGGTCAGCTTGTCGACCTGTCCCTGGAGCTCAGTCACCTTCTTGGTGTCCTGGCATCCGATGACGAATACTACTGCGAGTATCGCCATAGCGGCTACGAGCTTTCTCACATGTTCCTCCTTTTTGGCGTACTGTGAGCCGTTGCTACTTCATCTGTCCGGGCAACCGGCCGCTGTCCGACCGCCCGGCATTACTTCTCTTCACAGAAGCACCCTCAACTCGGACGGGTGCCGTATGGGCATAATTGTAGGCCCGGCCAACCGCATGTCAAGAACACGGGTCCGGCGAACCAGTAGGCCTTTGGGTCTATCTACCGGGCGCTCATGCCGTTCCTTCCGCTCGGGCTGTTCGAGTCGCAGAAAGGGGCCGAGCAGCCTTGTGCCCTGCCGTGCTATCTCGTTAGTCAGGATGCTGGAGCCGACTGAAACGCGGGCCTCGGCCCGAAAGAGAGTACATCCCGTGACAATAAGCCAGACAAGCATCAGCCCCTTGGCCAGGCCTAGCCCGGCCCCGAGCAGCCGGTCGAACCAGCCAAGCGGGGTATGGTGCAGAAGCCGGCTGGTAAGCCCGCCGATTGCGCCGGCAACCACGACCACGACCAGAAATGTCAGGACATAGCCTAGGAACCTGGCCCAGGCCGGATGGGAAATGACGACCAGGACCCAGTGGCCGGCCTGACCGCCATAGCGCCATGCCAGATACCCGCCGGCAACGATGCCGATCAGAACAAACAGGTCCTTGACCAAGCCCCGAGCCGCGCCAAGCAGGACAAAGCAGACAAGCAAGGCAAGAGTGATGGCATCAACAATCGTCATCGGCATGACTCGACCGAATCAGTCAGGCGCAGCCACGTTCAGAAGATACGCGCTCGCCGGAGTTTGTCAATCTGCGCCGGCTCTTGCCCACAAGGTGACGGCCCGGTATAATCCGGCCACAATGAGTAGTCTCACCAGACGGAGTCGAGTTGGACCTGTTTGACAAGTGCGCGCAGTTCGGTCAGATGCTCTTAGCCGTCCGAGGGCAGAACCGGTTCTTCTACTCGCGGGCAATCTGTCCGGCTGCCGCGCCGGTGACTACTCGGGCCGGGAGAGAGCTCGTCAACCTCGGCTCAAACAACTACCTCGGTCTGACCGAGCATCCCGCGGTCAAGACCGCAGCCTGCCTTGCGATTGAGCAGCATGGAACCGGCTCGGCCGGCTCGCGGCTGCTGACCGGCACGACTCCGCTCCATCTGGAAATGGAGCAGCAACTGGCCCGGTTCAAGGCCGAGGAGTCGGTCGTAACGTTCTCGACCGGGTTCATGGCCTTGTCGGCAACCGTCAGCACCTTGGCCGGCGAAGGTGACTTCGTCTTCTCGGACGAGCTGAATCATGCCTCAATCATCGACGGCTGCCGCCGCACCAAAGCCGCGACCGTGGTCTACCGTCACAGCGACATGGCCGACCTTGAGGAGAAGCTGCGCCGTGTTCCGCCAGATTCAGGTAAGTTGATTGTCACTGACGGTGTTTTCTCCATGGAGGGAGACGTCTGTGACCTGCCGGCCCTGCGCAGCTTGGCCGACACCTACAATGCGCGGCTGATGGTGGACGACGCCCACGCGACCGGTGTGCTGGGAAAGACCGGACGCGGCACGGCCGAGCATTTCGGGCTTGAGGGCAAAGTGGACGTCGTGTCAGGCACGCTCTCCAAGTCCCTGGCCGCGGTCGGTGGTTTCACTGCCTCGACTCAGCCGGTCACGGAGTTCCTGCGTTATAATGCCCGTCAGTCGGTCTTCTCGGCCAGCCTGCCGCCTGCGGTCGCGGCCACGGTCATTGTCGCGCTCAGGGTCATCGAGACCGAGCCGGAACGGGTCGAGAGACTGAGACACAACTCAAGCCACGTTGCTGCGGCGTTGAGGGACGCGGGGTTCTCAGTAGCATTTCACGGTACGCCGATTCTGCCGATTGTCATCGGCGACGACGATACCGCGTACCGGTTTGCCGGTCGGCTTGAGCAGGAAGGTGTGTTTGTCAACCCGGTGGTGTATCCGGCTGTGCCGCGCGGCCGGGCGATAATCCGCATCAGTCTGATGGCGACCCACACCGAAGAACACCTGGAACGTGCCCTGGCCCGATTGACACTAGTGGGCCGCGAGCTCGAGGTGGTGTAGGTGGCTGTTGAACAGGAAGCGGTCGAGCCCGACACCATCTACGCGCGGTTCGCGGCCACGGCCGAGAGGTTCGGCGACCGACCGGCCCTGCTGCACAAGAAGGACGGCGAGTACCAGGCAATCACCTACCGCCAGATGATGCAGGCGGTTGCCGAGCTGGCCGCGGGTCTGGCCCAACGCGGGGTTACACCGGGCGACCGGGTTGCCATTTACTCCTACAACCGGCCCGAGTGGATTGTCACTGACCTGGCGGTTGCGCGGCTCGGTGCGGTGCTTGTGCCGATTTACCACACGCTGCCCGAAGACTCGGTTCGCTACATCCTGAACGATGCTGAGGCCGGGGTCCTGGTGGTTGAGACGCCCGAGCTTCTCGCCATGATCGACCGGGTCCTGGCTGGAGTGGGTTCGCTCCGTCACATCGTCGCGCTGTTCCGGGTGACCGAGACCGAGAAAGAACACCGGGTGAAGCTTGAGAGCTACGAACGTCTGCTCAAGGATGGAGCCGAGGCACTGGAGCTCAAGTCCGCGCTTGGTGCGCCGTACCCGGCCCGGCCCGATGACCTGTTCACCCTCTGCTATACCTCGGGGACCACGGGCGAGCCCAAAGGCGCGATGCTCACCCACGCCAATATCCTGTCGAACGTGACCACTGCCATCCGACGCTTCAGCATCAACGAACATGACGTGCTCGTCTCATTCCTGCCGCTCTGTCACATGTTCGAGCGTACCTGCGGTCACTACTCGGTGCTGCTTGCCGGCGGCGCAGTCGCCTATGCCGAGTCGGTTCAAACCGTGGCCGCAGACGTGCAGAAGGTCAGGCCGACAATCATGATTGTCGTGCCGCGGGTGCTCGAGAAGGTCTATGCCGCGGTGCAGGAGCGGGTTCTGGCCGGGCCCTGGCACAAACGGCAGTTGATGATTGCAACGCTCAAGACCTACAGCCAGTGTGGTCGACTCAAAGCCGGTCGCCGGCGCATCGGGCTCTGGCTCGGATTGAAACATTGGCTCCTGGGCCGGCTCGTGGTCAGCAAACTGGTCAGACTGGGCGGCGGCCGGCTCCGGCTCCTGGTTTCAGGCAGCGCACCGCTCGAACGCCGGCTTGCCCGTACAATTCGTAACCTGGGGTTCAATCTGCTTGAAGGATACGGCCTGACCGAGACTTCGCCGGTAGCCTGTGCTCAGGTGCCGGGTGAGGAAGTCGTTGGCACAGTCGGCAAGCCCTTTGACGGGGTCGAGGTTAGAATCGGGGCGAACGACGAAATCCTGATTCGCGGGCCGAACGTGATGAAGGGTTACTTCAACAGACCTGAAGAAACCGCCAGAGCAATTGACCGCGACGGCTGGTTTCACACCGGTGACCAGGGCCGGTTCGATGAGAAAGGCAACCTGGTCATCACCGGTCGGCTCAAAGAGATCATCGTCAACTCCTATGGCAAGAACCTGGCCCCGGTGCCGATTGAACTGGCGCTGGCCGGGTCCAAGTACGTCGAGCAGGCAATCGTGCACGGCGACCGCAGGCCGTTCCTTGTCGCCCTTATTGTCCCGGCCCGGCTCGCGCTTGAGGCGTTTGCCCGCGAATCGGGCATCGTGTTCCAGGACTTCCGCGAGCTGCTCGACCATCCTCGCGTGCTCGAACTTTACCAGAACGAAATCAGCCGGACTCTGGTCGGGTTTGCTCAGTACGAGCAGGTCAGAAAGTTCCGGCTCATTCCCGAGCCGTTCACGGTCGAAAACGGCCTGCTTACCCCTTCGCTCAAAGTACGGCGGCCTAATGTCCTCGCTGTGTACCGGGAAGAGCTGGACAGGCTGTATGCAGACTAAGTCCGAGACTCGGAGTCCGAAGCACGAACGAGCAGACCGGCCATGTTTGCCGCGCTGATTGTTGCCGCTGCGGCTGCGACCACACCGGCGGACTCCGCGTGCGCGCGGGCTGCGTACATGCTTTTCAACCGCCACGAGAATCCGACCTGGCTCGACTCAGCCGGCCGGTTGCTCGCTGCAACCCGCGCAACCGAGCCCAGGCACGAGCGCTGCCTCTATCTCTGGTCCAGATTCCATACTACCAGGGGTGATGAGGCTCGAACAGACAAAGACAAGCTGGCCTGCTACTCCCGGGCCAAGGCGATTGCCGAGACCCTGATTCAGGTCAATGATGCCAATCCGGACGGACACATCTGGTGGGGAGTTGCTCAGGGCCGCATTGGCCAGGTCAGAGGTGTGCTCAACTCGCTCTTCATGGTTCCCGGGCTGAAACGGGCTTTCAACCGCACACTGGAGCTCGATTCGGGCTATGCCACAGCCTGGGATGCGCTCGGCGTGCTCTACTACGAGCTGCCGGGATTTGCCGGCGGCAGCCTGACCCTGTCTGAGCAGTACTTGAGACGAGGCATTGCTGCTGACCCGAACTACACGCTCATCCGGCTCGACCTTGCCAAGGTGCTGGTCAAGCAGAAACGCTGGGCCGAGGCCCGAGTTGAGCTTGAGAGACTACTTGCCATCAAGCATCCGACCTTTCCGGCCGACTATGTCAACGACGACCGGCCTGAGGCCGAGAAGCTGTTAGAGCAAATCAAAGCCAAATAGGAGAAGACAATGCCCAATACCAAGGAGAACCTTCAAGCAGCATTTGCCGGCGAGAGCCAGGCCAACCGCAAGTACCTTGCCTTTGCCCGGAAGGCCGAACAGCAGGGATTTGTCCAGGTCGCCCGGCTGTTCCGGGCTGCGGCCGAAGCCGAGACCATTCACGCCCATGCCCACCTGCGCGTGATGGCCGGGGTCAAAGACACCAGGGAGAACCTGAAGGGCGCAATCGCGGGCGAGAACCACGAGTTCGTTTCAATGTACCCGGAGTTCCTTAAGCTGGCTGAGCAGGAGAAGAACGCCGCGGCCGCAACCTCATTCCGGTTTGCTCTGGCAGTTGAGGAAATACACCACCGGCTCTACAACGAGGCGCTTGAGGCGGTGGAAGCCGGGAAAGACCTGCCCAAGCAGGACATCTATGTCTGCCCGGTCTGCGGCAACACGGTCTACGGCAACCCGCCGGACCAGTGCCCAATCTGCCAGGCCCGGCGCGACCTCTTCTTCAAGGTCGATTAGGCCCGGCCTGCCGCGGCCGGTTCGCCGGGCTGGAACCGGTCCTACTGGATGAAACCGTGGGACTTGAACCGGCCGACAATCGTGTCCCTGGGCACGAGCCCGACAATCCTGGAAAGCTCGTTGCCCGAGCCGTCAAGGAACACGAGGGTCGGAATGGCCGTGACTCCGAACTTGGATGCAAGTTCCTTGTTCTGGTCCACGTCAATTGACCTGACCTCGACTTGGCCCTCGTACTCCTTTTCCAGGGCCTCGATGGTTGGCTTCAGTTCCTTGCACGGCGGACACCACGTCGCCCAGAAGTCCCAGAGCTTGGGCAAATTGGCGCTGGCCTGAGTCTGCTCTTTGGCCGGTTGCTCGGACACAGCCGCAGGAGTCGGCCGCGCCGGTGCCTGGGTCTGCTTCGGCCCGCAGTTGACAACAACGATGGCGAACGCCATCGTGATGACGGTCAGTAACAGCGGAAAGTTCTTCATCTGGCCTACATTCTGAACAGAACTGCCGAGATGTCAAATCAGGCCATGACTTGACCAGGCCCCGACCGGCAGTGCGGCAAGAGCCAGGGCGAAAACCTGTTCAGCCGTTGACTCGAACGCGCGGCCACCAGCCGAAGCATCAGCCCGACAATCGGCCCAAGCTGGTGCCTGAGTCTGCGCTCGGGGCACGGCTCGACGCATCGGAGCAGACAAGACCCAGGTAGACGCATGCGGGATCACCTTCGGCGAGACCGCGGCAGACACAGCCTCAGCCGCGACGCACAACATGCCGGCGCAGAGCATCTGGGTAGCCGGGGAGGGTTCAGAGGCCATCGTCCGTATCAGGTTCTAAGTTGCGCACTTACAGCCACAGGCGAGATGACAATCATGATAGTAATTACTATCATGGTTCCTGGTTCTCATGGACGGGCGAATGACCGTTCCTTGCCGCTGCCCTTAAGTGGGCTTGCTGCTGTCTGCTGGCCATGTTCGCTCACTCTTGGCGGTTCGTTTCCAGCCGTCGTGCGCTTGAGCTTGTGCTCGAGCTGCACCGCTGTTGACATCGGCAACTCGGGGCATACCGTCTTGCAGACCCGCAACGGCCAAGAGGAGGCCAGGATGAAACGACGAAACCCGAAGTCCGAGTGACGAATGGCGGCGCGACGGTCGTGCGCGGGGTGCTGCAACTGAGCGTGCTCGGGTACAGTCAGCGTAGTGACAGTCCCATCGTGCTGCTGGACGCGGGTGGCCGGAGGGTGATGGAGCTTCAGCCGGGTGCGACTGACGTTCGGCACCTGAGCCCGGGTGTCTACTTCGTGCGCGAGGCGTATGGCATTGAGCGTCAGGCGTCCAGCGTGAGCAAGGTTGTCATAGCGCGGTGAGAAACACGGAGTGCACGGTCTGTATCACTACCCGGCGCGGGCGGACTTGGCGCTACCGCAGAGACAAGGAGGGCTGGACCCAGACCGGCCCGACCGGCAAGGTCCGCCGGCTCACCGCCGAGCAGTTGCTGTCGCACATCCTGCCCCCGCTCGCCGCAGGCAGCCGTGCCCACGTGCGGGTCAGGGTGGAGCCGGATAGGACCGGCAAGAAGCCCGGGCAGCCAAGGTCCTAGCAGACAGAGCCAGCCCGCCTGTGTTGCACGGGGCAGCCAGTGCCAATATCATTGATGGTTGCACGAACCAGATGAACTGCTAAAGTCGCTGGCCGACGCGGTCGTGGCCATGAAGCCGGAGCTTGTGGCCGAGCTGGCACGGCAGGCGATTGAGCAGGGTGTACCCGCGGAGCAGGCTATCAATAGTGGCCTTGCGGCCGGGATGCGCCGGATGGGCGAGAAGTTTGCAGCCCGCGAGTGTTTCGTGCCTGAAGTCTTGCTGGCGTCGCGGGCGATGTACGTCGGGTTTGAGATTCTGCAGAAGAAACTCACGGACGGCGGCCGGGAACTCGTCTCCCGCGGCAGGGTTGTGCTCGGCGTGGTGCAGGGCGACATTCACGACATCGGCAAGAACATCGTGAAGGTGATGGCTCAGGCCGCGGGTTTTGAGGTCATCGACCTGGGGCGGAACGTCAATCTGCCCGAGTTCGTGCGGGCAGTGGAGCGGGTGCTTGAGCGGGGAGGCGTGGGACATGATACGAATTGTCGGACAATTCGTTCATGTCCCGCACCGGTCCTGGGGATGTCATCGCTCATGACCACGACCATGCCGCGCATGGGCACGGTGATTGGAATGCTTGACAAGGCCGGGCTGCGCCGGCAGGTGAAGGTGATTGTCGGTGGTGCGCCGACCACGGCCGAGTTTGCCCGTCGGATTGGTGCAGATTCCTGGGCAAGGGATGCACACTCCGCGGTCGAAGAAATTGCTCGGTTGGCGCACGGCCCAGAAACATGAGCGCGGAACGGATGAGGCGGTTCGAGGACTTGCTGAAAGGCCTGTGTCCCTCGCCGGTGGTGTTTCCGATGGTGGTGGCGAATCACGCGGCGCGGCTTGAGGGCTTTGCCATCAGCGAGGCTGTCACCCAGGCTGACGTGCTCGCGCGGGTGCTGTACTCGGCGTACCGGTTCTACGGCTATGACATTGTGCTCGTTTTCACCGATACCGTGGTCGAGGCCGAGGCGATGGGCGCACAGGTTCTTGTTCCTGAGGACGATGACCCGTTCGTGCTGTCGCCGGCAAGAGTGGCGAAGATTGAGCCGGCCGATCCGGAAAAGGACGGCCGGATGCCGGTCGTGCTCGAGGCGACGCGTCGGCTGGTCAAGCTGCTCGCCGGCGAAGCGCCGGTGCTTACGTCGCTCAAAGGGCCATTTTCCCTGGCTGCCTTTCTGTGCGGGGTCGAGAACTTCCTCGCGGACCTTCTGGACAATCCCAGGCGGGCGCGGCACTACCTTGATGTGGCGACCGAAAACCAGGTACGTTACGCCGAGGCCATCATCAAGGCGGGCGGGATTCCGTTCATCGGCGACCCGGTTGCCTCAGGCAGCATGATTAGCCCGGTGATGTTTCGTGAGTCTGCCCAGCCATACCTCGCCCGGCTTGTGCAGGTAATTCACGAGCAGGGCGTCAAGGTAGGACTGCACATCTGCGGCGATACGCGGCAGTCATTACCGGACATGGCACGCACCGATGCCGATATCCTAAGCATCGACGAAATGGACTTGAGCGAAGCTCGCGCCAAGGTCGGGCCGGATGTGGTGCTGATGGGCAATGTCTCGACCCGAGTTCTGCTTGAGGGCACTCCGGACCAGGTCGCGCAGGAAACGCGCAAGTGCATCGAGACCGGCGGCGGCCGGCTGCTTATCTCTTCAAGCTGTGACGTGCCGACCGACGCACCCAAAGAGAACGTGCAGGCAATGGTGCAGGCCGCGCGAGGGACATGACCGAAATGCAGGGCATTTCGGATGGTGTCCCGAGGTTTGGCGTCCCAAGCCCCATGAGGCAACGATGATTGGCAGAGAGACGTTTGAGCGCGTGCGGCAGGAGCACCTGGCCGAGCTGACCGAGCTGCAGCGACAGGGCAGAAAGCTGGTGGGCTATTTCTGCATCTACGCGCCGGTCGAGGTAATACACGCCACAGGTGCGATTCCGGTCCGACTGATGAAAGGCGGACACGCGGCCGAGACCACGGGCGAGAAGTTCCTGCGCTCAGATGCTTGCTCATTCTGCTCAAGCTGTCTCGGCAATTTCGAACTCGACCCGCTGTACCGCCAGGTGGATGCGGTTGTGGCTGTGAACACCTGCGACATGATGCGACGGCTACCTGAGGCAATTGAGACGCACTTCAACAAGCCGGTGTACCAGCTCTACCTGCCGCGGACCTCTGAGCCGCTGCCGCACCGGGTGGCCGAGTTCGTCAGGCAGCTTGAAGAACTGGGTTCTGCTGTGGCGGCGCTGACCAGAGAAGGGGGACACGATCCGAAACTCGCGGACGAGTCTCGGTTATGTCCCCAAGTCCTAGCCGAGGCGGTTGCCTCCTACAACCGGTTGCGCGGGCTGCTCAGGCAGGCTCACGAGACACGGCGCGCCGACAATCCGCTGCTTTCTGAGAGCGCGATGCTTGACCTTGCGGCCACGGCCTGGTTTCTTGGGCCTACCAAGGCCGAATCGTTCATCGACAGCATGCTGCGGATTGTCTGGGCCCGACCCCGGCATGAAGGTTCACGGCCAAGGCTGATGCTCGGGGGCAGCATGTTGACCGAGGACGACCGGTGGCTGCTTGAGATGATTGAGGAGCGGGCCGATGTCGTCACTGATATCCTCTGCACCGGTACGCGCTGGTTCGCGGAAGACGTTCCGGCCGCGGAGGGACATGACCGGAATTGCCAGGACAATCCCTTGTGCGGTTTTGGTCGGTTGCACTCCCATCTCTCCGCAACTCTGACCGGGACTGACTCGCGGGGCAATTCCGGATCGTGTCCCGAGACACAGATGCATTCCCTGGCCGAGTTCTACTACTCCCGGATTCCCTGCATGCACCGCCGGCCCAATGATGCGCTGTACGAGTACGCGCGGCGACAGGCAAGAGAGTTCCGGGTCGCAGGAGTCGTCTACAAGACCCTACTCTACTGCGACCCGTACAACTTCGAGGCGAAGCGGCTCAAGGCCGCTCTGGGCCTGCCCATGCTGCACCTGGACACCAGCTACGCGCAGGAGAACCGGGAACAGGTGCGGACCCGGGTCGAGGCGTTTCTGGAGATGCTGTGAGTCTGCCCGCGGACTGGGTGGACCCGGAGCCGAAACGTGTCACCTTTGACGAGTGGCTGGAGTTGTTCGAGCGTGTCCCGGATGAGCTGATTGAGCAGTACCACTACTATGGCAACCAGGACGCCTGGTCCAAGTACCTGTTTCCGCCCCAGACCTTTGCCATCTACGGCGCGCGCCACCTGCGCCGCCTGAAGTTCGACAACTCGCTTGCTGCCCTGCGAATGTGGGGCTTTGTCCAGAACGAGACCGAGCGGCTGTTCCGCGCACGTCAGACCGGAAAGAAGGTCATCGCCACCATGGGCGACCTGGGCGCAGTGCCGGTCATCGTCAACTCATTTCCTAACTGCGTGGCCTTCTATCCTGACTGCATCTGGTGGACACCTTTCGTCATGGAAAGCAAGGTGTTGTTCGACGCTGCAGCCGAGCTGGGCATTGGTGACGCGACCTGTTTCTCGCGTGCGGCCTTGGGCGCGTTTGCCAAGCACTCGTACTTTCCAGACCCGGACCTGGTCATTGCTTCGACCGGAGCCTCGTGCGACGACTATTCCGGTGTTGAGCAACTGGCCACCAGCATCGCTGCGGACGTGCTCTGGGTCGAGGAGCCGCTGAGAAAGGAATGCAGAATAGGGAATGCAGAATGCGGAAGGACGCAAAGCGGGATGGGGTATGAGCCGGAGCTACGCGAGCTGCTGGTTGAGGAGTATCGCCGGATAGTCTTGCGCATGGAGGAACTGACCGGCCACCAACTGACCACGGACGAGCTGAGGGCCGGCGTGCACAGGGCGAACTTGGTGCGCAAGACTGTAAGGAGACTGCGCGAACTGGCATACCGCGACGGTGCACTTGCTGCGCTTGAGATGATGGTGGTCGAGTTCGGCAATCTCCATTACTACTCAGATATAGACGAGTGGACCGCAATTCTTGAACACCTGCTCGAAACAGCCGGGCAACGTCGCCGCGCTGGTCAACGGATCGTGGCCCAAGATGCCCTGCGCATCGTCTGGGTCACACCACCGGCTGACCCGTTGCTATTGACCTTTGTCGAAGACCGGGGCGCCCGCGTCGTCGGCACTGAGTATGTCATCAACCAGGCGCTGGAGGTGATGGATGAGTCGCTCGATCCCCTGGAAGCAATTGCCGACTCCTTTCTGGCCGCATCGCTCATCGGCACATCGCGCGCCCGGGCCGAGGCAGCCGCAAGTCAGGCGCGAGAGAACCATGCCGAAGGGGTCATCATCTCTGGTATCCTTGGTGGCTCGCACTGCGCCATGGAAAGCCGGCTCATTTCTGACCACATCAAGACTGAGCTTGACCTGCCGGTGCTGGAGTTCGACGTCGCGCCACCGGCACGCGAAATCGACCGACAGGTGCAGACGCGAATCGAGGCGTCTCTGGAGCTGATACGGAGTCAACGGTGAAGGACATCCTGACCCCGCGCGAGCGGTTCGGCCTTCTGGTTATCGACGAGCCGCAGGACCGGGTCCCGGTCTTTCCCTTGGTCACCGCGCACGCGACCCGGGTTGCCGGTATCGGCCTGCGCGACTACTACACGGACGGGTTTGCCATGGCGCGCGCCCAGCTTGCCGCGCAGGAGTTCTACGGCATCGACTTCATCTCGTTCTTCTCTGAGGTCGGGCTCGTGGCCGAGGCCCTGGGCTCGAAGTTCGACTACCCGGATGATGACCTGCCGATGCTGGCAGAGCCAAGGTGGCGCGAACTGGTTGACCCTGATGAGCTCGTAGTCAACCCGCGTGCTGACGGCCGGCTGCGCGTGTATCTTGACGCGATTGCCTATGCCTATGAGGCACGGGGTGACACTGTGCCGATTCTTGCCTATGTGCCTGCTCCGTTCACGACCGCGCAGCAACTCGTGGACCAGGAGGCATTTCTGCTCGGACTTCTGACTGAGCCGGAGCGCGTTCATGCGCTACTGCGCCACGCCACTCGGTCGGTCAGGAGCCTTTGCCGCGGGGTGATTGGTGCAGGCGGCCTGCCGATTCTTGTCGACCCGCTTGCCTCAGGCAGTGTCATCTCAGCCGAGCACTACCGCGCGTTCGCCCTGCCTTACGAAGCCGAGGTCATCCGCTACCTGCACCGTTACGACCTCGATGTGGTACTCCACATCTGCGGCGACACAAATCCCATCATCGAAATGATGCCAGAGTCAGGTGCAGATCTTCTGAGCATCGACCGCATCGAACTGCGCGACGCGGTCAGCAGCGCAGGCCAACGCTGCCGCATCATCGGCAACCTTGATACCTCGGCAATACTCCTCGGCTCCCCGGGTGAGATCGCCGACACGGTTGCCGAGATGATTGCGGCGGGTCAGAAGAACCCGACCGGGTTTGTCGCGGCAACCGGGTGCGAAGTGCCGCTCGACACACCACCGGAGAACGTCCATGCCTTTGTCCGTGCTGCCCGGGAAGCAGGACGCAATCCAGACTATGCTCAGGCACGGAGGGTAAGTTGATTACTGCCGGAATTGACGTTGGCTCAGTCAACACCAAGCTTGTCATCTTCGACCATGAACGGGCACAATTCGTCTGCGAGATGGTCGAGCCAACCGGACCGCGGCCGAGGGAAACCGCGCGTCGGGTCTTGAGTGAGTGTCGGGAGAAAAACCCGGGTCTTGAGACCAGGGTGCAGGGCATGGTTGCGACCGGTTATGCACGGCATGCGGTCGACGGCGTACATGACACAATTACCGAAATCAAAGCCGCGGCACTTGGCGTCAGGCACTGGTTCCGCGAGTGCCGAACCGTGGTCGACATCGGCGGACAGGACTCAAAGGTGCTGGCCCTGGACGATGACGGGCGCGTGCAGGACTTCGTGATGAACGACCGGTGCGCTGCCGGGACCGGCAACTTCCTGTCGGTATTGTCGCGCGCGCTAGCTGTGCCGCTTGAGGACTTTGGCCGGTTGAGCCTGGAGTCGCGGCGGCCAGTGCCGATTTCAAGCCTGTGCGTGGTGATGGCGGAATCGGAGATACTGTCACTGCTGGCCGCAGATACGCCGGTGCCAGATATCATCGCCGGTCTGCATCAAGCCCTGGCCCGACGCATCGCGAACATGGCTGCGCGACTCAAGATACAGCCCCAGGTAGTTTTCACTGGCGGCGTAGCCCAGAACCCGGGCATGAAGTTGGCCCTGGAGCAGGCGCTCGGTTTGCCGGTGACCGTACCCGAGAAGCCGCTGCTGGCCGCAGCCCTGGGCGCGGCACTGGCTAGCGGCAGTAAGTGAAACGCTGGGGCAAGAGGCCGCTTGCGCGTGGGAAGACGATAAAGTAGCTGCCGGATTTCAAGTCCGTTAGAGCCCACTTGAGCTGACCAGGCTCAGCCGTAATGTCTGCCACCTGACGTCCGGTTGCGTCATACACGCAGACCCGACCGGCGCGAGCAGCCTCGGGCAGTCTCAGCAGCACCGTGTCGCGCGAGACGTTCTGGCGCGTGCCATACCCTCCAACCAGAGGACGCGTTTCGGTCCGGCGGTTGACCCGATCCCAGAAATCGAGATAGGCGTTGAGGACCATGCTGCAGGCGCGGTCTGTGACCTGCCGTGCCTGGTCCGCAGACGGGCCGGTCCTGCCCCATTCTGCCTCGGCGCTGTCCACCAGCAAGAACAGGACTGATTCGGTCAAGGCGAAACTATCGTACATGTCCTTCAACCGGTAGGTATTGACAGCGGACGGGAACTCGTCGGACGAGTGAACGTACTCATGCAGTCTCAACGCCTCGTCACAAAGCAGGGCTGTTCCATCTCCGCTCAGCAGTCCGTGCACCGGCCCGGCCTGAACCCAGAGCGGAACCGGCAGACTGACCTCAGCCGGCCCGAGCATCACCCACATCATGCCCGTGGAAGGAAGGTCGCCGGGTCGGGGCCCAACCATGATCTCCACTGAACGGGTCGTGACCCGACAAAGCGAACTCTCGGTTGGCAGGAATCCCCGTGGCAGTCCGCCCAGTATACTGTCGAAAGGGAGCGGATAAGGGTTGAAGTTGAATGCACCGAGGTCGCGGGCAAGAACTTGGACAACGAACCGCGTGTTAATCCGACGTTCGCGGGCAGCCGGCAACGCAAGTTCCATTGCCCGCAGGTAGCGGGCCCGACCGGTCTGTCGGCTCGGGTTGCCCGACATTGAGTAGTTGGCGCGGATGAGAAAATCGAAGCTGTCCTCGGTCGTGTTGTGACGGACGTAGAAGAGATTGCTTGCCTCAAAGATTGCCGCTGCGCCGGTGGCGTCGAACACACCATAGTTAGCCGGGGTCTGGCGGCCAACGACGTTGAGCGAATCGAGCAGTTGGGCGAAGTCATCAAGCGTGGCACAAGTTGCCAGTGCGAGGTTCATCACCGTGCCGT
Source organism: Caldifarciminota bacterium (assembly GCA_965648905.1). GTDB lineage: Bacteria > Hydrothermota > Tepidihabitantia > Tepidihabitantales > Tepidihabitantaceae > CAZQFS01. The sequence goes on from CBFGIT010000002.1 coordinate 39,080, forward strand.
CATCATCATCGATGTTGAAGGAGTTTGAGTTCATGATGGCGAACCCGGTTTCATTGATTCCAGCCCAGGCGTTGAGCGTGTCGCCGGCATAGACATTGGTGACGTACCGGAACCGGCTGCCGACCAGAAAGCGCATTGCCTGATTCGGATTCGTCACGTCGCGATTCTTCCAGAGAATCGGCCGACCATCAGACGTCGAGCCCGGACCGAAAGCACCGATGGTGCAGGCGGCGGAGAGCGAGGGCAGAAGGCAGAATGCAGAAGTCAGAAGGCAGAATACCGACCGGCAAGACATCACTGTGTTTTTCTCACTTCGGCGACAAGCGCACGGACGAGTTCTTTTTCGGGGCAGGTGCGAACAACTTTGCCTCTGGCGAAGACGAGACCCTTGCCCGCGCCGCAGGCGATACCGTAGTCCGCCTCGCGCGCCTCGCCCGGACCATTGACCGCGCAGCCCATGACTGCGACTCTTACTGGCCGGTCAACACCGGCAAGCGCACGCTTGACCGCCTTGGTCAGTCTTATGACGTGCGCCCGTGTCCGGCCGCAGGTCGGACAGGAGTAGACCACCGGGCCGCGCTGTCGCAGACCGAGCGCGGCGAGCAGTTCCCAGGCGGCGGTGACCTCATGCACAGGGTTGCCGGTGAGCGAGATTCGAATGGTGTCGCCGATTCCCTCACTGAGCAGGACCGCCAGCGCCGCAGTTGAACGGATCGCACCCTCAAACGGCAACCCGGCTTCTGTGAGGCCGAGATGCAGCGGGTAACGGAAGCGGCGGGCCATCTGCCGATAGACGGCAACTGTATCTGGAACACTCGTGGTCTTGGCTGAGAGCACGATGTTCTCAAACCCGAGCTGTCCAAACGGTCCGAGGCTCAGTTCGAGGCTCTCCATCATCGCGGCAACAGTCGGGTGCTGATGTTTCCTGAGCACGGCCTTCTCGATTGAACCGGCGTTGACCCCGACGCGAATGGCAACGTTGCGGTCCTGAGCCGCTCGGATGACTTCCTTCACTCTGGCGGTTGAGCCAATGTTGCCGGGGTTGATTCTTACCTTGTCGAACCCGGCCTTGATGGCAGCAAGAGCCAGCCGGTAGTCAAAGTGGATATCAGCAACGAGCGGCAGGGTGACGCGAGCCCGGATTTCCGGCAGAGCGGCGGCCGCGGCCTGGTCCGGCACCGCAACGCGCACCAGTTCGCAACCCGCGCGTCCCAAGGTTCGAATCTGACGCACAGTCGCCCGGACGTCGTCGGTCCGGGTCTTGGTCATGGACTGGACCACGACCGGTGCGCCTCCGCCGATGCGCAGAGCGCCAACTCTTACTGGTCGGGTCATCACTGTCACCTAGACCGCGACCCGCTCAATTCGTGCTCCGAGTGCAGCCAGCTTCTGCTCCAGTCTTTCGTAGCCCCGGTCGAGATGGTAGATGCGCAGAATCTCAGACTGCCCCCGCGCCGCAAGCGCAGCGAGCACGAGCGCCGCCGAGGCCCGCAGGTCTGAGGCCATCACCTGGGCTGAAGAGAGACGTTCGACGCCCTGAATGACCGCCATGTTGCCGTTGATGTCGATGCGCGCTCCCATGCGGTTAAGTTCAAGGGCATGGAGGAATCTGGACTCGAAGATGTTCTCGGTTACGACGCTCGTGCCCTGGCCAATCGAGAGCAGGGCGGTGAACTGAGCCTGCAGGTCGGTCGGGAAACCCGGGTAGGGAGTGGTGCTGATGTTCACTGCAGCGGGCCGGTTCTCGGCCGCGACCAGCAGCTTGTTGCGGCCGGGTTCGACTCTGACCCCGGCCAGTCGCAGCTTGTCCACAACCGCTTTCATGTTCTCAGGGCGGCAGTTCACGACCTCGACCCGTCCGCGGGTGATGGCCGCGGCCACAGCCAAGGTGCCGGCCTCGACGCGGTCCGGAATCGGCCGGTATGCCACTCCCTTGAGAGACTTCACGCCCTGGACGCGCAATGTCGGCGTGCCGGCCCCATCGACCTTCGCACCCATGCAGTTCAGAAAGCGGGCCAAGTCAACGACCTCCGGTTCGCACGCGGCGCCTTCGATGACGGTCTCGCCGCGTGCCAGAGTTGCTGCCATCATCGTGTTGGCGGTCGCGCCGACGCTCGGGCCGTTCGGCCCCTCGAGCAGCACCGTGCCACCACGCAATGGCCGACCCCGGGCGTGGATATAGCCGTGCTCGATCCGGACGCGGGCACCCAGCGCCTCAATCCCCTTCAGGTGCAGGTCAACCGGACGTACGCCGATCGCGCAGCCGCCGGGCAATGATACCCTGGCCTCGCCGAATCGGGCGAGCAGCGGTCCGAGTACGTAGTAGCCCGCGCGCATCTTGCGGACGATGTCATACGGAGCTTCTATCTTCAGCGGGCCGGCAGCGGCAATAGTCACGGTTCGGCTCTGTCTGGTGACCGAGACGCCCATCGAAGTCAACAGCCGAACCATCGTGTTTACGTCTTCGAGCAAGGGGACCTGGCGAATGGTGCAGGGCTCGTCGGTCAGCAGGGCTGCGGCCATAATCGGCAGTACCGAGTTCTTGGCGCTGGCAACGGCTACCCTGCCCTGCAGGGGCGGCCCGCCGCGTACCAGCAGTCTGTCCATAGCAGGCTATATTCTCGGTGCCGGACGGCCAGAGTCAAGAACAGACCCCGGTCGATGGTCTGAAGCCGTCTCTCTCTCTGCTTGACAAGTCACTGCTTGCGTCTATATTGAACATGTCGACTTGGGGCTTCGGCCGACTTCAGTCGGCACCTCGGTCGACCAGGCGATTTCCTGATACTGTGAATTGTCCAAAGGAGGACTAATGTTCGTAGCAGTACTGACCATCGCCCTCGTGGCCGCCGCACCGGTAAGCCCGGTTCAGCCGGGTTCGGCGCCGGTGCTGTTCGGCGGCGGCGGACCCGATGCCTACGGCTACCGGTATCTCGATTCTGATACCGTCTGCCCGGGTGCGCCGACCTACACGTGGGTGGATATCAAAGGCACCGGTACGCGGATTACCGGACTCGGTGACGACAATGTCGTCGGGCCGTTCGGCCTAGGCTTCGAGTTCCCGTACTACTGGTACCGCGTCAGTTCGGTATTCGTCGGTTCAAATGGCTACATGTGTTTCGGCGACCGGGGCCTGAACGCCTCGCCGTTTCCAGCGGTGCCCAGCCCGGCAGGCACGAACAACACCGTGGCCATCCTGATGAGCGACCTTGACCCGAGCTCGGGCGGCTCGCCGACCGGCTCGGTCTGGTACTGGACCAACGCTGCGGCCGATACGTTCATTCTGGAGTACGACTCGATTCGATTCTGGAGCACGGGCGGCAACAATTCGTTCCAGATCATCCTGTCCAAGCCTGATTCCTCGATAACGTTCCAGTACAAAGAGCAGTCGGGCATGCCCTATCAAGGCTGGTCGCCGACGAACAATCAGACCGGGATTGAGAACGTCTCCGGCGCGGTCGGGCTGAACTACCTGTCGGGCACGGTTCCACCCGGCAACATGTACCACGCCGAACTCGCGGTTCGCTTCTACCCGCCCGAATCAACCAACTACCAGGTACATGACGTCGGTGTGCGCAACGCCATGAACGACCGCTCCGGCGGGATGTTCTGCGTGAACAACCGACCGCTCCACATGTGGGCCGTGGTCAAGAACTTCGGCAACCAGGCGGAGCCCGAGTTCAAGACCTACTTCAAGGTCAAACGTCCGACCGGCGCGGTGCTGTTCACCGATTCGGTCGCAGTGCGGGCGCTTGCGCCGGGCGAGGTCGATTCGCTGGTGCCGGCCAACACCTGGACACCAAGCAGCACCGGTCCCTTTGTCGTCGAGGTGGCAACGCTGCTTACCGGTGACATGATGCGGCGCAACGACTCGGCCCGGGTCGAATGCCGGGTCGTGACGATTCCGGCGACACTCGGCTACGACGGCGGTACGCCCAACAGCTACATGTCCTGGAACGGGCCGGGCGGATTCGGCAACCGCTTTGAACCACCGGTCTATCCGTGCAGCGTGATGAGCTATCGGATCTACTCGCAGGCGACTTCGTCGACCGAGGCGCTGCTCTGTCTGTTCGACGACAACGGACCGGGCGGCTCGCCGGGCGACACCCTCCACTCCGGCACAATCACCGTGACCGCGCCCCAGTGGTATACGGTCACCCCGCCGTCACCGATTGTCATCAACGACGGGGCGTTCTTCGTCGGCGCGATGTCGGCGATCTCCAGCGCACCGTCGTTCGGCATGGACTCCATCCTGCCGCTTTCTTTCCAGGGATGGGAGTACACGGGCGTGTGGGCGCCGAGCCGCGACGCGGCGGCACGCGATGTCGTTGCCAATGCTATCGTCCAGGGCCCGGTCGGACTGATGGAACTGGCACCAGTGCCCGCGCCGGTGCCGGTACGGATTGACGTGAGTCCGAACCCGTTCGGCACGAGTGCGCGGGTGCGGCTTCTGAATCCGCGCGGGACCGAGCAGAGCATCGAGCTGTTCGACGCTGCGGGTAATGCCCTGCATACGGTCGAGCTCGTGCGCGGCACGGCCCGGCTCGACCGTCGCGGCCTGGCCGATGGCGTCTACTTCGTCCGTGTCGCTGGAGCCGAATCTCCGGTCGCGAAGGTCGTCATCGCCCAGTAGCATCGATTGCGGACACGATACCGGATCGTGTCCGACGAGTCGGCGGCGGGGAGGTGACTCCCCGCCGCTGGCGTTATGACCACCCAGAACTAACCGGCCTTATACCCGAACCGATCACCCTCTGTCAGGGTTCGAGAATTGTGAATGCCTTAGTCAGGCATTGTCGGCAGTCGGCACTTCGTCGTAACACGATTCTTTGCAATACGTTATGGGGCTGGTCTGAGTCCGCGGCGAAGTCGACCAGGGATGTGACCGTCGGACTTGATTTCGCGTCTCAGTGGAGTAATTTTGAGTTCGCCTGTTTTGGTACTAACCCGGTGGAGGACCGTTGGAATTCCAGGTATTTGCGAAAGAAGGCTGCGAACTTTGCCGTAAGGCGCGCAGTGTCCTGGAGCACGTCGGTGTCGAACCACAGGTCCGCTACGTGGACGGACCGAACGCGACTCCGGAAGACCTGGCAGATTTTGCCTGGTATGACTGGACCGACAAGCCACCGCTCGTGGTGGCGACCGAATCTGGCCGGATGCTGGGACGATGGGACGGCCGCGACATCCAAGACGCGTGGCTGCCTCACCTGCGCCAGTGGCTGGCGGGACACGACGCATTTGGAACGCGCGGTGGAACCGGCTGCGGACAGACACCGGTTGAGTAGGCCAGGAGGAACTCAATGGGAGACAAGCAGGAACAAGGCAATCTGGATCCGGTGTGCGGCATGACCGTGACCGAGGAGAACGCGGCGTGCAGCTACCAGTACCAGGGTCGGACCTTCTACTTCTGTGCCCAGAGCTGTCTTGATGAGTTCGTTGCCAACCCGGACCGGTATCTCGGGAAGTAGCTGGCAGTAGTTCTGCCGGAGGCGGCCTTGGTGCCGCCTCCGGCTTCTTTGCATCGCGACTCAAGGGGCTGACGCGTTGTTGCCGTCGCGCCTGAGCCGCGTTTTCCGTTGAGCCCGGGCAGCGACCTGCCCGGATCGGGTCGGCCAGGGGCTCAGGACCGCTCGGGCGTTTCGCTTGACAGGAGCGAACTTGTGGTCAAAATGAAGCAGCGACAGTCGTTAAGCTATCGCTAAGAGGTCGATGGTAAACCAAACGCCCTAACACAGGGCAGAAAGGACCTGCGTATGCCTAGAGGTGCAGCCCTGATGAACAGGACTGTCAAGCTCACCGCGGAGATGATGCCGGTGTTCGGTCCGGGCAAGACTGTCAAGGTCAGCGACCTTAACAAGAAGCTCTGGGCCCACATCAAGAAGGCAAAGCTCATGAGCGGCGAGGGCCCGTTGATGAAGCGGACGATTGCTGTCTCGCCCCAGCTCAAGCCGATCTTCGGTGCGAAGAAGGCCGTGAAGCCGGGTGAGATGAACAAGCTTCTCTGGGTCTACATCAAGAAGAACAATCTCTTCTAGCAGTCACCTGCGTCGTGCCGGACGCACGTCGGGCATGACGGGAATCGAGCAGGGGGCGGCCTTCGGTCGCCCCCTCGCTACGCAGGGCACAAGGGTTACGACCGCCGGGTCAAAGGTCAAGGACTCGCGGAGTCGGGCAGACCTTCGAGGAAATCCTGGCGACAGGCGAGCGAATACGGCAGCAGGAACCGGAGCGTGGTGAAGAAGCCGACCCTTCGCGGCCGGCGGAGTACGCGGTCCAGAATCGCCTCAACCGCGAAGAACCTATTCTTCAGACTGCCTGGGTCGAGCTTCTGAACCATGGGACTGTAGGTCACCCGAGCCAATCGGTCGCCGTCCGGGCCGGATTCGATGAACCGGGTGGTGAGGAAGTCGAGGTCGATGCGGCACAGGACCCGGGCGAGCGCCTCGAAGTCGGTGCCGGGCTTGAGCCAGATTGTGGCGCGCGCGCCGACCAGCATCTTGTTTGACTGAAGGAACTTCACCCGCCGGTACAGCCATCGGACAACCCGGTCGTCGTGGACGGCTCGTTCGAGGCGACCCAGCAGGAACGTGTCGTTGAGCATCACCACCCTGGTTCCGGCCTTGGCAAGCACGCGCACGAGTTCCGGGTACTCAAACAACCGCACGGATGCGTTCACCGTCCAGTAGCGGCGGTAGTTCCAGACCGCGCGGAAGACCTCACGGTAGTACTCCGGGAACCGGGCGACGTCGTCGTCGAGCAGACGGATATGTTTGCCCGGAATCGAGATGACTTCACCGACCGCTTCTTCGGGTGTGCGGATGTTGAGTTCGGGCCCGTAGTACATGAAGTCGAGACACAACGACCGGGTTGCCGGCGGGCAGCAGCAGCCCTGGATGAAGCTGATGCTGTCGGAATCGGCCGCGAGCTTCGGATTCAGTTCAGGTCCGCGCCTCGGCACCACGTAGCTCGGCCGCCGCGGGGCGACGTAGTGCCTTTGGATGACACCGGCCCGAGCATCTCGGACGATGTCGGTCCAAACGGCCGCAGCGTTGCCGGTAACCCAGTGTCCCACCCAGTCGGGTGGTGATGACCAGCTTGTCGGTTCGGGTCCAAAGAAGACAAGCGGCAGATTGGGGTAGCGCAAGGCAACCGCACGGGCCGAGCTGACAAGCCCCATGCCGACATGACACATCACCAGGTCCTCAAACCCGTTCGCATCTAGGGTGTCGACGCGCTCGTCGAGGTAGCGGAACTCGTCTGCCTGGTCAGCCAGCGCCGCCAGCCGGCAGATCTCAAGGTTCGGCCGTAGCAGCAGGCGTGCCCCTTTGGGCGGGTAGCCCGGGACTAGTCGCCGGGCCTCGTCCGCCAGGGCCAGCGCGAGGATTCTCACTTGCGCACGATGCGCAACACGTCGTTGAAGACGGTGAGCAGGACTAGGGCACCAATCAGAATCCAGCCGATGTTGGCCGCCCAGGACAGCTCTCGGTCGGTGAGCCGGCGGCGACGGATGGCAGCGATGCAATCAAGCAGAATCCGGCCACCGTCGAGAACCGGAACCGGGAGCATGTTAACGACGAAGAGGTTGATCGAGAGCAGCGCCCAGAGCGCAAGGAAGTACTCGGCACCCCAGTTGGCACCTTCGTAGGCAATCTTGGCAACCATTATCGGCCCGCCGATGGCCTTGGACGACACCTGACGCGTGACGACCTTGTAGATGATGACGAAGGTCTGGACGACGACATATCCCGAGCGTTTGGCCGCCTCCCAGAACGCGACCGGGGCCGACAGGCTCTTCTTGGGCAGTCGCACCCAGACTCCGACCTGGCCGATGCGCTGTTCCGACATCTGGTCTCGTTCTGCGGCCGGGGTGATCGAGTCGGAGAAGAGCCGGCCGTCCCGTTCCCATGTGATTGGGATCCTGACGCCGCCTTTGGTTCCGACCTCGGCAACGAAGTCCTCCCAGCGCCGAACCGGCTTGTCATTGACCGAGATGATAACGTCGCCGGGCGCAAGCCCGAGTCGGTCGGCCGGGCTCCGACGGCGGACTTTGTCAACGATCGGCAGCAGTACCGGCTTCAGGTCTGCGGATTCCTTCGGCACCGTGTACCGGACCGTGTAGCGTTCCATTCCCCGACGCAGAGCGAGTTCGATTTCCCGGCCGGTGTTGCGCTCGGCGATAAGGTCGAAGTGCTCGAAACTCGGAATCGTCTCGCCCGCGGCCGCAACCAGCAGGTCGCCGGCCTTGACGCCGGCGAGTGCCGGGGCCGAGTTCTCAAGCGGCTCGACAACAGGAGCGACGTACTTGACGCCGAACGCAAGGTACATCACCACGAGCATGAGAAACCCGAGCACAAGGTTGCAGACCGGGCCGGCAGCGATGACCGCGACCTTGACCCCGAGCGGTTTGTCGGCGTAACCGGACATGCCTTCAGGCATCGGCACCGGTTGTGCGGCCTCGGGTCCAGCCCTCTCTTCCTCGCCGACCATCTTGATGAACCCTCCCAGGGGAATGGCCGAAAGCCGATATTCGGTCTCACCCAGTTTCTTCCTGAGTAGAACCGGGCCAAACCCCACCGAGAAGACCTCGACCGGTATCCGGCCGAGCTTGGCCGCAATCAGGTGACCGAATTCGTGGAAGGTAATCAACACACCGATGAACAGGACGACCCAGAGAATTGAAGAGAATATCATCTGGCCAGGTTCCTTTGCTGGTTTGCCAGACTGCGCGCATGGCGGGCAGCCCAGGCTTCAACTTTGAGCAGGTGTTTGATGCCCGGCCGGAGTGGTCGGAACCGACTCGAACAGGCACTCAAAGTCTGCTCGATGATATCGGGGATTGCACCGAAGACAATACGGCCTTCGAGAAACGCGTCGACCGCCACCTGGTTGGCCGAACTGAGACAGCAGGGAGCCACACCGCCGCTGGACAGTGCCTGGTAGGCGAGGTCGAAACACCGGAACTTCTTCCGGTCGACCGGCAGGAAGTCGAGCCGGCCGGTGCGGGTCAGGTTCAGGGGCTGCGCGAGCGAGGCAGAGCGAGATGGGTATGTGAGGCAGTACTGCAGCGGCAGTCGCATGTCCGGCTCAGAAAGCTGAGCCAAGACCGAGCCGTCATCAAACTCGACCAGGGAGTGGACGATCGACTGGGGATGGATGACTGCTTCGACCTGGGAAGGCTCGAGCCCGAACAGGCGGACGGTCTCGATAACCTCGAGGCCTTTGTTCATCAAAGTGGCAGAGTCCACCGTTATCTTGCGACCCATCTTCCATGTCGGGTGGTTCAGGACCTGTCCAAGGCGGGCGTTGCGTGGTATCGGCCGGTTGCGGAATGGCCCGCCGGACGCCGTCAGAATGACCTTGCGTAAGGCCTTATCGTCTTGACCGACCAGGCATTGGTGCACGGCGCAGAGTTCAGAGTCAATCGGCAGAACCTCGGCGCAGTGACGGTGGGCAAGCCGCATCACCGGTTCGCCAAACGCAACCAGTATCTCTTTGGTGGCAAGGCACGTCCGCTGACCGAGTTCCAGACTGCGCAGCACCGGCAGCAGTCCCTGGGTTCCGGACATCGCCATCACAACGATGTCGGCCCGGGCTGCATCGAGCAGGGCGGCCGGTCCCCACCCGGTCTTCACTCCGGGGCCGAGTGCCTGCTTCACTTCGTGATATGCGTGCCAGTCGGTGAGTACGACGTGCTCGGGTTTGAACTCAAGGGCCTGACGTACAATCCGGTTTGCCGATGTGGCTGCAGCCAGAGCCGAAACGCAGTAATTCGGACCGAGGTGCCGCAGAACCTCAAGGCAGGCCGTGCCAACAGAACCGGTCGAGCCGAAAACCGCGACTCTTCTCTGTCTCACGGATTGTGAGCCTTCAGCAGCGCCGCGCACAACCAGAGGTCAGCGCGGGTGGTTATCTTCGGATTCGGGTCGGGACTCGGAATCCAATACACGGCCCGGCCCAGACGTTCGACCAGCACGCAGTCGTCGGTTGCCGAGCCGTGTGCCCGAGCATGGGCTTCGCGGAGCAGGGCAAGGTCAAAGAACTGCGGGGTCTGGGTGTGAATCACTCGGCCGCGTTCCATCGTCTGCGTGATTCGGGAACCCCGGACCAGCTTCAAGGTGTCGGTTGCCACCGACCCGAATGTGACTGCACGGTAACGCACGCAGGCAGAGAATCCGGACTCAAGCAGTGCGGGCGTGATAAGCGGGCGAGCCGCATCATGCACCGCAACCAGCCCGGATTCGGGCAGGGCCGCCAGCCCAAGCCGGACAGAGTCGGTCCGCTGGCTGCCTCCGCGAATAACGGCCGTGACCTTGTCGAACCGGTACCTTCGGCACAGCCTACGAACCGCATCGAGCCGGTTGTGCCGTGCAACGACAACGACCCGCCCCACCCGAGCGCAATGCTCGAACGCGGCCAGGCTGTAGTACAGCACCGGCCGGTTGAGCAGAAGTGCCAATGGCTTGTAACCGCGGAACCGGCTGCCAGAGCCCGCGGCGACGACAAGTCCGTACCAGAGCATGTTGTTGCGGGCGGTTCGGTCTTTGATGATTGCTGTCAGCTAGAAACCGAAATAGTCTATGCTCATGGCTTGGCGGACGAGCGCCATCGTCGCCTCAGCTTCTTCTCGGGCGCGAAGAGTGCCTGCCTTAAGAATGTCCCAGACCGTGGACGGGTCCTTCTCATATCCAGCCCGGCGCTGCCTTATCGGCTCAAGAAGATTGTTAAGGACGTCAACAAGCAGCTTCTTGCATGGCACACAGCCGATTGTGCCGGCTTTGCAACGTTCCTCGATGTTCGAGACCGCTTCAGAGTTGAACGTCTGGTGATAGGCAAAGACTACGCAGGAGTCAGGATGGCCTTTGTCGGTCGGGTGAATCCGGGCCTTGTCGGTCAGTGCGGAGTTCACCTTCTGCCGCACCGTCTCGGGCGAGTCGGAAAGGAAGATGGCGTTGCCCAGGCTCTTGGACATTTTGGTGTTGCCGTCCAAGCCGACCAGCTTGGGCGCGAGCATTCCTTCTGGTTCGACTAGTACGTCGCCGTACAGGGCATTGAACTTGCGGACGATCTTGCGTGTCTGCTCGATGTGGGGTGCCTGGTCTTCGCCGACCGGCACAAGGTGAGCGCGGCAGAAGGTGATGTCGGCTGCCTGGCTGACCGGGTAGCCGAGGAAGCCGTAGGGCATCGATTCCTCAAAGTGGTATTGAGCTGCCTCGGTCTTGATCGTCGGATTGTGCGACAACTGCTGCACCGTTACGAGGTTGGAGTAGATGACCGTCAGCTCGGCAATCTGAGGCACGAACGACTGAACGAACAGCGTGGATTTGTCTGGGTCAACCCCGGATGCGAGATTGTCCATCGCGACGTTGAGCACGTTCTGACGCAGCAGTTCCGGATGGTCGTGGTGAGTGGTCAGGGTCTGGATATCGGCGATGATGACGAATGTCTCGTACTCATCCTGGAGCCTTGCCCGGTTGGCAACCGAGCCGACAAGATGGCCGAGGTGCAGCGGTCCGGTCGGCCGATCGCCGGTGAGAATCCGTTTCTTCGACATCAGGCCGATTATAGCGGAAGCGGCTCGGTGCGCAATGTCTGCCGCGCTTTGACAGACGCCGGGTTCGGGTAGAATGTAAGTCGACAGATGGAACGAATTGGTCGACACCCGTCCGACCGGAGCGGACCCAGAGCTGCCCTGCTCATGCTGGTGATTGCCGGGCTCGGCTGCACTGACCGGTCGCCGTTGACCCCGGCAGCGCCGAGTGCGCCGGCTTCGGTCATGGCCAACGCGCCATGCACGCTTACCTGCGTGACAACCGACCCGGCGGGCAGGGATGTCTCTTACCGTTTCGACTGGGACCAGGCCGACACGTCAGACTGGACCGGGTTTCTGGCCAGCGGTGTGCTGTGCACCGTAATCCACACCTGGAACCGAAACGGTGCCTACGCGGTTCGCTGCCAGGCAAAGAACAGCGCCGGACGCGTGTCGGGCTGGTCCGAGCCGGACACGGTCAGGGTTGACAGCATCTGCCGAGGTCGGTAGTGCCCGGTTCGGGCTCGTTCTCCAAGACGCCGTCGTGGCCGGTGCGGTGTGATGCGCTATGTCCCGAAGCTGACAGGAGGAAGTCACCGTGCTGAGAGTGTTCCTGAGCGTTATCCTGTTGACCATTGCGGCCTGGGCCGGGCCAGCGTCGCTGCTGGCGGTTGATGCCCGGGACGGTGCGCTGGAAGAGCTGGCCCGGGCCAAAGTGACCTACTATGGCAGGGTGGGTCGGTTCGTGCTGCTGCCTGCGGGCAGTCAGGCTGCGGCCGGACTCGATGCCTTACCGCTGCGGCTCTCCCCAGGACTGTCCCTTTACGTTGTCACAGTGACAAATCCTGCATTCCGGTCGCGTGTGCGCCAGGCGCTGACCGTGCTGCTCGAGGATGCGGGCGCGATGCTGGCTCAACTCGACGAGACCGAGGCAGAGCGGGTCTCTTTGCTCGGTGGTGAGCTGTTCCGGCTGCCAAACCAGCCGCACCGGTTGTATCTGCCCGAGCCGCGGCTGCTGCCCGGGGTCGCGTTCGCCGACACGTTCATCCAGCGCCTGTGCGCTCAGGTGAGCGAGGATTCAATCCGCGCTCAGATGCGACGACTGGAGGACTTCAGAACCCGTTATTCTCCCTCAGATAGTTGTCGCTCGGCCGAGCAGTATGCGTTCGACTACTTCACCCGGGTGGGGCTTGATTCGGTTGGGCTGTTCTCCTACGAGGTCGAGGGAGATACCTGGCGCAATGCGCTCGGCATACGCTGGGGTCAGGTGAACCGGGACCAGTACGTGATCGTCTGCGGTCACATGGACTGCACATCGCAGGACCCATGGGTGTTCGCGCCTGGAGCAGAGGACAACGCTTCGGGCACGGCACTCACGTTCGAGGCGGCCCGGGTGCTGGCCCGGGAGAACTTCGACGTGACGCTTATCTTCATTGCCTTCACCGGCGAGGAGCAGGGGCTCTACGGGAGCTTCTATCTTGCGCAGTGGATGCGTTCAGTCGGCGCCGATATCATCGGTGTCCTGAACTTCGACATGATCGCCTGGCCTGGGGGCAGGTTTGGCGTCGCGATTCACTGCGATACCGCCTCGCGCGCACTGGGTGAGTACCAGGCACGGATGGCTGCGCTCTACACGACGTTGCAGACCCGTGTCGACAACGAGATGTACGGGAGCGACCAACTGGCGTTTCAGTATTTCGGCTATCGGGCAACCGCAGGCGCAGAATACGGCAACTTCTACCCGTACTACCACACCACCGGTGACACGCTGGGTAATGTCTCGATGCCGCTGGCCGCGGAGGTGACGAGGATGGCGCTGGCTGCTGCTGCGTCGCTTGCTTCCTCGCCGGCGCCGCCGCGCGACTTCCGACTGCAGGACCTCGGCATAGGCGGAACGCTCCGCGCGTCGTGGCAACACGGCCCTTCACCAGACGTGGCCGGGTACAAGGTAGTCTGGGGTACAGAGCCGCGCGTCTACACCGACTCGGCCCTGGTCGGGTTCGTAACTTCGTACGACATCAGCGGGCTTCAGAACGGCACGCGCTACTATGCCACAGTCATGGCCGTGGATTCGGGCGGCCGCGAAGGATTCCCGGCTTCAGAGCAGAGCTGCATGCCCGGAACAGTGCCGCTGGCGCCGGCCGGCGTCGTGGCCTTGCCGACAAGATTCGGCATGGCACTTTGCTGGCAGGCCAACCGCGAGCTCGACCTTGCCGGGTACAATCTGTATCGTCGGACAGCGGGAACCGGGCGGGTTCGGCTCAATACGGCACTGCTGGCTGATACCGCATACCGGGATTCCGGCCTGCTCTCGGATACGATGTACTACTACGTCCTTACGGCCCAGGATTCTACTGGCCATGAGAGTGATGCCTCGGTAGAAGTCCGGGGCAAGCCGGTCACGCTCGACCACGGGTTGCTGCTCGTGGACGAAACCCGCGACGGAACCGGCCAGCCTGGCAGCCCGAGTGATGCCCAGCAGGATTTTTTCTACCATATGGTATTGAGCGGGACGCGCCTGACCGACTGGGACTGTGCGACTGACAGCCTGCCGCTGGCCGGAGACATCGGGCCTTACTCGACGATTGTCTGGCACGCGGATGACTATACCCAGCAGCAGATAAGGCCGTCTTTGCCCGGCCTTACCAACTACCTGGCCCACGGCGGTCGGCTCTGGTATGTTGGTTGGAAGCCGATGCTCGGCCTGTACGGCAGTGGCAGCCGGTATCCGTTTTCGTTCGCGGCCGGCGACTTCGCCTTTGACCAACTGCACCTGTCTGGTGCAGCACAGAGCGCAAGTCCAGATTTCGTCGGCGCGACCGGCCAAGCCGGTTATGGGAGCATCAGCACCGACTCGGCCAAGATGGTACCGGCAATGCACGGTCGGCTGGCGTTTGTTGACGTGCTCTATCCACGTGACGCCGAGACCGTGCTGACTTTCAACTCGTTCTCCGGGGACACGTTTCAGGGCAAGCCGGTCGGAGTTCGCTGGCTGGCCGGGCCGGGCAGGGTTGTTTCGTTCGGGTTTCCCCTGTACTACATGAAGGATGACGAGGCGCGACTGGTTGCGCTCAAGGTGCTCGATGACTTGGGCGAGCCGTACGCAATCGAGGAGGGACGGTCGGACGCCGACGGTCTGGGCTTCACGCTCAATGCCGGTCCGAACCCGGCACGGCGCTCCATGTTTGTCAGCTACACCCTGCCGCAGCCAGTGCCGGTGCGCATCACCCTGTACAACGCGGCCGGCGCAAGGGTGCGCGAGGTGACGAACGGGCTTCAGCCGGCCGGCCGGCACGAAATCCGGCTCCGGTCGCGCGGACTGGCCGCAGGTGCCTATTTCTGTCGGATGGAGACGCCGGGGTTCACGGCCACGCGCAAGCTGGAACTGGTTCGATGAGAACCTGCTGGCTCCTGCTGGGTCTGACGGCGATACTGGGACCGGCAGGTGCGGAGGTCATCGAAGACTTCGACGACGGAACAGTGGTGCTGTCCTCATTTCCGGGCGAGGATGTACACCCTGACTCGTGGCGACTCGATTCGGTGGTTACCTATGACAACTCGCCTTACGCACTCCGGCTGTTCGGCAACACCTGGAAGGTCGAGTCAATCGCGCCGGTGTGCCTTGACACCGGTGATGTCTGGCAGGTGGCGGTCTATGTTGAGCAGCGCGCCGAGATTCAGGGGTTCGGGCTGGCCGATTCGGCCAACGTGTTGCTCTATGCCTTTGCTGGTACTGAGCTGCTTGACCCGAACCGATGGGTCACGGTGTATCAGGGCGCGTTCGCCGAGGACACCTGGATTCAGTACCGGCTGCCGGTGGCCCTGGACTGGCAGCAGCGGTTCGGCTATCAGCCGGTAGTCAGGGCGATGGTCTTCGTTAATGACCGCGATGCCGGTCATTCAGGCTCGGCCTACTTCGATTTGATTGAAGACGTCACCGCGGAGTTGCCCATTCCGCCGCAGGTCGAGGTCTGGTATGAGACCGGCAGTACCAAGAACAATGGCGATGGTTCCTGGGACGTTACCGTGCAGTTTCACAGCCGGGTGACCGACCCGGACAGCCGAACCCACGACTACTATTGGTTTTTCGGCGACGGTTCGACCAGCCGCGATTCGGCTCCGGAGCACACCTATACGGTGCGCGACAACCACGAGTACACGGTGCTGGTTCAGGTTCGGGACAGCACGGACTGCTGGGGCTTTGCCAACTGCCGCGTCACGGTCGACCCCGGGCCCACCACCTTCCCGATAAGACTGAGCTTCATCGGCGACGTGATGCTGGCGCGCGGGTATGAGAACCCGGGCGGGATTATCGACACGATCGGCGCTGAAGGAATCTTCGCGCCGACCCGGGCGCTGCTTGAAGCCGCGGATATTACGGTCGCCAACCTCGAAAGCCCATTGACCAACCGCGGTACCCGCCACCCGACCAAGCCGATTGTGTTCCGTGGGCGACCCACGAACGTGGCCGGTCTGGTCTTTGCCGGGATCGACGTTGTATCCCTGGCCAACAACCACACAATCGACTACGGACTGGAAGGGCTGCAGCAGACCCAGCAGGTGCTCGGGGTTGCCGGGATTCGCTACTCGGGCGCCGGGGCCGACGTCCATGAGGCAGGCCGGCCGCTCTTCTGCCAGAAGTCGGGCGTCAACATCGCGTTCCTTGCCTGCTGCGACCGGAACGGGCAGTACGACAACTACCAGCCGTTTCTCGACGCCGGGTTGAACAAGCCCGGGTTTGCATACCTGGACAGCTTCCGCGTGCGGCGGGCGATTGGACAGGTGAGAGAGCTGGCCGACATCGTCATCGTTGAGATGCACACTGGTGAGGAGTATGAGGCGAGGCCTGAGGACCGGCCGGGCGATGACGAATTCCGAATGACGAGTGGCGAATCGGACGATGGGGACGAGATGTACTCGCGGTTCGCCCTGTTTCCCGCGCCCAACGACACTGCGGAACGGCACCGGGCAATCGAGGCCGGGGCCGACCTTGTGGTCTGTCATCACCCGCATGTGCTGCAGGGGTTTGAGGTATACCAGGGCAAACTGATTGCCCATTCACTCGGGAACTACGCTTTTGACCTGGGCTATCCAGAGACGTACCCGTCGGCTATCCTATCCGCGCTGGTTGACGAGCGGGGGTTCTATGATTACACAGTCGCACCGGTCTACATCGACGACTGGATTCCCCGGCCGGCGACCGGCGAGCTGGGCCGGCACATCCTCGATTACTTGGCGCAGCGGTCCAGAGAACTCGGCACATTGCTGGTTGTTTCTCCCGACAGCCTGGCCGGTCGCATCGTGCTTGATACCGGTGGGCTTACCCGTCTCGCCCGGTCGTGTACTGCCCGGGTGCAGGTGCGACCGGAGAGCGGAGCGTGGGTATCAGCACCGGTGCGGCTGCCGCGCCAGGGTTCGCTCTCGCGCGTTGTCCAGGCTGGACCGGGTGCTGACTGGCAGTTTCGCGTGGGGCGGGAACTGGTGTGGTTCGGCGGGTTTGAGGATGAAGGCGCAAGCATGTGGCTGCTGGATAACCCGGATGAGTTCTATGACACGGCTGCCTGCCGAGGCTCAAGGTCGCTCTGTCAGGTGCGGCGGCAGGGAGCAGGCAGGATTGTGACCAGCCTTGAGAAACGGCTGCCCGGCAAGGCCGGCGTGCCGCACACCGTCCTCGCCTCAGTCCGAGCTGAGAATGCCGAGAGCGCCGCGGTCGAGTTCAGAAGCTACTCCGGCCGCAGCGGCGGCACGATGCTCGCAGGCTACAGCACCAGCACGGTAAGAGGCACAAGTGAATGGACTGGTGTGTACGCTAACTTCACGCCGGTCAGTCAGACCGCCTACTTTGATGTGGCCCTGCGCAGTTGTGGACCCCAGGCCGGCGACGGCCGGACCTGGTTCGACGACGTCTCAGTGGTTGAATGGGGAAGCTGGCAGGAGCTTTCCAGTCCGGTGCCGGTGACTGAGCCGAATGACGTTTACTGGCTCCAGGTCCGCACTGGTGTTTCGACACCAGAAGTCACGGTCGTATACGAGGAGACCAGGTACGACGCTCCGGTCGCAGTCCAGGATCAGGCGCCGGCCGCGCCGCGCCCATGCTGGCGGGTCTGGCCCAACCCGGCAAGCACCGACCCGAGAATAGAATACGAACTCGCAGTCCCGGCCCGGGTCATGGTCAAAATCTACGATGCGACCGGCCGCGAGGTCCGTCAGCTTGGGGAATCAGAGGCCCGACGCGGAACACAAAGCATTGTCTGGGACCGCAGAGACAACTCAGGCCGCAGGCTCGCCCCTGGGGCCTACTTCTGCCGGCTTGTGCTCGGTTCAACCCGGGCCACGCTCAAACT
The DNA here is from genome assembly GCA_965648905.1 of Caldifarciminota bacterium. Lineage (GTDB taxonomy): Bacteria > Hydrothermota > Tepidihabitantia > Tepidihabitantales > Tepidihabitantaceae > CAZQFS01. The sequence continues at coordinate 56,948 of CBFGIT010000002.1, forward strand.
CGTCCTCGCCGAATAGACAAGCGCCCCGGCTTCCACCGAGGCGCTGACAAAGGAGGTCGATGGTTCCTTGGCGAAGCCCGCGCAGAAGCAATCTGCATCCCACACCGGTCGGGAGCCATCGGTCGGCCGGGTGGTTTTAGTCGCGGCTCGCGACGGGAAGACGTGACTGACCGGGTCCGGTCAGCCACCGCCGCACAATAGCATAAGACCCCCAGCAGGGCTGTCAAGAAGATTATTGGCAGTGATTAGGTATTGAAAGAACGTAACTTAGGACAGGTGAGGCACGTCGGTGCGGCATCGTGGGCTTCCTGTTGAGTGCTAGGTCATTGAAGTAACTCAGCTTAGCTCAAAGAACCCCCTTCTGACCAGCGGCACTGTGTCAGAAACACCTGACCAAGCCGGCTCCAGCGATCTCCGCCGCGTTGATTCTGACTATATGTTACACATTATTAAACAGTTACATTCGCGTCGAACATGCGAGATTGCAGTTGGGGGCTGGCGTTCAGAAGCAGCCGATATTTGTGCCTTCGTTGCCGACCTTGCGGCAGGGCGAGTTCTTTGCCAGGCGGTAGTCACCAGACTCGCGGTTGATGAACTTGGGGTCCTGCATGATGTTACTGTCGCCCGGCGTGACCCGGTCGAAGTTGCACGATTGATTGAACAGACAGTTACGCTGCACGGTCATCCGGCCGGTGTTCTGGTCGGTTGCAATGCCACGAGGGTTGAACGCGACGATGCAGTCGGTGATTACCACTCCGGCGCTGTCCCGGGCAGCATAGATGCCGGTCTCACCGTTATCGGCAACCGTGCAGTGGCTGATACGCGCCGAAGCATTGCCGGCCATGGCGCTTAAGTAGACGCCGCGTTCGCCGTTGTCGACAATCAGGCATCCGGTGATGGTCTGGTGCCCATCCCTGACCCAAATGCCATGTGAGTCGGCGTTTCTCACGGTCAGCCCCAAAATCCGGTTGCTGTCTGAAAGGAGCTCGATTCCGGCGTAGCGATAGCTCGCGTCAATGACGGTTGTCATGGGGTCAAGGCCGAGCAGGGTGATGCTGCCGACGCGGTCGAATCTGACCTGTTCCCGGTACACGCCGGCCTTGACCAGGATGACGTTGCCCGGTTCGGCCCGGCTCAGTGCTTCGCCGATGGTCTGGTACGTGCCGGTGCCGTCGGCGGCCACCACGACGTCAGCGCGGGGCGGTGCGGTTGGCAGCACCTCGGGCCGCGGGCAGCGGACCGACACGGCCAGAATGATGAGCACGACAGCAGAGCGCAGCAGAGAACGACGCGGCACGGACTATTATACCCGGGTTGGGGCCAAGTCAACCACCGATTAGAAGTTAGGTCCGCAATGGACAGGCCGGATGCTCGTTCTATAATTGACCATCTCGAACCACTGAAAGGAATCAACGTGAAATCGCTCGGCATCCTGGTCTTTTTGGCCGTGACTGTGGCCCGCGGCCAGTTCCAGCGTGAGTGGCAGAGCGGCAACCTCGGCACCTATGCCTGGGGTGTAAGCTACGGGTACGACGTCGACAGCGACAACGTACCCAACATGTGGACCCGGGATTCGGGCCGCATCATCATCTACCGCAACTTCACACCGTGGTGGACCGTGGACTTCGGCCGCTATACCTATCCGTTCGTTGTGACTCCGCGCGATGTCGACGGCGATGGACTCGTCAGACCGGTCAACATGGACGGTGACCCGTCCGGCGAGGTGGTGATGACTGCATACCGCATCTCCGGTCAGGCCTGGTCCGGGATAGTGCGGGTCTACGACGCGTCGACGCGCCAGCTCGAATGGGAGAGCGCCGAGCTGGCCGGGTTCACCGGCACCGCGTCGGTTGACGACGTGGACGGCGACGGCAAGCATGAAATCGTGCTCACGCGCTACGACTACAGCGGCGGCTGGGGCTATGTTGAGGTGTACGGCCATGTCGGAGTCGGCCTGGACTCAAGACCGGAGTACGCCCTCAGGCAGTCCGAGCCGACTGCCGCGCCTTCGGTGTCCGCCGGGTTGACCCGAGTGCGGTTCGAGCTTGCCGAACCGACCCAGGTGAGGCTCGTCATCTATGACCCGGCCGGGCAGGTGGTGCGTACCCTGGTTGATGCCGCGCTGCCGGCCGGCGAGTACGGCATCAGTTGGGACGGACGGTCCGACAACCAGACCCTGGTCCCGGCAGGGACATACTGTTATCGACTCGGGCGCGGAAACGAAGAGCTGACCGGCCGGCTGGTCATCGTGCGCTAGGGCGAACTCCCGGTGTTGACTTGTCGAACGGAATCGTCTAGAGTAGGAGCCCGAGTTCGCGTTAGCCGGAGGGCTAGCCTAACTGGTAAGGCAGCAGACTTGAAATCTGCCGACTCAGCGATGGGTCTTGCGGGTTCGAATCCTGCGCCCTCCGCGTCAGGAGAGGTGGCCGAGTGGTCTAAGGCGATCGCTTGCTAAGCGGTTGTACGGGTAATACTGTACCGTGGGTTCAAATCCCACCCTCTCCGTTAGCCTGATGACTTCAGCGCCGCAACCTGACACCCCGGTTCGAGTCCGCATCGCGCCGTCACCGACCGGCGCAATGCACATCGGCTCGGTTCGTACCGCGCTCTACAACTGGCTGTTTGCCCGCCGGCATGGGGGCAGATTCATATTGAGAATCGACGACACGGACCGAGAGCGGAATCAGCCGGAGACACTTGAGCCGATATTCCAGAGCCTGCGTTGGCTCGGTATCAACTGGGATGAAGGCCCTGGAGTCGGCGGCCCGCACGAGCCCTACTGTCAGTCCGGCCGCACCAGACGCTACCAGGACGCAGTCGAGCAACTGCTTGCCTCTGGCCATGCCTACCACGACTACGCCACGCCGGACGAAATCGAGGCCGAACGCCGGGCTGCAATCGAGAGCAAGCAGGGTGTGTTCCGGTACAGCCGGCAGTGGATGGCTGAGACTGCTGCAGCCCGGGCCCGGTTCGAGGCCCAGGGACGCAAGGCCGTGGTCCGGCTGAAGATGCCCGAGGATGGCGTCCTGGTACTGGGTGACCTGGTGCGCGGTGAAGTCCGGTTCGAGTGGGCGAGAGAACAGGACCATGTGGTTCGGCGGGCCGACGGCACGTTCCTGTACCACCTGGCGAGTATTGTTGACGACCGTGACATGGCAATCAGCCATGTCATCAGGGCCGAAGAACACCTCTCAAACACCGCCCGCCAGGTGTTCATCCTTCAGGCCCTGGGTGCGCCGGTACCCCGGTTTGCCCATCTGCCGGTCGTTGCCGAGCCGGGCAGCAGAAACAAGCTGAGCAAACGCAAGCTCGGCCAGTACCTGAAGCAGAAGGACTTTGCCGAGCTGATGGAGCGCGGGCTCAAGGTCTGCCGCGGCCTGGGCATCAAGCCCGAGCCGGACCGGTTCAACCCGGTCGTCGTCGGATTCTACGAGCTGGTCGGATTCGTGCCCGAAGCAATCTTGAACTACGTTGCTCTGCTCGGTTGGTCCCTCGATGACCGAACCGAAGAACTGACGCGCGACGAGCTGATTCATGCTTTCTCGCTCGAACGCGTCAACCGCGCGCCGGCCAGCTTTGATGCTGACAAGCTGATGTCGTTTCAGGTGCGCCGGATGCTGGCAACGCCGGTTCCAGTCCGTGCCCGCCTCTGCCTCCAATATCTGGTCCGGGCCGGTCTGGTCCAAGACACAGTTGAAGCTCTGACGACCGTGGGCCAAATCGTTGCGGCGGCCGGCGACCGGATTAAGGTTGCCGGTGATATCCTTGACTATGCCGATTTCTTCCTGCCGGATGAGCAGCTTACCCGGGACCAGGCCGCTTCCCGGCGTGAGCTGGGCCGGCCGGGCGCAAGAGAGCTGGTCCGGCGCTTCCGGGACCGGCTGGCCACGGTTGAGCCGTTTGACGCACCGACAATTGAACGACTGATGCAGGAGTTTGTCTCAAGCGAGGGCATCAAACTCGGCCAGGTGATTCACGCCCTGCGCGTGGCGGTGACTGGTCGAACGGTCGGGTTTGGGATGTTCGACACGCTGGCGATTCTGGGCCGCGAACGCTGCCTGCGCCGGATTGACCTTGCTTTGGAAAAGGAGTAGCCAATGAGCGACGAGCGAACAGGTTCGCCTGCTGACGCGCGGGCTGGCCGCAGTTTCATCGAGGAGGCGATTGAGGCCGACCTTGCGGCTGGTCGGTTCGACCGGGTTCGGACCCGGTTTCCGCCTGAGCCGAACGGCCGACTCCACATCGGCCATGCCAAGGCGATAAGCATCGACTTCGGCATGGCCGCGCAGTATCACGGTGAGTGTAACCTGCGTTTCGACGATACCAACCCGACCCGCGAAGAGACCTCTTATGTCGAGGCAATAAAGGAAGACATCCGCTGGCTCGGCTTTGACTGGGGTGACCGTGAGTTCTATGCGTCCGACTACTTCGAGCAGCTCTACCAGTGGGCAATTCAGCTCATCAAGGCGGGCAAGGCGTATGTCTGCGACCTGTCCGGTGACGAGGTCCGCGAGTACCGGGGGACACTTACCGAGCCTGGTCGGAACAGCCCTTACCGCGACCGTTCGGTTGAGGAGAATCTGGACCTGTTCGAGCGGATGCGCCAGGGTGAGTTTCCAGACGGCTCCCGCACCCTGCGGGCGAAGATTGACATGGCTTCTCCCAACCTGAACCTGCGTGACCCGGTGATGTACCGGATTCTGCACGTTCCGCATCATCGCACCGGTGACAGATGGTGTATCTATCCGACCTACGACTGGGCGCACGGTCAGTCCGACTCAATCGAACGCATCACCCACTCGCTCTGCTCGCTCGAGTTTGAAGACCACCGGCCGCTGTACGATTGGTTCATCCGCGAGCTGGGGATTTTCCCATCGCGCCAGATTGAGTTTGCCCGACTCAATCTGACCTACACGGTGATGAGCAAACGTAGGCTGCTGGAACTCGTCGAAGGCGGCTATGTCAACGGTTGGGACGACCCGCGGATGCCGACTCTCTGCGGCATGCGGCGCCGGGGCTTCACACCAACCGGCATTCGGGAGTTCTTGCGCCGCGTCGGTGTGGCAAAGGCTGACACCGTGGTCAACTACGAACTGCTCGAACACTGTCAGCGCGAGGACCTGAACCGCCACGCACTCAGAGCCATGGCCGTGTTGCGGCCGCTCAAAGTCGTCATCGAGAATTACCCTGAGGACAAGGTCGAGGCTCTGGCCGCGGTCAACAATCCGGAAGACCCGCAGGCCGGCACACGGCCGGTTCCTTTTGCCCGCGAAATCTACATCGAGCAGGACGACTTCCGCGAAATCCCGCCACCCCGGTACTACCGGCTTGCTCCGGGCCGCGAGGTTCGGCTCCGCTATGCTTACTTCATCAAATGCACGGGCGTGGTCAAGGACGAACAGACCGGCGCAATCACCGAGCTCCGCTGCACCTATGACCCGGCCACCAGAGGTGGTGATGCGCCTGATGGCAGAAAGGTCAAGGCAACGATTCACTGGGTCTCAGCCCGCCACGCAGTCAAAGCCGAAGTCCGGCTTTACCAGCACCTGTTTTCCAAACCCGACCCGGACGAAACCGCACCGGGTCAGGACTGGCGGTCAAACATTGCTCCGGATTCAATCGAAGTCCTGACCGACTGCCGGCTTGAACCCAGTCTTGCTCAGGCCCGACCTGGTGACCGGTTTCAGTTTGAGCGGCTCGGGTACTTCTGCTGTGACCCGGACTCGACTCCAGGCCGGCCGGTCTTCAACCGTACCGTCACCCTGCGCGACCAGTGGGCAAGAATCGCAGCCGGCCAAGAACGCAAGACCCGGCCGTGAAGAACAACTCCACCCCGCATTCTTTGGCCCAGCCCTTGTGCCGAGTGAACCTGTACATGGGCACAGGTGCGCCGCCGGTCCCTTGTGCAGTTGTACCCGAACCAGGACATGACCCCAAACCGTCCAACCCTCAGCGCTACGTCCTGCTCGCCCTCCAATACTACGCTGCGGTGCTTGTCCGCTACCCGAAGTCTGAGCGGACCACGGAGCGGCACGCAGCCGAGCTGCTCGAAATGGCGCGGCTGATTATCGAAGAAGGCATCTGGCCCGACTCTGACCTGCTGCGCTATGCCGGTATCAGCGACCGGGTGCGCATCGTTGAACCGCCGCCTTCTCCGGCCCGGCTGACCGTGCTTGAGCTCGGCCGCGGGCCCGGGCCAGAGGAGTTCGAACTGCTCGTAAGTCCGGCACAAGACATGACCGAGGACGAAACCGTGCTGTCGGCCATTGTCCTGCTCCAGGGGATTCTGCCTCTGCTCGATCCAACCGCGGTCAAGGTACTCGACCACGGCCTGCGGTACGTCAAGTCATTCCAGGACGAAGGCATGGACTGTGCCAATCCGGTTGCGGCCCGCAGCATGGCCAACCGCGCCTTCCAAGAGGCCGGCGGTCTCGTCGGTTGACAGTCTCCGGCTGACAGGCTAGACTCGTCCAAGCAATCAGACTGACCGGAGGCGGAAATGAAGTCCTTGTTCGTGCTGCTTCTTGCCGTCACTGCCTTGACTGCGGTGTACGGCCAGCATCTCATCAACGGCGACTTTGAGACCGGGTCGCTGCCCCCCTGGACAACGAACGGCTGGGTCGTCGACACCGTCAACCCGCACCCCGGCCACCGCTGCCGGGTGATGCTCCTGAGGTAGAGTAGAACGATCGTGCGGGCACCATGCAGGCTCTCCTCCTGATTCTGCTGGGAATGTTCCCTGACTCAGCCCGCATTGTCGCGAGGACAAGGGTTGCTTCCTCCCTTGCATACAGTTGCGCGCGGTCAGTCGCTCGCGATGGGCGGGGCGTTATCCACGTTGCTTTCTCGTACAACGAGGGTCTTCCATTCGCCGAGTCGGCCGAGGTATTCTACACCCGCTCGACTAACGAGGGCGTGACCTGGTCCGCCTGGGAGAACGTAAGCCGGTCCGACAGCTTCACAGTCATGTTTCCCTCACTGGCCGTTGACAGCAGCGGGGTTGTCCATTGCGCATGGAAGCAGTTCTGGATTGACGGCACGGACGGCCGGCACTACGATTGCTTTTACGCGCGCAGGGACACCGGCGCCAGCGCTCTGTGGAGCACTCCCAGGAATCTGTCCGGCATTGGACCGAATACCAACGTTTTTCTGGTTTCGGCCGTCGCTGCGGACATTCGCGGTCGAGTTCACGTGGTGTATCAGGGTGACTACAACCCGTCGCGAGTGGATGGGGCCATCTACCACTGTGTCTTCCAAGGCGACTCGTGGACTGGACCATACTGCTTGACTCCTGCTCCGCGCTGGGAGAACATGACACCATCCATTGCCTGCGACCGGCTGGGCCGGCTGCATGTGGCCTGGCTACTGTGGCAGTACTCGACAAACCGGGACACTGTCTATTATGCGGTCTACGACTCGGGCTGGAGTACGCGCGAGATAGTAGCGGGAGCTGGAATTGGCTACGGAGTCCCATGCATTGCTGCAGACACTGCTGGCGCACCCTTGGTCGCTTTTGTAGCCGGCCCCCTACAGGCCAACTCCGACGTGTTCGTAGCCAGACGAGACAGCACCGGATGGCACCCTACTAACCTCAGCGTCTCCCCCGGCAACTCGTATGATGTGTCCTTGACGGTCCAGCGCGACGACAGAGTCGCCGTGGTCTGGCAGGAGGCCACTCCGCACGACGAGCTGTTCTTGCGCACCTTTGATGGTCGCGTGTGGTCGCCAGCGCAGAATATCTCCGCCGATAGCATCAAGTCCAGTCTGGTGCCCCAGTTGGCATTCCCACCAGGACCCGACAGGTTGGACCTCATCTGGGTCTCGCCGGAGTCCGCAGGCGCTCAGGTCATGTACATGGGCCTCTCGCCGGTCGTCTCAGCAATCGCTGGCGAGGCGGCGAGGCTACGGGGCGTCGGTGCTCCGACCTTCGTCATACGCGACTTCGAGCTACAAGGCCATCAGCCCGCCCGATTACTCGACCTCGACGGACGTGCGGTCGGTGTGCTACGTCCCGGCGCGAACGACTTGCGGCATCTGAGTCCGGGCATCTACTTCGTCAGGCAGGTAGGGAGCGAGGGAGCGGGGGGGAGAGTGAGCAAGGTCGTGGTGGTGAAGTAGCGCTTAGACCACGCGGACATGGCTACTCTCGCTTTGTTTATCTGTGTGATGTTCCCCGACTCCGCGTACACGGTAGCGAGGACTCGCACTGGTTCCCCAATCGCATATAGCTGCACGCGGTCAGTCGTGCGCGATGACCTTGGCGTTAGCCACGTTGCGTTCTCGTACAATGACGGCCTTCCGTTCGCCGAGTCGGCCGAGGTGTTCTACACCCGCTCGACCGACGAAGGTGCCAGCTGGTCAGCCTGGGAGAATGTAAGCCGGTCCGACAGCTTCACCGTCTTCTTCCCCTCGCTGGCCGTTGACAGCAGTGGGGCTGTGCATAGCACTTGGCTGCAGTTCTGGATTGACAGCGCAGCCGGGTGGCACTACGACTGCTTCTACGCGCGCCGGGACACCGGGGTAGGCCACGGGTGGAGTACCCCCAGGAATCTGTCTGGCATGGGGCCGAATACGAATAACTTCCTCATCTCGGCCGTCGCCGCGGACGTGCGTGGGAGAGTCCATGTGGTGTATCAGGGCGACTACAATCCGTCGCGAGTCGATGGGGCCATCTACCACTGCGTCTTTCAGGGCGATTCCTGGACGAGACCCTACTGCCTGACGCCTAGCCCGCGATGGGAGAATGAGACTCCGTCCATAGCCTGCGACCGCCAGGGCCGCCTGCACGCAGCGTGGCATCTCTGGCAGTACTCCACAAATCAGGATACTATCTACTACGCTGTCTTTGACACAAGTTGGGGCGCGACTGAGGTAATTGCCGCCGGGGCCGGCTACGGTGAGCCGTGCATCGCCGTGGACTCGCAAGGCACACCGCAGGCCTCGTTTGTAGCAGGGTCTCTGCACACCAACAATGAAACGTATCACGCCCGGCGCGACAGCACAGGCTGGCATTTGACCAATCTCAGCAACTCGCCGGAGAACTGTTACCACGCAGCTATTTCGGTACAGCCTGGCGGGGAAGCGTCGGTAGTCTGGGGAGAAGTCAGCCCCCATTACGACCTATTCTTGCGCACCTTCGATGGCCGCGTGTGGTCGCCAACGCAGAATATCTCCGCCGATAGCATCAAGTCCAGTCTGGTGCCCCAGTTGGCATTCCCACCAGGACCTGGCAAGCTGGACCTCATCTGGGTCTCGCCAGAGTCCGCAGGCGCTCAGGTCATGTACATGGGACTGTCTCCGGTCGTGTCGGCTACGGCCGAGGAGGTGACGCCCCACCTGGCCGGAGCCGTACAGACGCTGGTGAGCCGCAAGTTTGTGCTCCACGGAGGTAGGCCGGAGAGACTACTCGACGCCGCCGGTCGTGTAGTAACAACGCTGATGCCTGGGAGCAACGACCGCTGCCAACTCAGGCCCGGCGTGTACTTCGTTGGTGCCGGAGGCCGCAGGGAGCGTATCGTGCTTATCCGCTAGCTGTATGGAGGACAGATGAGACACCTTGTTATGCTGGCCCTGACCCTGGGTTTGGCTTCGGCGACCGTCGTGGTCACGGGCCATTCGGTCGTCACAGTTGACGGCAGCCGTACCCCTGGTTCATGCGTGGCTATCGACGCCGACCGAGAGTTGATTGGGAACGGCGGCTTCGAAACCGGGCAATTGCCGCCATGGACGACCATTGCCTGGATTGTCGACACCAAGTACCCGCACCGCGGCACCTATTGCGCGAGCGTGGTCGGCAACAACTGGATTCGCCAGTTCATCGACACGGTGCCCGCGAACGAAATCCAGAGCGTCACCTTCTGGTCCCGCCAGCCGGACCAGCCCGCAGCCCAGGCCTTTGACTTCTTCTACTCGGACGGCTCCTACGAGGAGTTCGTCCACTTCCCACAGCCGGACTGGCAGCAGTTCGACGTGACCTACCGGCTGAACCGGTCCAAGAGCCTGGTGGGCCTGGGAATCTGGGGCTATTCCGGCGGCGGGCCCGGGCCGGACAGCACGTTTCTGGACGACGTCTCGATTCAGGTGCGCGACCCGCGGCGCGAGGTCGGCATCACGAGCATCTTGAGTCCGCGCGATACGATTCCATTCGACAGCGCCAATACGCCGATAGTCCAAGTCCGCAACTTCGGCGAGACCAGTGACTCGCTCCGGGTGGTCGTTATGGTCGAGGACATCTGCGACCCTGACCCGTACTACTGGGACACGGTGGCCCTGTTCCTCGCCGCGGGCGCGACCGCAAGCCCCGAGTTCGAGCCGTGGCAGCCGCGCTGGCCGTCCATGCACCGTGTCAATTCATGGGTAATGCTTGAGGGCAATGCCAACCATGATACGGTGCGGCAGTTCTTCTGGGTGCGGCCGGGAACCGGCGTCGCCGAGCAGGTAGCACGGACAGCGCGTGCTAAGGCGAGTATCGTACGCGGTGTGCTGTGGCTGACAAGGGACATGACCCAAACGTCCGACGTTTGGGATCGTGTCCCAAGACCACTCCTCGACGCATCTGGCCGCAAGGTACTTGACCTGCACCCCGGCCCGAACGACGTCTCTCACCTGGCGCCCGGCGTCTACTTCGTGCGCCAAGAGCCACATGCCACAACCAAAGTTGTGCTGCAGCGGTAGGGTGGGAAGTGAGGCAGCGCGTGGGTCGGATAATTCCATTTACTATAGGTTGTCAATACGCGGACACGGCAACCGCGGCCCGAACACAGTCAGCGAGGCGCACCTGTTGAAGCTTGCTGCGGCCAGGGAGCAAGCGACCTGCACGAACTCAGGCAACGTCAGCGGAGCGAAGTAGCCAGCCCGCAATCGCGGCGGCAAGCCACTCCTTCAACAGAGTCGCCAATGTCCGTCGTCACTTTTGCCTTCTGCATTCTAGGGCCTGGCTTCTGACTTCGCCCGGCTGCGCCACGCGGTCCCATTCTGCCATAACCAGTTGTCCGAGCCGGTCGACCAGGGCCGGGTCGTGCCACTTGCGCAGTCCGACCTTGAGTTGCAGTTCGACCGCTTTGCCGCGCTCTTCTGACCCGGGCTTGGTCGACCGTGCCACGTTCGTGAACGCGGTCACGAACGCGAGGTAATTGCCCATCTGCTGGTCGGCAAGCCCGGCCTGCCGGAGCAGGACCTTCACCTTCTCCACTATCGGCTGGAACCGCTGTTCGAACTCGTCATGCTCCTTCGCCTTCTGCTCCAGCCACTCCTGCCGGCACATCTGTTCGTCGGTCAGCACCCGCTCGCCCGGTGAGGTCGCCATGGTCTTCCGCGCATCCTCAAGACCCGGCAGCCATTCAAGGTCGCCGTCTTTCTCCATGTCACTGAACAGCCCGGCCACCCTGGTGCCGATGTGTTCAATCAGCTCCTCGGGCAAGGCTTTCTTCCTGGCCCAGGCACGAACTTGACCAAGGCGCCGAGCCCGCTGCTTTGCGTCGCCGGCGCGGGTCTCGTAGAGAATCCTGAAGGTGCGGCGTGCGAGCCGGGCGCTCACCTTGCGCCACGGCTCACCCGGAGAGAGCCCGAGGGCGCTGAACTCGCGGTGCAGGAGGTGCTCAAGCACCTGGGCCAGGGTGTACCATGCTGCCTGCCGCCGCAGCTCAAGGTTGGCCGTATCGTCCTGGCGCGGGCGGGCGCTGGTGCGCGGGCCCACGCGGCACTCGGGCACGGACAGCGGGACCGCAAGCCAGCGCTTGAACGCCTCGGCAACTTCGGTCGGGTCAGCCCGGCACGCCCGCAGAAAGTCGATAACGACCCGCAGAGAAGGGTTGGCCAAAGCGCCGTGCTCAAGGCGTGAGACGAAGCTCTTGGCATAGCGCCGCTCCATGCCCAGCGCTGCCCCGACCTGCGCCTGGCTGAGACCGGACTTCAGGCGTGCGCTCCGGAGGAGCTCAAACAGCCCGGGCATGTTCGGACGGTTCAGGGTCACGGCACTAGTTTACATATATTGTAACCCTTGGGCAACCAGAACTTCAGCCTAACCGGTTGGCATATTGCTACTTAGTCCACTACCACACTTGAGGTGGGTACGGTCTCCCTTGCCACTTGGGCCGCGGCTCTGGTCGTCGCAGTGAGAGCGGCTTGGCCTGTCCTGGTCGGTGTCGCTCTGGCTGACGCCGGCCCTGGTGCTCTACTTGCCGAGATGTCTGTCCCTGTGCCTGTCGCTCTGTTCCTGGCTCGGCTTCCGGCCGGCAGCGCCGAGCCGACCTGCGCTTGGACTTAGGTTCCGACTGTGGTTCTGGCCGTGGTTGGCACCGTCGCTCTCCTCGTTGCTTCAGGCGCTCCGCCACACTATGAACGCCGGGTGCGCCGATGGTTCACCTGGCGTTCGGACTGTTGAGGTCATGGGCAGAATACTCACGAGTTGTCAATACACGGGCCCGAGTCCTGGGAGATGACGCTCAAGACAGGGGCAAGGGTCAAAGTGGCGGGCCTGCCCGGTGTTCGACATGCGCGCCCCACCATCTTGCTTCCTGCATGTTGCAGGTCGCCTTGGGTCGAAGTTGACATAGCGCTTGTTCTAGCCCAACATAGGTAGAGAGACCATGCGCCGGCAACACAGAGAGGACTCCTGATGCGCACAGCAACTGTTTCTGTTCTTGGACTTGTTCTCGCCTCGGTCAGCTTTGCCTTGTCGCCCCTGGAGCAGGACAACGTGTTCTTCGACGGTGAGGTCTCAGCCAACAACGGTCGCGTCGTGCTGAGTACGTCTCTCGCACCCGCCCGGATGCCCGCCGGCTGGTATGCCAACGTTGAGGGACTTGATACCCTGACCGTGCTGCTTGCCGGCCAGCCGATCGCCGCGTTCGGCAAGGACAGGCTACCCAAGAGCCGCATCAAGGGGCTGGACTTGTCTCAGTATGCCGGCATGCTCCGACCCGGGAACAACCAGGTCGAGCTCCGCACCAGCCCGGGTCGGTTCTGGCTGCGGATGTGGACCAGCGACAACGCCTGGTACCCGAGCAACTTTCACGCCCACACCACCTACTCGGATGGCCGGTACTCAGTGCACGACCTGCTGCAACTGGTGCTGGCCGAAGGTGCGCGGGCCTATGCGATAACCGACCACAACACCCTGGCCCAGTGCTACGACACCGCATTCCACCCGGTCGGGGAACTCAATCCGATTCGCGGGACCGAGTGGACATCACCCTTGGGCCACGCGAATATCCTCGGCCCGGAGGGTGCGACCTGGTTCGACTCAACGATGGCGGTGCGCCAGATGCTCGATGAAGCGAGTTACCGCGGCGGCACGGTGCAGATCAATCATCCGTGCGATGACGAGCTCGGATTCGGCTGGACCCGGTATCCGGTGCTCGATTCGAGCATCGACTGCATCGAGGTGTTCAACAATCTGACCTGGTTTCCCGGCGGCCCGCGCACCAACGACCGTGAGGCGCTTGCCTGGTGGCACAGCCTGCTGGTCGCCGGCCATACCATCGCGGCAACCGGCAATTCCGACTATCACGGCACGATTCCGGGTGAGGGCGGGCCCATGGAATCCCAGACCCGGGTCTGGGCACCGTCGAATCATCCGGACACGATCCTCAAGTACATGAAATTTGGCCAGGGGATGGTGCTCGATGAGTCGGACGATGGTCGCATCTACATCTACGCCGACACCAACAACAACGGCTCATGGGACCTGGTCATGGGCCAGCACGCACGCGTGACATCGTCAAGGACGATCCGATTCCGGGCCGAGGTCGAAGACGCTGACTGGCTTGACGACTTCTGGGTCTACAACCGCTACGGCACAGTCCACAACCACTGGTTCACCAACCCCTTGGGTCCCTGGGACTACGCCTACGAATGGACCGCAAACTACAATGCCCAAAGCCGTGACTTTGTCCGCGCCTATCTTGAGAATGCTGCCAATGACCCGGAGCTTGCGACCAACCCGATATACGTCAACCATCCGGACTACGAGCTCGGCCCGACTCGGCTCTCAAGCCAGACCGTGAACCGACCCGACACCGTACTGGTCTTGAGTCCTGAAACCCTGCGGTTCCGGTTGACCAATGCGGTCGGGTTCTCGCCGTGGCGGTACGGCATTGCGTTCGCCTGCGACACCTCCCGGTTTGATATTATCCGCTGGCAGAGTTCAGGCCCGGGCATCGGCCAGGTCCAGTACCGCACCAGCGGCCGCTACCGCATCCTTGAGTGGCAGGGCGGGTACACCTGGAGCAACCGGCTTTCGGTCGGCACGAGTTTTGACTTCTGGCTTGTGGTCCGTGCCCGGGCGCGGGGCAACCAGCAGGTTCTGTTTCGGAGTTGGGCTCACGACCGGATTCAGCTTGTCGAGCTCGAGCCCAGGACCGGGTTCTTCGGGCCTGAGGCACGGGTCTGGCATTGCGAAACGGTCTTCGTCAAGGCCATGGACGTCCAGCCGGTCTCGATTGAAATCCCAGCCGCGGTCATGGACTCGTCTGGTCCGATTGTGCCGCAGGTGACCGTGCGCAACAACGGCAACGCGCCGGTTGACTTCGGCGTGGTGATGAACATCGGGTCGGGTTACTCCGGCTCGGCAAGTGTGACCGGGCTCGGGCCCGGAGCCGCAAGACAGGTCAGTCTCAGCCCGGCGTGGCAGCCGGCACGTGGCGAACAAGCAATCCGCTGTGTCACGTTGCTGGCCGGGGACTGCGTTCCGGAAAACGACACACTCTGGTCCTCGGTCCTGGTCCGGGTCCACGATGCGGCTGCGGTCGCAGTGACCAGCCCGCAATCAAGAATCCCGGCTGGTCGAATCACGCCCGTGGCCAAGGTACGCAACCGAGGAACCGAACGCGAGCCGGTCAAGGTCTTCTTTTGTATCAATTCAGTTCCGGTTTATGCCGAGTCGGTCGAACTGACTGAAGGCCTGCCGGTTGACGTCGACACCTTGATTGCCTTTCCGGACTGGGTTGCCGCCCATGGCAGTTATCTGGCCCGGTGCTCGACCGCTCTGGTACAAGATCAGCAGCCGGGCAACGATACCGTGAGCCTCCACTTTGTCGTTGGCCCGACAGGCCAGACCGGCTGGCAGGAGCGGGCGAATCTGCCCAATTCTGCCCGGGTCGGTGCGTTCCTGGTCAGCGACCAGGCAACGATGAAGGTTTACGGTGCTCCAGGCGGCAAGGCTTCGGACTTCTACGCCTATGACCCGGGGGGCGACTCTTGGAGTCGGCGCTGTCCGATTCCGGCCGGGGTTGAGAACAAGCCGGCAGGCAAGGGCGCCAATGCCTGTGCTGCGGGCAACGGCACACTCTACACGGTGAAAGGCAACAACACCCAGGCCTTCTACCGCTACGACGCGGTGCACGATTCATGGGCAGCGCTTGCGTCAATTCCACTCGGCACCTCGAACAAGCGGGTGAAAGGCGGCGCTGATATCGCCTGCGCCGATGGCCGCGTCTACCTTGTCAAAGGCGACCGGAATGAGTTCTACCGCTACGAACCGGCAGGCGACTCCTGGACTACGCTCACCCCCATCCCCGCAGCAACGCCTAGGTTCGGAGCCGGCTCTTTTGCGGTCTACGATGGCAACCGGACCATCTACGTGCATCAGGCCAAGTACAACGACATGTTCGCCTACGATATCACCACCGGCGAGTGGCGGCAGATGCCTTCCGGCATGCCGCTGGTCGGTCGCGCGGGCAAGTCCAGAAAGGCGAAGGACGGCAGCAGTGGTGCATGGCTCGAAAACCGGCTGTACTCGCTCAAAGGCGGCAACACCTCTGAGTTCTGGCGCTACTCGGCGGCTGCGGATTCGTGGCACGAGATGGAAGAGCTGCCCCTGCTTGGTTCCAGCGGCAGCAAGAAGAAGGTCAAGGCTGGTGCTGACCTGACTGATTATGTCTCAGGCCAGACAGGTGTCTGCTACGCGTTCAAAGGCAGCAAGACCCGAGAGTTCTGGTGCTACACGCCGGGAGCAACGCTCTGCGCCTCGCGCTTTGCGCCCGACGCGAGAACCGGTGTCCAGTCCAGTACGATGCACGAGGCGTCCGGCACGGTGCGGGTCTTCCCTAATCTGCTTCGAGCCGGCTTCGCGACCATCAGGCTGGATGAACAAGTGGCCCACTGGTCCAGTGGTCCGGTGAAAGTCAGTATCATCGATGTCGCCGGTCGTGTTGTCCGCCATTCGTCATTCGTCATTCGGACCTCGTCCTTGCCGCTTGACCTCGGCGGCCTGAGTGCCGGCGTCTACACCGTGCGTCTGGCCGCAGGCGGCTACCAGGCAAGTCAGAGAATCGTCATCCCGCGCTGACGCATGCGCCGGGAATGACGCCTTACGCGTTACGCTCTACGCTGGACGCCGGGGAGGGTGTCAGACTACAAGCGGAGAAGTCACTAGGTTGATAAGCTGAGCTTCGGGACGTCGAGCGCGACTGCACAGACGGATGACCGGGATTGCGCCGGCCCGGTCGAGGCATAAGCCTCAGGCCTGCCTGCGCGGGAATGGCAGGCAGGCGCGGGAATGGCAGGCAGGCCGAAACAGTGGAGAACACCTCGAAGCAGACGGCGAGCGTCTCCCGGGTCGTAAAGAGGTCCCAGAGGGGCTTGCCGGTGGCATCGTCGGTCGCCAGGGTCAGGGTGTCCTCAGGTCGCCCGGTTCCGAGCCGGCGATGCGGGCTGCCGGCCGCAGTTACCGTTGTCAAGACGGACATTTTCCTCGTGCCATTTCCCTATGACATTATCGCTGTGCTGTCACAACGGGTGGCACGGTCGCTTGACAGCGGCTGGTCTGACTCTATCATTGTACTCGCAGTGCAGCTTCCTGATTCGCTTGCCGTTTCCAACGAGAAGAAGATTCTGCTCGTCGTGCTCGATGGTCTGGGCGGTCTGCCGGTCGACGGTAAGACCGAGCTTGAGGCCGCGGCCACGCCGAATCTGGACCAGCTCGCAGCCCGCTCAAGCCTGGGGCTACACACGCCGGTCGGACTGGGCATCACGCCCGGCTCAGGTCCGGCCCATCTGGCACTCTTCGGTTACGACCCGGTCCGGTATCAGGTCGGCCGCGGGGTGCTTGAAGCACTCGGGGTTGGTCTGGACATCGGCCCGGATGACCTGTGCGGCCGGGCCAATTTCTCAACCATCGGCAAGGATGGTCTGCTCGTCGACCGACGGGCCGGTCGGATTGCCACCGACAAGTGTGCCGAGCTCTGTGTCCGGATTCGCAAGGCAGTTCCGGTGCTCGGCGACATCGAGGTCATCGTTCGGCCCGGCCGAGAGCACCGGTTCGTTGTCGTGTTCCGGGGGCCAGGGCTTGAGTCGGGGCTTTCCGATTCAGACCCGCTGCACGAAGGGGTCGCGCCGAACGAAGTTCGGGCCGAGACCCCGGCCGCGGAGAAGTCCGCACGCGCGGCCAATGCGTTCATCCGGGAATGCGCCCGGATTCTGGCTGATGAGCCGAAGGCAAACTACGTGCTGCTGCGCGGGCTCGATTCGCCGCCTCAGATACCGTCGATGCAGGAGCGGTTCAAGCTCAAGCCTGCCTGCGTTGCGTCGTATCCGATGTACAAAGGCCTTGCCCGACTGGTCGGCATGGACGTCATCGAGGCGGGCAGTTCATGGGAGGCCGAGCTTGCCGCGCTGCACGAGCAGATGAGGAACTATGACTTCTTCTTCCTGCATCTGAAGGAAACGGACAAGGCGGGCGAAGACGGCGACTTCGAGACCAAGGTCGAGTTGATTGAGCGGTTCGACGAAGAAGTCCTGCCGCGACTGCTCCGGATGGGGTTCGACGTACTCTGC
Organism: Caldifarciminota bacterium; assembly: GCA_965648905.1. GTDB lineage: Bacteria > Hydrothermota > Tepidihabitantia > Tepidihabitantales > Tepidihabitantaceae > CAZQFS01. The sequence goes on from CBFGIT010000002.1 coordinate 74,723, forward strand.
ATCACCGGGGACCATTCCACGCCCACCAGGCTACGTGGCCATTCGTGGCATTCGGTTCCGTTCCTGCTTCATTCACCCTGGGGTCGAGCTACCGGGACACGGGACGAGTTCTCGGAAAAGGCCTGCCTGCACGGCGCGTTCGGCAGCCACACTCCTGCCTGCCTGCTGATGAACCTGATGCTTGCCCACGCGCTCAAGCTGAGGAAGTTCGGGGCCTAGTGCCGCGGCGCGCCATCATCTCAGTCTGGGATAAGTCCGGTGTCGTTGAGCTGGCTCGGGCCCTGCACGGCGCCGGTTTCGAGATTCTTTCAACGTCCAAGACCGCGGCCGCAATACGTGCGGCGCAGATTCCGGTGATTGAGATATCAGACTACACCGGCTCGCCGGAAATCCTCGGCGGCCGGGTCAAGACCCTGCATCCCAAGATTGCCGGCGGCATACTCTCGACCCGCAAGGACAATACGGTTGAGCCGATTGACGTTGTGGTCTGCAATCTGTATCCGTTTGCTGATGGCCTGGCACGGGGTGCCGGCCATGATGAGCTGGTCGAGCTGATCGACATCGGCGGCATAACGCTGTTGCGGGCCGCAGCCAAGAACCACGCCTTTGTGACGGTTGTGCCTGACCCAAAGTACTATGGTCGCGTTGCGGCCGAGCTTGCGGCCCGGGGCGAGGTCGGGTCTGAGCTACGCCTCGAGCTGGCCGCAGTTGCGTTCGACATCACCAGCCGGTACGACACAACCATCGCGCAGTACTTGGACCGGCTGCGTTCAAGCAGATAGCGGCTGCACGCCGCGCTTGCGCCACAGTTACTGAGTTGTATACTACTAGTAGTATTGCGTCGGACAGCAGCTACAATATGACGTGCCTGACGACGCATATCGCGGATTAGCTCCGGGCTTATCCGGGTCTAACCGACGCGGGTTACAATCCCATCGTCGCGTCCAGGGAGCAAGAGCCCTGAGGTCGCGTCAAGTCAAGGACCAAAACCAACCAAAGGAGCATAGGATGCGCAGGATAAGTATCGTGGCCGCACTTGCCATGTTGGTCAGTTCAAGCTGGGCAGCACCGTACCCAATGGTCTTCAAATACCCGCAGTATGTGCAGGGCGGAGCAGCAGCCGGCACTCCCGGAACCGGCGTTCCTTTTGCCATACTGGTTGGAGTCAGGGCAGACGAGGCTTCGGGGATATATGGCTACCGGCCGAGGTTACTCCAGGCACCGGGCGGGGCAATTCGGCATCTGTTCTGGTCGGATTCGACTGCGGGTGGCGTTTCGCTGCGCAACCAGTTCATCACTGGAGATGCCGGTGCCTACGACAGCCTTTGCCGGTTGGTGATTTCTGCAGCGGGCGAGACAGCCCGGGTCTGGACGATGGTGAAGTCTACCGCAGCCGCGGTCGAGCGTGAGAGCATTCAGTTCAGACTGCGGCCCCTCGGCTCGGGGACCAACTACAACTCCGGGACTCGTGATACCCTGCGCATCATGGATATGACCCGGACCACCGGCAATGGCGGCTGGCTTGCCGGTCATGTTTTCCGCCAGAGCGGTGGGCCGAGGCTTTCGAATGCCGTGGTACTGGCGTATTCGGGCGGCGCGATTGTCGGCTCGACCATCTCGGAGAACAACAAGATAAACGAAGGTTTCGACAGCACCGACGCCGGGTTCTTCCTGATGGCAGTCAAAGCCGGTCAGATTGACTCACTCCGCTTCTGCTCACGCACGAACTACTGGACCGACTCCGCACCGTACACACAGATACCCAGACCATGGGCTGTGTCACCGGGTGAAACCACCTGGGTTGATGCCGGCGCAATGATTCAAGGTGTGACCCGAACTCCGCAGTATCCGATGAGCAGCGAGAACGTGGTGGTCTCGGCGCGCATCTACAAGACTGGCGGCAGCGTCGTTTACGATACGCTGTATTACGCGGTGCGCGATACGACCGCCTGGAGCCGCGTCACCCGCGACAGTATCAGACAGAGCGATTCGACCTACTTTTACCACATTCCGCCCGGTGATACCGGAGCCACGGTCTACTACCGAATCGCCGTGTGGGACGACCTGAACAACCAGGTCATCACCCCCAGGCTGAGCTATCAGATACCTTTTGACCGCTCCATCTACCAGATTCAGTACACCAGTGGCGACACCTCGCCGGCCTATGGCAAGTATGTCCACACTGCCGGTATCGTGACCGGCGTTGTGACTCAGAACAAGACCTATGTCGGCACAAGAGAAGGTGGCCCGTGGAACGGTCTCTGCCTGTACCGTCGCGGCACGATTACCGATACCCTCGTGGTCGGTGACAGCCTCGATGTGCTGGCCGACGTGGTCGAGTTCAACAATCTGACCGAACTGGACACAGTTGTCCGGCTCGTCCGAAGCGGCTCAGGGCTCAGGTTCGACACAGCCCGAGTGTCGGTTGCCGAATCCAAACTGGAGTCACATGAAGGCGTCGTGCTCAGGCTTGACACAGTCCGAATGCTCGACGGCGTCGGCGGTCAGTTCCTGGCCGGAGGCTCGTACCGGCTCACCAACTTCGCCGGCACAGACACGACTGTTATCTACGTCACGACCGGCTCGCAGTTTGTCGGCCGGACCGTACCTTCGGGTTGGTGCTATCTGGTTGCCAACGGCAGTCAATACCGAACCCAGCGGCAGCTTGACCCGAGGGTCCCGGGTGACCTGGCCGAGCTCGTGCCCGACGTGGCGGTGACCGCGATACTGGCACCGACCGATTCAGCAGTCGGCGGTGACACGGTTCGACCGACCGTGGTCGTCAGGAATCTGAGCACGCTGAATCCTGCCACAGATGTTCCGGTGCGGTTTCTTATCGGCTCGGTCTACAACGTGCAGCAGAATGTCGCCAGTCTTGGCCCAGGGGCGTCCGACACGGTCGTGTTCTCGCCCTGGGTTGCGGTCGGAGGCAGTTATCCGATGAGTGCATTCACTGCGCTGGCCGGCGACCCGAACCCGGCCAACGACACGGTCCGTGGTGCACTCGTCGTCGTGGTCCGTGACGTCGGCGCATACGTCATCAACCGGCCCCGGGCGGCCGAACAACTGGGCACAGCCCTGAGGCCGAGCGTCAGGGTCCGCAACTACGGCGGCGCGTCGGTCGTGTTCGACCTGAGACTAATCATCAAGAACAGCTCAGGTGCTACCGTGTACGACACGACCGAAACCGGCATCGCGCTCTCGGGCAGTGGCTTTGTTGACCGCGAGTTCACCAAGACCTGGACCGCAGAGCCGGCCGGCACGTACAATGTGACCGCCTACACCAGCTTGGTCGGCGACACTGACCCGCTGAACGACACTGCCTACAGCGTCTGTGCAGTCAGCTCCGGCCCGGTCCTGCCCTGGGTCTGTATGAACCGGTTGATGCCGACCACGCCGTCGAACCGCGAGATGAAAGACGGCGCCTGGCTGGCTGAGAAGGACAATCTCATCTACGCGGCCAAGGGCAACAAGAGCACCGACTTCTACTGCTACTTCCCGGCCGCGGATTCCTGGAAGACTCTTGCCAGCATGCCGACCGGGCCGGACAACCGGACCATATCCAAAGGCGCGGCCGGAGTTGCCGGCGACCGGGATTACATCTACGCGACCAAAGGCAACAACACCAGTGAGTTCTGGCGCTACGACGCATCGCTCGATTCCTGGCGCCGCATGGCCGATGTTCCGCTCGGCACTTCGAACAAGAAGGTCAAGGGCGGGACCGACCTGGTCTACGTCAAGGCGACCGGTCCGGACCCGGGCCGCATCTATCTGCTCAAGGGATACAAGAACGAGTTCTACCGCTATGAAGTGAGCACGGATAGTTGGCGCACCCTGCCGCCGGCCCCGGTCGGCTCGAACATCCGCTGGGACAAAGGCTCCTGGCTGGCCTATCACGGCACTCCGGGCCAGGGCGAGTTCACCATCTTTGCCCACAAGGCTAAGTACCACGAGTTCTACGCTTTCGACGCCGGGGCCGATACTTGGTGCACGAAGTCGCTGACCGCCATGCCCCAGGTGAGCCGGACTACCGGCAAGACACGCAAGGCCAAGGACGGGTCGAGCGCGACCTGGTTCAACGACGCGGTCTATGCGTTCAAGGGCGCCAACTCTCAGGAGTTCTGGCGCTACCGACCGGACGGCGACTCCTGGACCGAGATGGACACGATTCCTGCGGTCGGCGTGGCCAACAAGAAGAAGCGGGTCAAGGGCGGGGCCGACATCGTCACAGTCGGCAACGTGCTCTACGCGACCAAAGGGAACAAGAGCAGTGAAATCTGGCGGTACACGCCGGGAGCGACGCCTTACGCGTTACGCTCTACGCTGTACGCGGGGGAGGGTGTCCAGGCCGACATGATGCCTGAGGCGTCCGGCACAGTGCGGGTCTTCCCGAACCCGCTTCGAGCCGGCTTCGCGGCCGTGAGGCTGGGCGGTCAGGCCGCTGGTGGGCCGGTGCAGGTCAGCATCCTAGATGTCTCCGGTCGCTGCGTCCGCAATTCGTCATTCGTCATTCGGACCTCGTCCTTGCCGCTTGACCTCAGCGGCCTGCCGGTTGGTGTCTATACGTTAAGGCTCTCTGCGGGCGGCGTGACCGAGACCTCTCGACTGGTCATTCAGCACTAGCCGGCGCAACGCAGGCACACTGTTCCGGGGCGACCTCAGGGTCGCCCCGGATGCTGGTTGACCAGGCAGTATCGTGTTGCTCTTCTCCGCGACCGCGGAGCGGCTTACCCTCAGACTTTGCAGTCCGAAGGCGGAGCGGTGAGTGCAGCCGGGTCTTGGGCCCGGGCGATGAAGCGTGCGACCTCGTCTTCGGTGTTGTAGAAGTGAGGCGCTATCCGCAGCATGTTCTCACGCAGGGAGCAGACCATCCCTGCGGACTTGAGCCAGGCGTGAATCGAGGCAGGGCACGCACCAGGTCTGCGGCAGGTGATGATACCGGCGCTTCTGTCCGGTTCGGCTGGCGTGACGACTTCGAACCCAACTGCTTCAAGGCCGGTTCGCAGCAGCGCGGCGAGGTTTCGAACCCGCGCCTCGATGGCGGCGATGCCGACGTCAAGCATCAGTTTCAGCGATTCACCTAGACCATAGATGGCCAGGTAGTTCTTGGTTCCTTCTTCCAGCCGACTCGCGCCGGGCTTGAGCGGCTTGCGGCTGAAGATGTCGTTGAAGTCGTCCCATCGGGCTGAGAGCCAGCCGAGGTTGAAGGGCCTGAGTCGAGGCAGCAGGTCTCTGTCCACGTAGATGAACCCGGAACCCTGGGGTGAGAACAGCCACTTGGCACCGTGGGACACGAGGAAGTCGGGCTTGACTCTGGACCAGTCCAGGTCAACTGCACCAAGTCCTTGAATTGCGTCAATCAGGGTCAGGACGCCCTGTGTCCGGCAGAACCGACAGATTGAGGCGACGTCGAACCGGCGACCGGTAAGGAAGTGGACCCAAGAGACCGCGACAAGCCGCGTTCGGCGGTCGATAAGGCGGAAGAGAGTGTCCGGGGCCTGAACCAGCGCCTCGCTTGTGACCGTGCGCTGCTCGACCCGAGGCAGCAGATAGGAGAAGGGATAAGTGACGGTTGGGAAGTCATCGGCCAGAAGGACGACATTGTCGCCCGGCTGCCATTCGATTGAGCCGATGGCGATTATGACGCCGGCTGAGGTGTTCTTGGTGAAGGCGACGTCGGCCGGGTCCACGTGGAGGAGCCGGGCCAGATTCGACCGGGTCTGTTCGGCCACGGCTTCGGCCTCAGCGTAGGGAACCTGGCCGGTCTCGGCCTGCTTGCGACAGAAGCGGTTGATTGCCTCAACCGCGGAAAGAGGCAGCGGGCCGGTCGCAGCGTGGTCAAAGTAGACGAGGTGCTCGGTGATTGGGAACAGTCGCCGTACTTCGCTGATGCTGGCAGTTCCTCTAGACATGTTCAGTCAGGGCAGGAAGCCACTTCCACACCATACCATCACTGCTCGAGGATGCGGAACTCGGTGCGTCGGTTCCTGGCCATGCCTTCGGGCGAGTCGTTGGGCGCAATCGGCTGGGTGTCGGCATAGCCGTTGGCGGTCAACCGCCCGGGCGCGATGCCGCACTTCTCCACAAGATATTCGCGCACCGCCTCGGCCCGGGCTCGGGAAAGCTCCCAGTTGGACGGAAACTCACGGGTGTTGATTTCGCGCGGGTCAGTGTGGCCGGCCAGTTCGACCTTGATGTCAGGGGTCTGCTTCAGGATTTGTCCGGCACGGTCGAGCACTGCGACAAACTGGGGCAGGATATCGGCCTTGCCGGTCTCGAAGTTGACACCTTCGAGCACAATGGTCATCCGCTTCTTCACCAGATAGAAGTCGCGCTCGGTTGTCCGGCCGGTTTCAACCCGGAGTGTGCAGGCCTGGGGGATGTAGTCTTCACTCGGCCCGGTGACGCCGACCCGATACTCGCCCGCGGGCAGATTGCGGAACCGGAACCGGCCCGAATCGCCGACCGCCTGCTCGCCGAAAGCCACGCCGCGATGGGCGATGCGGCCGGCCAGAGGCTGGCGCGTGGCCGCATCAAAGATGCCGCCCCTGAGCTCGCCATACTTCACCCGCTCCATGGCAATGACCAGGCGTTGCTCGCTTCGCCCGAGCACGGCCAGGGTGTCTTCCTTCGGAACATAGCCGGCAAGAATCGCCCGCGTGAACAAGCTGCCGGGTGCGAGGCGTTCAAGACGCAACTCTCCGGCAGTGGCGACCGTGTCCTTGAGCCCACGCACAACCAGATACGGCACGAGCGGTTGCCTGGTTTCGGCATCGACGACCTGGACCAGCACCGCGCCGAGCCGCTCGACCGGTGCCCGGCTGAGCGTTGCCGACAGGCCGATGCGATGGGTCAGGCCGAGCTGACCATAAGGGACAACCGCGTAGTCCAGACCGAAATTCTGATACCTGACACCCAGCCCCGCGGTCAGTCCGGCAAGACCACCCAGGGTTGAGAGGTCCTCGGGCCCGGTGCGATACCCGAGGCGCAGGCAGAATTCCTTGATGGGCGCGTACTCGACACCGGCTCTCAGGTTGACCGAGTTGTCAAACGGGACGACCACGTCGAGCAGGCCGGTGACACCGCGTACCGAGTAGCTCGCCCCGGCCGCAAGCTCGGTCGGCAGCTTTTCCGGGCCGCCGGGGAACGACATCGTGCCCAGATTCCGGACCGCGAATCCAAACCCAAGTCCGGGACCAGGCCGCATCAGCCCGCCGAGGTCGACTGCTGCGCCGAAACCACGGGCAATGTTCAGGTCTTCGACCAGACCTTTGACTGCTGCGCCGACCTGATAGCGGTCAAACAAGGTCACGCCGTAGGCAGCAGTGAGCAGGCCGTTCCAGGTCGAGAACGTGTCGCCGGGCAGATTCTCATTGCTCCAGCGCTCAATGCCCGGCTCACCTGAGTAGACAAGACCGAAGCCGAGGATGCCGGGCCCGGCCGGCAGGGCCGCATGCCCGACTTCATCGGTCGCGTCCGCAAACCACTGGTGGTGAGAGAGCGCGATGTGATAGTCGACCAGCCCGGCCAGCCCGGCCGGGTTCCAGTACACCGAGCTGGCATCATCGGCCAGGCCGGTGAACGACTCGCCCAATGCCGCAGCGCGCGGGCCCTGGCCGATTTTCAGGACCGGCAGAGCCGAAGTGCCGACTGAGTTCGACGAGAGGAGCAGAAGAAGAACAGCCGCGGTCATCGGTTACTGCCTTACAACTACAAGCTTCTTGGTCACTCGGTTGACTGAGTTCCCGCCTGAGTAATCGAGCACGTAGCGGTAGGTGCCGGACGCGACCCGCCGACCCGAGTCATTCCGACCGCTCCAGTTGATGAGCACCACCCCGGGCAGCACGCCTGCGTTCTCGCGCAGGCGGCTGATGCGCTCGCCTGCGCGGTTGTAAATGGTCAGGGTGATGCGGCCGGTGTCGGGTATGCCGATGACGAACGTGGTCGAGTCGGTCAAGGGGTTGGGGAAGTTATGGACCGCCAGATTCGGCACCAGGGTCAGTGTCAGCAGCGCGGAATCGGTCACTAACGGGTCTTCGGCAACAACTCCCCGGATGATGAAGGCATGGACTGACGTGGTGTCAATGGCACCGGACAGTTCTTGAGCCGGGGCATCGACGCGCAACACAAAGGGACAAGCCTGGTTCGGAGCGAGGAACCCGAGGCTCGCAACCGGTGTCGACTCGAGTGAGTCGAGCAGGGCCGCGCTCCAGCCGGGCGGGGCTGTGACCGGGTTGAGTTCAACGGTTGCTCCGGCCGTGCCGACGACCGTCGCAGCAAATCGATACGACCGTTGCTCGCCCGACACTATCCGGCCGCTTGTGTCCGGCTCGATGACCAAGACGTAAGGCTGTCTGACCTCGAGCTCCAGTTCTTTCTTGTCGTTGGTCGGGTCCTCGTCGCCGGCCAGTCGGGTGGAGCAGCCTGCCGTGAACCGGCCCTGCATCGCAACCCAGGTCGGAAACGCCACCTCAACGGCCGAATCAGGCAGCAGCGAAGTGCTGACGTTCACGGTTCGGTCGTAGACCGTGCCGATGCGGAATCGGACATCAAAGTACTTCTCGGTCCTGGTCCCGTAGTTGCGAACAAGCACTCTGGGCCGCACCGTGTCCTGACCGCGCAAAGGGCTGGTTGGTGCGATTATCTTCTCGGTGCCGACATCGTGGCGGGTCCGGGTCTGGACCACGACCCAGGCCCGGGCCGTATCGTTGGCCGGGTTTGAGTCGCCGACGAGCGCGGTGAAACAGACCACGTTCAGGGTGTCAATCGGCTGCGCGGTCCAGGCAGGAAAGTAGAGCGTGTCGAACCGGCCCGAGGCCAGGGTCTCGGACACGGTGGCCGAGTAGTCAGCGCCGATGCGCATCGTCACGGGAAAGATGCCTTCAACCGGGCCGTAGTTGCGCACGACCGCGGCGGGAAACACCGTGACGCCCGAATCGACAAACCCGGTCGGCGCAAGAATCAGCAGCGCGCTTACGTCCGGCACCGGCAACCGCAGGACATGGACCGAGTCAACCAGCGTGTCGTTGTGCCGGTTGCCGTCGTTGGCAAGCTCGGTGTAACAGGTAATCAGGACCCGACCGACGGTCCGGGCGGTCCAGTCCGGAAACGTCAGGGTGTCCTGCTGGCCAGGCTCGAGCGAATCGGTCAGGGTGGCCTGGTAGTCTGGGCCGATGACGAGCGTCACCGGAAACCGTGCCGGCACCACGCCGAAGTTTCCGACAATCACGACCGGCGCGAGGACCGTGCCCGAGTCAACGCGGGGGCCGGGTGCCAGCAGTTGCACCGGGCCCACGTCAGGCCTGGGCGGCGGCTTGACGTAGACCGGAGTGCTGATTGTGTCGTTGTGCCGGTTCGCATCACCGGCCAGACTGGTGTAACAGGTAACAACCTGGGCCCCGGTGTCGACCGCAACCCAGACCGGGAACTCGAGCGTGTCGACTGCGCCCCGGGCCAGACTAACCTCGACCGCTTCCAGATACCCGGTGCCGATGGCGACCGAGACCGGGAAGACCGCGGCCCGGTTGCCAAAGTTCTGGACCACGACACGTGGGACAATTGCGACTCCAGAGTCGACCGTATCGACCGGCGCGACAATCGCAGTCGGGCCGACGTCAAGAAAAGGCAGGGACTCGTAGTCAACCCGTACCGAAAAGAGCATCGGCAGGACCGCAGGTGACGCATAGCCCAGTATGCTGCGATACTGGCAATAGCGCGACGCAAGCGAATCAGGCAGGGATTCACCGTTGGTAACTGCCAGCCATGTGCTCCAGTTGGTGTCCGGCACCGGACTCGGGCCGGTTCGAAACGCCATGTCGTTGGTCGTAATCCCGGGCAGCGAGTCGTCCCAGCTCAAGGTGTGCCAGAGCACCTCGACGCCGGCATCGAAGACCGATGATACGTAGACTTCCTCGAACCGGCGGTCGTAAGTCGAGCCGAACTCCCGCGCCTGGCCATGATGACTGCGGGCCGCAGGCAGGGTCTCGATGCGGGTCCAGTCCGGGCCGTAGAGCACAAGGCTGGGCCGAGCCCGGTTGTGGTCAAGGACAAGGAGGTCCATCGCGCCGTCCTGGTCAAAGTCGGCCAGGAGTCCGCCCGAGGCATTGACCGCGGTTGAACCGACAAGCCCGGTGCGGTCGTCACTGAAATGGGGCACGACCGTGGTGTCGTTGTAATAGACCAGCGGCACCATCGTCGTGTCGGACGAGAAGTCACCCCGGAACAGCAACAGGTCAAGGGTCGAGTCGGCATCAAAGTAGCCGGCCGTGCTGCCGCCGTAGCTCGAACCGGGCCGGACAATCTCGCGGTTGTCGACCGTGAAGCCGGAGTCGCTGCCGTAGTAGATGAAAGTCGTCACCATCGTGTCGTACCCGGAGAAAACGAGGTCGAGCCAGCCGTCAGCGTTGAAGTCCGCGGTGGTGATGCCGTGCGGACTGCGCTCAGACAGCGGCAGCCAGTCAACGCGGCGAATGGTCCGGTTCGCCCTCATGTAGATGACCGCGCTCTGCAGCGAGGTCCAAGAGACTGCGGCAACGTCAGGCCAGCCGTCCCGGTCAAAGTCCGCGACCTCGAGATTGTGCCCGACCTTGCCGTATAAAGTGAAGACCGTGCGGTTGCTGCTCGAAAAGCCGCTGTCTGAACCCCAGAACACGCAGACCGTGCTGCTGTCCGTGGTTGCCAGGATGTCGAGGTAGGTGTCGCGGTCGAAATCGGAGACCATCACTGCCTCGCTCTTGCCGCCGGTACGCAGCCAGGTCGTGTCATCGGGCGACGGGCCTGAACTCGTGCCCCAGTAGACGACAACATGACGCGAGTGCCAGGCCGCGTGAACCAGGTCGGTGTAGCCGTCACAGTCAAGGTCGGCCAGGTCCACGCCGCCGCCACCGGTAATCGAGTACAGTCGGCGGCGAGTCGAATCAAACCCGGTCGGTGAGTTGAAGTAGACCCGCAGATATGGCCCGGAATCGTCCGGGCAGACCACGTCCGCAAGACCGTCATGATTCAGGTCTGCGCGCGGGATGAACTCAACCGCGCCGCCGGCCCGGCGCGATGAATAGAGGTTGTCGGTGAAACTGCCGTCCTGGAAGTCGGACCCAGTTGTCTCGACCCAGGTGAGTGCGAATCCGATCGATACCAGGCTGAGAAGCAGGGCTGCGGTCAGCCTCACTGCCAACCTCGTCGCTGCGACCGGGCGGAGATCACATTAGGAGTCTAGCGGCTCCCGTGCGCCTGGCAAGTTCAGGCCGCGTGACTCCGGGCTGCTCTCGTGCACGGCCAGGCAGAAACCAGGGGATGAGGAACTCAAACTCAAGCGAAGGATTGCCATCCGGTTTTGGCCGGGGAAACCAGTGGTTGTACCTTCGGATCGGAAACGCTTCAGTCGCTCGCGGTCAGTATCAGCTTTCTGCTGATGAGTGTAGCCCCGCCTTGCAGCCGCAAGAAAAACACGCTGGAGGAGAGACTTGAGGAACGAAGAGGGACAGAGTAGGAACCGGGTGCATGTGGGCCGGAGGCCAACTCGGCGATGACGCGGCCGGTCGCGTCGAATAAGGATAGGCTGACATCGGAAGCGACCGGCACGTCGTAGCAGACGACCGCTCTGCCCGCAGTCGGGTTCGGGCTGACAGACAAGGCCCAACCACGGACCGGATGCAGACGGGCTTCCTCCACACCGCTCGGCCGAATCGTAAACGGCCGGTCGCATTCGTCGTACTGCCAGCCCGGGCCGTAGGCGACAGCCATCACCCGGGCCGACTCAGCCCGGATGTCAGGTACGACCCAGAGGCAGGGAGTATCGGTCGGCGCCAGCCCATGCGCAATCGTGTCCAGCCGGTATGTCGAGTCCCGGCGCAAGAACAGCGACACCGAATCGCACCGCGGCGGCGTGAAAGTCTGCCACGAGACCCTGCAGGTCTCGCCGGCCTGGAAAACCTCGCCGCCCGCAGGCCGCAGCACCTTGACCGCCTCGACCTCAAAGACCGATATCTTGCCATCGCCCATGGCCACGATGTCTTGATAGCCGTCGTAATTCACGTCCGCGATGTTCACGTTCAGGTCGGCAGGCGTCGAATGATGGTCGTTAACCCAGGTCCACTCACGTTGGAACTGGTTCACCCCGCTGGCTTTGATGACACCCAGCGCCCTGACCACACTCCAGACAATCTCCTGGACGCTGTCCCCATCCAGGTCTGCGCACATGCTCCGCCCGAGTGAGTTCATCCTGACCGAGGATACCCAGACCAAATCGACCAGAACCCGCTCGTACTGGTTGTCCCCGGTTGCCTGCCAACAGAACAGCCGGTTCAGCCAGGTGCCGCCCAAGTAGGTGGCGAACGCCATGAAGAACTCAGGTCTACCGTCCTGGTCAACGTCGTTGCCCGCGAAGACATCAACCCCGCCGTTCGGGAGTCCCGTCTCTTCGTACCAAACGCGCTGGTATCGGTCATTGCCCTGGCACTCCCTGACGCCGACTGGGCCGGACGAGTATATCATTCCGCCGATGAACTCACGCTTGCCGTCTGAATCGAAGTCGCCATAAGTTGTACGCGGGCAGGCACAGTTCTGCGGAGGACGCCATGCCACCCGGACTGCGTTGTTCCCGGTGCACTCCAGAATGAGGTTCGAGGGCGTGTCATCCTGGGCGGTCAACAGGTCGCTCAGGCTGTCGCCGTCCAGGTCGCCCGGCAATTGCACGGCCATCATCGTGGCGCTGCCGGGCGAAATGTCGAACGTCCATGCCAATTCGGTCGGCATCCCTGCGGGGTCAGGCTGTTCCATGCTGCATAGAATGGACCTGCAGGTCGAACCCACCCAGATCCAGTTGTAGCCGACAAGTTCCATCAGTCCGTCGCCGTCAAAGTCCCCGAAGTCACCGGGGTGGAAATAGCCAGGCCAGATCCCGGGCGGCGGTGGGTACACGATCGTATCGGCGTGCAGAATCGTCCAGCGGTTGTACGGCAGGAACCTACCTATCTCCCAGCGGGGCGGGCTGGTGAGCATACTGTCAATGTGCCCAGCGTAGTACGCCATCTCCAATCTGCCGTCGTGGTCAACATCAGTCATGGGATGGTAGTCGATGTCGTTTGCGTAGTAGGCGCAAGGCGCACGGCAGGATACGCGTTTCAGTCTCAACTCGGCCGGAATGACCCGCGGCGTGGCTAACGCCACGAGGAGAGCCACAAGAAGGGGGAGGGAGGAACTCCCTCCCCCGCTGAACTGAGCGCTCACCTGCGCACCAGCTTCAGGCCGGCGGCACTGATGCCGTTGCCAACCGTGCAGTAGTAGACTCCAGGTGGCACGAGAAGACCCTGGCGGTCGCGACCGTCCCAGGTGACGACGGAGCCGGCCGGCGCAGCTTCGAGCGTGAGCTCGCGTACCAGCCGGCCGGTAACATCTACTTCTGGGCTGACAGGTGACGTAGTGCTGAGGGCCGAAGACGGTGCTCGATAAAAGTCGCCATAGCCGCCACCGCCTTTGTACCAGTCATCGTCGCCGGGCAGCGGCGGGCGAGTGCGCGCCACCGAGAGCTGGAGATGCACGACGTCCCAGTCGAGCGCGAGGAACGTCGCCCATAGGTGGTCGTCAGGCGACACGTTGATAGAAGGGTTGCCCCTGCAGAACGGGTATTGGGCGGGTAGGTCGATCGCCCCTCGCCACGACGCGCCGTCGTCTTGCGAGTAATCGTACCAGACCCCAGCTCTGTTCCAGACAGCATGTACGCAGTGGTCGGCTGATGGCCCTGCCACGTCAGGAACAACCTGCAGCATATGGCTCGTCGAGAATCGGGTCGCCTGCTCTGGGTATACCGGCCAGCGCATGTCCTCGGCCGATGCTGTGGTCCAGGCAAGTGCGAGCAGAAGTGCGCCAACCACCGTCACGGTCATTGTGAAGCCATTCGATTTCATCATAACCTCCTCGGTTTGAGTGATTGGTTAGGCTTCAGTCGGTCCGTGAAAACCCAACATGCCCCGGAGCTACGGTCAGCCCCAGGGCGGACTTGGCCTGCTCGGACTTGGCCCGACGGATTGCAGGAACAGGTAAGAGCCAGGGTCGGATATGAACCGCGGGGGGGGAGAACAGGAGCGGACGCAGTCAGAGAGCAGAATGCAGAGCTGAGGATGTCGGCAACACAACCCGGGCCGCCAATGCGGCAGGGCAGAAATGAGGCGAGATTGTCGCAAGCCATGCTCATGCTCTGTTCGGCGCCTCCTGCGCCGGGGTTGTAACCAACTGCCCAAAGACAACGGGCCTGAGTAATGATAGGCCGGTGCGCACCGCTGTCAACAGGCAGACTTCAGCCGGGCTTACTGCACCACGACCTTGACCTTGCGCACGATTCCGTGCCCGTCTGCTACCAGCCGCAGGAAGTACACGCCGGAGGAAAGGACTGGGGTTATCGGGGACGCTACCCATTTGGGCAATCATGTTGTCAATAGCACACGACTTCGACTTCTGCCGGCCGGGTTTGTCCGCGCAGGCCTGGCTGCGTCCGGCGCACAGAGATAGGCGGGCCGCGATTGTCAGCCCCCCTGCGCCCTTGCCTGGTACGTCCGACATGGCGTATCAGGTAAGTGGCGGAACTACAAAGTGTTAGCAGAATGGGGGGGGCGATTCATCCTTGACATCTGCCCGCGTTGGTTCATAATGATGACAGAGCGGATGGCTTGACACGGGCTTGGAGCGATGCCAATGTTGACTGTCGATTGGCAGCCGGGCAATCCGCAAGTCCGTGACCGTCGAGCGCCGCATCGGAGGTGACCGTGAGGAAGGTCTTATCGAGGTTTCTTGAGTTCGGGCAAGCCCGGCGTACCGCTGCGCCGGAGAAGGACAACCAAGACTCTGCGCCGTCCCGGGCCGCGCGACGCGGCCGGGCAACGATAGCCGCGCTATCTCTGTGTGCCATTTCCTGTCTACTGCATACTCCGGTTCACGGTCAATTCCTTGAGACGACAATCTGGCTGCCCGACTCGCTCGCCGGGATGAGCTATCCGCGCGCCATCGCATGGAACCCGATGAACAACCAGGTCTATGTTGCCAGTGAGGTGAGCGAGTGCGTCATCGCGATTGACGCCCGTACGTGGCAGAAGGTCGCCCGTATCCCCTCGGGTCGCGGCGGCGCGGCCCTGCTCTGCACCCAGCCGGACAACAAAGTCTACTGCGCCGACGAGTCCAGCAACACCCTCACCATCATCGATGGCACCCGCAACGCCCTCATCAGAATGCTCCCGGTCGGCAGCGGGCCCCGTTCTCTCTGCCACAACACGGCCCGGAACAAGGTCTACTGCACGAACCACGGGGATGAGCTGGTCAAGGTGATTTCGGGACTGCTCGATAGCCTGACCTCGGCAGTGCCCGTGGGCCCCCATCCGACTGGACTGTGCTACTGCCCGCGTCACAACAAGGTGTACAGTACTTGGTATGTGTACCCGGAGTCCGGTGCGGGCGGTGTTGCCGTGATAGACCGAGTGGCCGACACCGTCAGAACACGACTGGGATACCCATGCGAAACGCCCGGCGCGATCTGCCACAATCCGGAAGGAGACAAGATATACACCGCAGCACCGCTCCGGGGCAACATCCTGCGCATCTTCGACTGTGCGACGGATTCGCTCATAGGTGAACTCCCGGTTGGCGGAGCTGCTGCGCTGTGTTACAGCGCAGCGACCGACAAGGTCTATGTCGGCTGTGCCCGCCTGCAACAGATCCTGGTAGTAGGTGGGGTGGGTGATACTTTGATTGGCGCCATCCCGGTTGGACCAGCCGTAGATATGCGCTGCGACAGGCATAGCGGCAGGCTGTATGCGGCAGTGCCGAACACAGGCAGCCTGTATGTGATAGACGGCGAATCGGACACGGTCATCAGGTCACTCAGGCCTGGGTCCACGCCTACAGCGCTGTGTGTCGACACCGTCGACAACCTGGTCCTCTGTGCTGAACGGGTTGGGCACGGAGTAGCGGTCATTGATGGAGCAAGAGACTCTATTCTGGGCTATGTCTTTGTCGGGGACCACCCGACCGATATCGTCGTCTGTCCGGCCGCAAACGGGGTCTTCTGCGCCAACCTGCGCAGCGGGCTGGTCACGGTCCTGGATGCAACAAGCAGCCGGATGCTGCGCAGCGTGGCAACGGGCGATAGCCTGCTCGACCTCTGCCTGAACCCGGTCGGCAACAAGCTCTACTGCGCGGACGCGAACTCGGGCATAGTGTCGGTGCTGGTCGCTGGTGCGGACAGCATTGTTGCGGTCGTGCCGGTTGGCGGCGGCCGGAGCCGGGTGCGATTCATCACTCGGACCGGGGCGTGCAGTACGTCTGTGGGCGTTCCAGCGGGCGCTGAGGCGGTCCGGCATGGTTCCGAGCATGAGTCGCAGGGGCGACCCTTATGACAATGCGGTGGCGGAGAGTTTCTTCCGGACGCTGAAGGTGGAGTTAGTCTACCGGCGGCGGTTTGGGACTCGCTCGGAAGCGAAAGCCGCCATTGTCGAGCACATCGAGTTGTTCTACAATAGTCGGCGCCGGCACTCGAGCCTGGGCTATCTCAGCCCGAATGAGTTTGAGAAACAAGCCGGTGTCGCTTAAGAAAGTGTCCATCAAACCGGGGGCAGATCAGACCGCTGCTCGGTTCAGGTTTGGGCGTGTTGCCTGATGTCCAATCATGTCCATCTGGTTGCAGTGCCTGCCACCGAGTCCGGGCTGGCACGGGCCATTGGTGAAGCGCACCGACGCTGTACGAGAGCAGTGAACTTCCGGGAGAACTGGCGCGGCTATCTCTGGCAGGGGCGGTTTGCCTCCTGCCCGATGGATGAGCGGTATCTGCTGGCAGCGGTGCGCTACGTGGAACTCAATCCGGTTCGAGCGGGGCTGGTGGGCGTTGCGTGGGAGCACCGCTGGTCCAGCGCCGCAGCGCACGTCACCGGCAAAGACGACCGATTGGTGATGGTGAAGCCGATGCTGGAACGGGTCGCGGATTGGAAAGGATTTCTGAGCGACGGACTGAAGCCAGCAGAGCTGAGAGTACTGCGTGAGCACAATCGGACCGGTCGGCCTCTGGGCTCGGACGAATTCCTCACTTGGGCAGAGCAGGTGGCCGGCAGAGGCCTGGGCCCAAGGGACCATGGAAGCACAAGCCCGCGAGCTGCCATGAATCTAGTGTTATGTCCCGGAATTACGGCGCAACCGGACGGCGTCTGGCATGGTCTATACAACCTGTTGAATCCCTGAAAGGAACTCCAAGTTATGCAGGAACTGAAAGACGATATCAGGCGAGTGCACGAAGAGATTGAACGCGAGAGCCTGTTCGTCCAGGCAATCACGGCAGAGGTCGGCAAGGTCATTGTCGGCCAGAAGTACCTTGTGGACCGCTTGCTCGTAGGCCTCTTGGCCAATGGGCACATTCTGATTGAAGGCGTACCAGGCCTGGCCAAGACCTATGCGGTCAAGACTCTGGCGCAGGCGGTCGCCACCAGATTCCAGCGCATCCAGTTCACTCCTGACCTGCTGCCCGCGGACATCATCGGTACGCAGATCTACAATCAGCGGACCGGCGAGTTCAGTTCGCGCAAGGGACCGGTCTTCGCCAACTTCGTGCTGGCTGACGAAATCAACCGAGCTCCACCCAAGGTTCAGAGTGCACTGCTTGAAGCGATGCAGGAACGCCAAGTCACAATCGGCGAGGAGACGTTCCGGCTGGCTGACCCGTTCCTGGTGCTTGCCACCCAGAACCCGATTGAGCAGGAGGGAACTTACCCGCTGCCCGAGGCTCAGACCGACCGGTTTCTGCTCAAGCTCCGTGTCGGCTATCCGTCCAAAGAAGAAGAGAAGCTGATTGTCGACCGGATGACTGCCGGAGCCGAGCCGACCGCATCCCCCGTGGTCGACGCCGCCGCGATTATCCGGGGCCGGGAATTGTGTCACCGCATCTACGTCGATGAGAAGTTGAAGGACTACATCCTGAACATCGTCTTTGCCACCCGGTTCCCGAAGGACCACAATCTGGCCGACCTTGAGCCGCTGCTCCGCTACGGCGCATCACCGCGCGCGTCGATTTACCTGCTGACTGCGGCCCGGGCCATGGCGTTTCTGCGCCGGCGTGGATTCGTCATTCCCGAGGACATCAAGGAGCTTGCTCCGGACGTGCTCCGTCATCGGGTCATCCTGAGCTACGAGGCCGAGGCCGAGGAACTGACGACTGATGACATCGTCCGGCGGGTGCTCGAAGGGGTTGAGGTTCCGTAAACCAGGGCAGACGCTGGAGTGCAGAAGTCGCAGCCGCGCGCGGCCGAGCCGGATAGGTCGGGTCGCAGTCACATCCGCCAGGTCGAAATCCGGACCCGGCGCCTAGTCAACACGCTCTTTTCCGGGGACTATAAGTCCTCGTTCAAGGGCCGGGGCATCGAGTTCCTGGATGTCCGCGAGTATCTTCCGGGCGACGACGTCCGGACCATCGACTGGAAGGTAACGGCCCGGTTCGGCCGGCCGTTTGTCAAGAAGTACGCCGAGGAGCGGGAACTGGTCGTCATCCTGCTGGTCGATGCGTCCGGTTCGGACCGGTTCGGTACGAAGAAGTTGTTCAAGCTCGAACAGGCCGCCCAGGTAGCAGCAACCCTGGCGTTCTCTGCCATCCGCAACAACGACAAAGTCGGTCTGCTGTTCTTCACCGACCGGGTCGAGAAGTACGTGCCGGCCCGCAAAGGCCGGGTTCACGTCCTTCGGCTGATTCGCGACATTCTGTTCTTCGAGCCCGAGCACCGGGGTACCGACCCGATTCAGGCGCTTGAGTTCCTGATGCATGTTGTCAAGCGCCGGGCGATCGTCTTTCTGATTTCGGACTTTGTCGGCGACGGGTTCCGGCCCGAGCTGTTCAAGCGGCCCTTGGGGATTGCCGCGCGCAAGCACGACCTCGTCGTCGTCTCAGTTAATGACCCGGCGGAGCAGGACCTGCCCCGGCTCGGACTGGTCGAGGTAGAGGACGCGGAAACCGGCGAGCTCGTTACGATTGACACCCTTGACACGGGCCTGCGCGAACGGTTCCGGCACTACCAGGCCGCGCGTGAACAGGGACTGCAGAGGCTGTTCCGCCAGCTTGGGGTCGACCGGATTGCGGTTTCGACCCACGACGACTTCACCCGGAAGCTGCATCAGTTCTTCCAGAGACGGGCGCGGCGGTACCGGTAGGGCGAGTTCAGAATGCAGCAGCCAAAGTGCCGGGCGCAGGACCATCTGAGACTGCTGGTCGCCTGCTGCCTGTTGCTGGCACCTGGCTTTCTGCACGCCGAGTCCGGTCCTGACTCGGAGGCGACCCCGCAGTTTCGGGTCGTCGCCGGCGGGCCGGTATCGGTTTCGGCCCGAATAAAGCCCCGCCGAGGCGCGAAGCCGCTGACGGTCGGCGACCAGTTCGAGCTCGAGCTGACCGTGAAGTACCATCGCGATGTCAAGGTATCGCCGCCCGCGAGTCCGGAGTTCGAGCCGTTCCTTGCTCTGGACCGGAAGACCGTGACCCGATATGCCGGCGACACCGTCGTCGACGTGCACACCATTAGGCTTGCGGCTTTCAACACCGGCGAGCTCAGGATTCCGCCGTTTTTCGTGACCTATCCCAAAGAAGGCGAGGTGGTCGCGGCTGCGTCCGACTCGATTCCCCTGACGGTGGTGAGCGTGCTGCCCAAAGAGATGGTGGACGTGAACGACATCAAGCCTCAGGTGCAGTTTCCCAACCTGCTGCCGTTGTGGATTCTCCTCGGCATCATCGGAACTGCCGTACTCGTCATCGCTGGTCTCAGGCTGTACCGGCGCTACCGCCGGGTCCGGCTTTGCGGCGCGCCGCTGCCTGACCCGTGGGACGAGGCGCTGGCCGCGCTGGGAGCGATTCCGGCCTCGGAGTGGCTGACAAAGGGGCAGGTCAAGCGGTACTACTACACTGTCTCCGAGGTATTGAAGCGCTACCTGACGCGCCGGTTCAACTTCCCAGCCATCGACCAGACCACAACCGAAATCATCCGCTCACTGAAGCTCCAGCACGGCAACAAGGCCCAGGACCGTGTTCCCAAGAGCACGGTCGAGGAGTTCGGCCGGTTTTTCCAGCAGGCTGATTTGGTGAAGTATGCCAAGTACGTCCCGCCGCCGACTGAGACGGCAGCCGCACTCAGCACCGCACGCGGGCTCGTGCAGGCGACGATACCGCAGCCTGAGCCTGAATCCGGCGTCCCCACCGCAAAATGACATTCGCTCATCCTTGGTTCTTCCTCCTGCTGTTTCTGGTTCCGGTGCTGCTCTGGTGGCAGTTTCGCAAGCGCCGGGCCGCCATGGCCTACAGCGACCTCAGCTTCCTGAAGGCTGCGCCGAACCGGGGACGACTCGGCCGGGTCGTCGTCAACGGCCTGTATGCGGTTGCGCTCTGCTTCATGGTTGTGGCGCTGGCCCGGCCTCAGCGTGGACGTCAGTTCCAGGAGGTCGAGACGCGCGGGATTGACATCATGCTCTGCATGGACATTTCCGGCTCGATGCAGGCCGAGGACTTCTCGCCCCGCAACCGGCTGGCAGTCGCTAAGGAACGGGCTAAGGAGTTCGTCGCCAAACGCGCCGGTGACCGAATCGGACTGGTGGTCTTTTCCGCGACCAGTTTGACCCAGTGTCCGCTGACTCCGGACCGGAACATCCTGAACAGCCTGATTGACCGCGTTGATTTCGGCATGCTTGAAGACGGCACCGCCATCGGCATGGGCATTGCCAGCGCCGTGGCCCGGCTCAAGGACTCCAAGGCCCGGGACCGAGTCATCGTGCTCCTCACCGACGGTGTTAACAACGCCGGTGACATCGACCCGCTGACAGCGGCCCAGACCGCAGCGAGCTTCGGCATCAAGATTTACACCATCGGCGTCGGCAGCAAAGGCCCGGTGCCGTATCCGGTGCAGGACCGGATGTTCGGCCGACGGTATGTCCAGATTCAGATTGACCTGGACACCGAGATACTCAGTCGGATTGCCGACCTGACCGGCGGCAAGGCTTTTCTTGCGACCGACGCCACCGGGCTTAGACTGATTTACGACGAGATCGACCGCATGGAACCGACGACCTTCAAAGTGAAGCAGTACACGGTCTACAACGAGCTCGCCGGCATGCCGCTGCTGCTTGCACTCCTGACCGCAGGGCTGGGCATGGGCCTGGCCTTGACCGTGTTCCGGAGGTTACCGTGAGCGCCCGGGGCAACCTGCCCATCGCGACTGGGAAGGCGATGTGCCGATGATTAAGTGGGCCGCGCCAGAGTACCTCTGGCTGCTCCTGGTGATTCCGGTCGGGCTGCTTCTCGCGCTGCTGGCGGGCCGGTACCGGCAGCGGATGATGGCCCGCTCGGTTGACGCACACCTTGCTCCACGGCTGCTGCCCTCGTTCTCTCCGACGCTCGCCACGCTCAAGGCCCTGCTGCTGCTTGTTGCCTTGGCCTTCCTAATCCTGGCCGCGGCCCGGCCCAAGTGGGGCGAGAAGCTCCAGCTCTACCGGGGACGCGGGATCGATGTGGTCATCGCCCTTGATGCGTCCAAGTCGATGTTTGCCGAGGACGTCAAACCGAGCCGGCTCGTTCGGGCCAAGACCGAGCTTGCGTCGCTGATTGACGGGCTGACCGGGAACAACATCGGTATCGTCGCCTTTGCCGGCGATGCCTACGTGATGTGTCCGCTGACGACCGATGCGGCTGCTGCCCGAATGTTTCTGGACATCATCGACCCGAACACGATGCCGGTGCCGGGCACTGACTTCGGCCGCGCGATTGACGTGGCCCTCAGTCTGTTCAATCCCAAAGAGATGACCCACAAAGCACTGGTATTCGTTACCGACGGTGATGACCTGGGCCGCAACACCCCTCAAGCGATCCGCCGAGCCGCCGAGAACCATGTCCGGATCTACCCGGTCGCGTTCGCCACGCCCCAAGGCGCGCCGATTCCCGAGTACGACGAGCGGGGAACCCTTGTGTCCTACAAGAAGGACAAAGACGGCCAGGTCGTGATGTCGAGGATGAACGAACGCGAGCTGATTGTCATGGCTCAGGCAACCGACGGGCGGTTCTACCGGGTCGAGGGGTTCACCGGCGAACGGCTGCTCGCTGAGCTTGAAACGATGCGCAAGAAGGAACTCGGCGGCGGAACCTACACCGACTACGTGGAACGGTATCAGCTTTTCCTGCTCGTCGGACTGGTGTTCTTCGTCGCCGGGTTAGGCCTGAGTAACCGCAAAGGGGAATGGTATCGGGTCACAGGTCGAAGTTCAAGCATCACCAGCCAGCATGAAAGCGCGAACTAGGACTCTGCGACTGCTTGCCGGCGTGTTGCTGGTCAGCGCGACCGCACGGGCCGATGTCGGCAGTCTGATGCGCCGGGGCAACGGGCTTTTCGCCCGCGGCAAGTACGACGAGGCGCTGGCTAACTACCAGATGGCTGAGGTGCTTGAGCCGGACGCAACCGCGATTCGGTTCAACAGCGGGAACGCGCTCTTCCGCCTGGGCCGATACGATGAGGCAGTGAAGGAGCTTGAGCTTGCAACGATCGACCGTCGGCCGGTGCGCCGGGCTGATGCTCTGTACAATATCGGAAACGTGGCGTTCAAGTCGGGCCAGCTCGACGCGGCAATCAAGGCCTACACCATGGCACTGGTCAATAACCCTAAGGACCAGCAGGCAAAGCAGAATCTTGAGTTCTGCCTGAGGAAGAAAGAAGAACAGCAGCAGGACAGCTCGGGCCAGAACCAGCAGCAGGAGAAACAGCAGCAGGAACAGCAGCAGCCGAGAATGAGTCAGGACCAGGCCGAGCGGGTGGTGCAGGCGGTCGAGGACAAAGAGAAAGAGCAGCAGAAGAAGCAGCAGCAGGCCGGCGGCCGGCGCAGGGTCGAACAGGACTGGTGATGCGAAGGCACGTCCTGGTCGTCCTGTCGGTACCGTTCCTGCTCGTCGCCGCAGAGCTGAGCCTTTCTGCCAGCGTTGACCGCGACCGGGTCGGGCTGGGCGAGCAGGTCCAACTGACGGTCACGGTCAGCGGCACCAATATCGGCAGCGTGCCCAGGCCCGAGTTGCCATCGCTGCCCGACTTCGACAATCTTGGCAGCACGTCGTCCCAATCCACGAGCATCTCCTTCGTCAACGGCCGGATGACACAGGAGCAGACGACCAGCTTCGTCTTCTTCCTGGCTCCCAAGAAGACCGGTGAACTGACCATCGGGCCGTGCCGGCTTGATTTCAAGGGGACAACGTATCAGACTGAGCCGATCGGGGTCACGGTAACCAAAGAGAGCCAGATGCCGGCGCCGAACCGTCAGCCATCGGCCCGGCCGTCGCCTCTTGACTGGGACCCGTTTGGCCGCCCCGAGCCCAGGCGCGGTGGCGCACGCGGTGCGATTCACCTCGCGGCGAGTGCGGACCGAACCTCGGTTTTCCAAGGCGAGCCGGTAACCGTCTCGTTCACGTTCTACACCCAGGCGCAGGTGGCGAACCTGAACATGAAGGAGATGCCCGGCTTCACCGGGTTCTGGGTCGAGAAGCTCTTTGATGCCAAGGAACTCAGCTACCGCCGAACCGCTTACAACGGCCAGCAGTACAACGCGGCAACTCTGAAGCGGGTCGCGCTTTTCCCGACCCAGTCCGGTGAGCTCAGCGTCGGCAAGATGACGGTCACGGGCGAGCGTATCACGAGCGGCGGGTTCTTTTTCGACAGCGCTGAGCCATTTGAGGTCTCGTCCGAGCCGATTGCGGTGCAGGTCAAACCCCTGCCCGAGCAGGGCCGGCCTGCCGACTTCTCCGGCGGCGTGGGCGACTTCAAACTCTCGGCCGCACTGAGCAGGGACAGCTCGGTCGGCGGCGAGCCCGTGACGCTAATCATCAAGGTGACCGGCACGGGTAACATCGGGCTGGTTGGCGAGCCGAAACTGGCGCCGATTTCGGGCGTCAAAGTGCTCGCGCCGGAGTCAAAGCTGAACACCAGCACTCAGGACAGCCGGCTGAGTGGCACGCGGACGTTCAACTATCCGCTGATTCCGACCGCGGACGGCCGGTACTCGGTGCCGGGTGTTTCGATGAGCTTCTTCAACCCGAAGAGCGGGACCTACTACACGCTCACAACCCCATCGCGTGAGTTCTTCGCAACCGGGGCGACCGGCAGCGCGGTGCTGAGGGAGACCGAGCGGGGCGTGCGCACTCTGGGATCGGACATCGCGCACATCAAGTCCGTGGCATCGGTCCGCGTGCCGGGATTTAGCCGCTGGCACTGGCTGTTCTACCCGCTGGGTATCATTCTGCTCGGGGTCGGCATCGTTGTCGGACAGCATCAGCGTCGGCTCGAACAGGACCGGGGCTACGCCCGCCGCACCCGCTCCAGCCGCCTGGTCCGTCGCCGCCTGGCCGAGGCCGAATCGTGCATCAGGCAGGGCCGGAGCCGCGAGTATCACGCGGCCCTGCACCGGGCTGTGCTCGGCTATGTCGGCGACCGCTTCAACATCGAGGCGACCGGCATGACGAGCGACGAAATCAGAGCTGAGCTGGTTCGTCGGGGCGTGGCCGCGGAAGTAGTGGGCGAGTTGCTGAACCTGGCGGCGGAGTGTGATGCGGCCCGTTTCTCGCCCGGGCTCGTGGATTGTCAGCCGACCGAGACGCTGGCGCGCGCGCGCCGGATTCTGGAGAGTCTTTGATTCTGATTCTGGTCGTGCTGTCCTTGAACCGGGCCGAGTACTTCGACCAGGGCAACGCAGCGTACGAAGCCGGAAAGTACGAGCAGGCAGTAGTGCTCTACGACTCAGCGCTGGCCGCGGGGCCGAGTGCAGGTCTGTACTATAACCGGGGCAATGCCTGGTTCAAGCAGGGGCAGGTCGGTCGGGCAATCGCCGACTATGCCCGCGCGCATGCCCTTGCGCCCCTGGACCGCGACACCCGGTACAACCTCGCATTCGCCCGCGCCTATCGTCCGGACAAGACTCTGACCGTTGAGAATCCTCTGGGCCGGGTCCTGACCGAGCTGCTTCGTCCGCTTAACCTGTGGCTTGTGCGGTTTCTCGCCGGGGTTATTTTCTTCGCGGCCATGGCCGCACTCGCGGTCTACCTCGTCAGTAGCAGGCGGCCTTTGGGCTGGGTCGCTCTTGGTCTGGGTCTTTCGTTCGTGTATTGCGCTGGCGCCTGGTGGAGCTGGTCCGCAGAGGTGAACGCGAGCCGGACGGTGGTTGTGGTGCCGGAGTTGACGCTGCGGAGCGGTCCGGGCCCGGAGTACAAAGAGATTGCCGTGGTTCACGACGGACTCGAAGGAACGGTCCGCGAACGCCGGCCTGGATACGTGCTCCTGCAATTCCCGGGCGGGCTCGGCGGCTGGGCCGACACGTCGTCGGTGGAGATTATCCACGGTAGGCCGGTCAGGAGCCGCTGACCGCCCAACTTCCGAATCAGCGGCGGGCAGGCAGGTTGATGAAGACGTCGGTGCCGGTACGGCCGAGCTCATGGCGCAGTTCAGGTTCGGCGCCGAGCTCGTCCTTGATGAGTCCCACGATTTCCTCAAGCATGTCGTCCGGCAGCGCGCCGTACTTGATGTTCAACTCCTCGTTGGGATCCGGCTGAACGTCGTTGGCATCGCTCGTATAGCCTAGTTCGGCAAGCTGCGCCAGCAGCCTGCGGCCGACCTGGGCTTCGGCGCAGAAGACCGTAATGGCGAAGTCGGCCCGGCTGAGTCCGGAACGGACCGACCCGAAGGGCAGGTTGACGAACAGGTCTTTGTCGTCGCGGGCAAAGACGTGCTGGCGTTCCAGTTCGACACCGAACATCGAGTCGGCAAGCGCCGCCACCTCCTCGACGATGTCGTCTGGTGCTGCACCCCACTTCATATTGAAGTCATCGTTGGGTTCGTCGGTGACGTAGTTCTCGTCGTTAATGTAACCTAGGGCGCGAAGCCGGGCAAGAAACTGCTCGCCCTTTACCCGGTCGTCGGTGAATACCACGATGCGCAGGTCTTCACGGTCTGGCGGCCGCTCGGTGCGAACCTGCTCGCCTCCCAGATAGATGAAGACCGAGTAGTCGTCGTCTCGAAACGTATGCTCCCGGTCAAGTTCAACATCGAACCGACCCTCGACATAGGCCGCGATTTCCTCGACGTAGCTAAGTGGCGCCGCACCCCAGCAGATCGCCGCATCCTTCTCTTCGAGTACTGCGACCTGGTTGTGCGGGTTGTCGTAACCCCGGTCATCGAGCCAGTCGAGCAGTTCATGACCTTGGTCGCGGTCGTTGGTGAAGACGACGATACGCAAGTCAGAACGCGGCACCGCGGAGACGACAACATACCTGGTCACGCAGTTGGTCAGCCCCAAGAGAGCAAACGTTATCAGCACGGTCAGGAGTCGCCTCACCTCAAACCTCCGATTTGCGTCTCGCGTCGGCCGCAAGGATGAGCTGTTCGGGAAGCCCTTTGAGATTGGGGACTTCCCAGTGTTCGCGGACGTCGCCGATTTCTTCAAGCGCAGTCACGTGGAATCCGGCCTGGGTGAGGTAGTAGAAGTGGTCGGCAATGGTCCACTGGTAGTCGTACCGTTCGAGACCGGCTGAGCCGGTCCCTGGGTCGGACTGAGAGCCTTCTTCGCGTTCCCGACACCGTTCAAAGTAGGAGTAGCGCACCCGCGGATGGCCAGGTTCCTGCTTCCAGATGCGTCGGACCGGATGGTACTCGGTCACGACCAGTCGACCGGCCGGGCCAAGGATGCGGTAGAGTTCGGCGTAGAGCCGGCCGAGGTCAGGGACCTGAGGCGCAATGTGGGCGGCAAGGGCGAGATGGAAGGAATTGTCGGGCAGGGCGGTTAGGGAGCAGAACTCGGACTGGACATAGGCCAGTTCAACGCCGACCAGTTGGGTCTTGACCATGAGCATGTCGAGATAGGACTGGGCCGGGTCAATAACCGTAACTCGTGCTCCGAGCGCGGCCAGGGCCAGGGCCGGAGTGCCGTCGCCGATGCCGAGAAGGCAGGTTCTCTTGCCGGCAATCACGCCGAGGAGTTCGAGTTCGACGCTTGAGAAGGCAAGGGCTGGCATGGTTGTAACCTGGCGCCAGAGTTCTTTGTCGTCCGGGTTGCGCTGCCAGGTCTGGGCAACCGGGACCCATTCGCGGCGGGGTCTTGTCGGCTGGTTCACTGTCTGGGGCCGATGTGGTAGTCGCGGAGTAGGGTTACGCTGGCGCCGGTCTCGGCCCGGACCACACCGACGCCCGGCGCAAGCCATTCGGTGCGGGTTTCGACAAGACTGGTGTCGGCCTGGAGGATGCGTCGGGAGTCAACCCGGTAGCACTGGCAGAACTCGCCGGCCGGCGTGGCGATATCTTCGGCCCCAACAACCCGGGCCCAGACACTGTCGAAGACCGGAACCGTGTCGGTGCCGAGGAGGATAACCGTGTCGCGGAACGACTCGGCCCAGGACCTGCCGACGACCAAGGGCAGGGCGTAGACAAGCCGGTACTGTTCTTCGAGCACGTATTCGCGACCGCTGCGGATGACGGTGCGGCGGACAAGTTGCCGGACTTCGGTCGCGGTCTTGAGCCAGAACTCGGGCGCAAAGTCCCGGAAGACGACCGTCGCCCGTCGCCCGGCGACCGTGCTGTCCGGGCCGACCGAGTCAACCCGGGCCGGCTCATAAGTCCACGAGGAACCGGACACGAGCGGGAAGTAGTCCTGGCCTGCCCGGTACATTAGCATGTCTCCGCAGCCGGATAGACCAGCCAGAGCCGGAATCAGAAGCAGAGCCGTGAGCCGGAGGCGGTTAGAAGACATAAGCTACCCCGGCATGGATTTGAGGCAGGGAGGCGAAGGCCAATCGCGTTGTCGCCCCGGCTGTGCGGCGTTCGATGAAGAGCGCCTGCTCGAACCCAAGGTTGAGCCGGGTGGAACCTTGATGCTGAACCAGGTCCAGCCCGAGATGAGCAGTTGGCGCGCGGCCTGATTCCCGGGCACTGCCCAGGCTGCGGCTGACCAGTGAGAGGCCGGCTCCGGCTGCGGCTTCAACACCCCAGCCCGGCCGGTGCAGCAGTTCGAACCCGTACCGACCGCCCAGGTCATGCAGGACCAGGCGATAGGGCGATGCTTCGCGCCCGGTCAACTCGGCAAAGCCGTAGTCGAGCTCGAACCGACTGCGGCCGAACGTGTAACCGAGCGACACACCAAGACCGGGGCCGGCGCGGTGCTGGACCTCGAGCCCGGCAGAAGGAAAGACCGTGCCGATGCGGCCGCCGATATCGAGCCCGGCCAGGATTAGCGACATGAGCAGAAGCGAACTCATCACCAAAACTGTAGAACATCCGGCCCGATTGTCAAGGTCGTCCGTCGCTCCAACTCCGAGACCGCAACTCGCTTGCCAACTTCAAGACCGCAACTTTCCGGCGCGCTGCGGTCTGCTCGCCAAGCAAGCGCAGCCGGACTTTCCGCCGTCGCTTCGAGGCATTGGCACCAGGAGCGCTGGTTCAAGGCGACTCGACACCATACCCGTGTACTCCCGGTGACAGCACGTACTACCAGTTCATCGCTTTACTCGATGACCGCACCCGGGTCTGTCTCGGCGCGGCGATTGTCGAGTACGACAAGGTAAGATCGAGCGGTTTCTCGGGACCGTCCAGGTCCAGCTTCCGATCTGGTTCCGACGCTACGGGGTAGCAGACCCTGCCAGCGTTGCGCCCGTGCTCGGGCGGTATCTCGGGTACTACAACGGGGTGCGGGTACACCGGGAGCTCGGCTGCCCGCCCTTGGCAAGACTGAAGCTGCTGGCCGGGCAGAGCCGGTTCACCAGACCGGGCTCTGACATCGACCTCAATCGGGTCTTTGCGCACCGCTACTGGCGCAGGGTGGACCATGTCAACACGGTCCGGCATGACTGCCAGTTTGGCCAACGGCCGAGGGCGTGGGCGGGTTTGGGAACAGCGGAGGACTCCCGCACGCCAAACTTGACCAAGAGCGCTTTCGACGGTACACTTCCAGTCTGTGGAACGCCTCCAGGTTCTGGTTGCCCTGAAGCGTCGCAACAGGTTTCTGAACCTGTCGGTTCCAGTTTCCTCAGTTCTCCTCGCCGGTATCGCGCTTGCCGGCCTTTTTGTTGGCGGGGGCATGCTGGGCTGGCTGGTGGTCGGCCGGCTGACTGGCTCGGATGAACTCGGCCGGCTGGCACGCGAGAACGCATCGCTGCGTGCCCGGCTTGATTACTACGCCGCGGCCGTCGATACGTTCCAGCAGTTCATTGCTGAGACCGAGCAGATGGACAACCGGTTCCGGGCGGCAATGGACCTGAGCCTGATACCTTCCGACATCAGACTTCTCGGCATCGGTGGCAAGCAGCCGCCTGCGCCCGAACCCAGGGTTGATAACCTGCTGCGCCGCATCAGGTTCGAGCAGCAGTCGCTCGCTGAAATTGCGTCCGCGGTCAGAAAACAGGAGGCGCGGCTCACGAACACCCCGTCAATCTGGCCGGTTCTGGGCTGGGTCACCTCCGGCTTCGGCTTTCGCTGCGACCCGTTCACCGGCCGCCGCACGATGCACGAAGGCATCGACATCGTCGCACCGGCCGGCGCCAGGATTGTCGCATCGGCAGACGGCAGGGTGGTCTATGCCGGCTGGAAGAGCGGCTGGGGCCGGGTGGTCGAGATTGACCATGGTTTCGGCATCAGAACCTTCTACGGCCACTGCCGTTCACTCAAAGTCAACGTCGGCGACCGGGTGACGCGCGGCCAGATGATTGCTACGGTCGGCTCATCCGGCCGGGCCACGGGCGTGCACCTGCACTACGGCGTGATGGCGAACGGCTGCTGGGTCAATCCCCGCAACTACATCGTCAGCCCGGCCGGCAGCTAAGAATCGGTCCGGGTCCGGTTCTCCTTCTGCATTCTGTATACGGGTACTAGCGCCGACCGATATGCCGAAGCGCGAGGATGCCGCCGGTGATGGCGCCGCCGTAGAAGCTGAACAACCGCCACAGGACAACGTATACCCCGAGCATGTATCTGGGGCAAATCATCGAGTACAGACCCGCGGCGCCGGCTTCAGCCACACCGCTCGCGCCCGGTGTCGGCACGAAGAGCAGCACCGAGGTCAGAAGCAGATTGAGTCCGACGGCGCGCAGGGCATCGGGGTGCACGCCCAGGCCGGCGAGGAGGGTGGCGCTCATGCTGAACAGGGAAAGGATGCAGAGCACGGTCAGCCCGATCGCCAAGAGCAGGTGCTTCAGGTTGCGGCCATGCAGGAACAGGCTCAACCCGCGCGTGAACTCCTCAAACTCGGCCAGCCCCCACAAGGCACACCGCCGCAGAAAACCGGGCCGGGGTCGTTCAGCGATACGGCGGCGCAGAGCCTTTAGGCTGGCCGGGAAGACGAAGCTCGCCAGAATCAGGGCACAGCCGCCGGCGATGATGATCGAGATGTAGCCGGTGAGTACCTTAAGCAGGACGTTTGAGACCCCGAGCCGCAGGGCAACGAACGGCGCCGCGGCAAAGAGCAGCGCGTAGAAGAGCACCCCGCGCATCAGGAGCACGGCCGATGCCTTGCCCGGACTGATGCCCCATCGGTTCATGATGAAGAGCTGGAGCGGCAGTCCGCCGACCTGAAACGGCGTAATCGCGGCCATGAAGTAGCCGACAAAGATGACCTCGATCGAAGGCAGCACCGCCATCCGATGCTCGCTGGCGCGGGAGAGGACCGCGAGGCGCGCGCCGTCGAGTCCGGCCGCACTGAACCAGAGCGCAACCGTCGCCAGCAGCCAGTACCACTTGATGCGGGCCAGCCCGGCCAGGGTCTCGCGGCTGGCGGTCAGGGCGATGACGATGACCGCGGCGGCGATGCCCAGGAAGACAAAAACTCGCACGCCGCGCGCGATGGCGCGGCGCGTGAGGCTGGGCCCGGCCGGCTCAGGGCCGCCTAAGAGCGGAACGTCGGGCCCTGAGGCCTCGGGTGGTTCGGTCACTTGCCTTGTCGGTTAGCCGAGCAGGGTGCGGGCGATAACGATGCGCTGGACTTCGGACGTGCCTTCGTAGATCTCCATGCACTTGGCATCGCGGTAGTACCGCTCGACCGGGTAGTCCTTGGTGTAGCCGTAGCCGCCGTAGATCTGCACCGCTTCGCGCGTGACAAAGGTCGCGGTCTCGGCCGCAAAGAGTTTGCACATCGCCGACTCCTGGTTGAACCGGGTCTTGCCCGAGTCCTTCTGGTGCGCGGCATAGTAGACGAGCATCCGCGCAGCCAGGGTGCGCGTCGCCATGTCAGCCAGCTTGGCCTGAATCATCTCGAACTCGCAGATTGGCCGGCCGAACTGCTTCCGCTCCTTGGAGTAGGCAATCGCTTTGTCGAGCGCGGCCTGGGCAATGCCGACCGCTTGGGCCCCGATGTCGATGCGCGACACGTCGAGCGTGCCGAGCGCGACCTTGAAACCTTCGCCGACCTTGCCGAGCACGTTCCCGACCGGGACTTCACAGTCGTCGAACATCAGCTCGCAATTGGCCGTCGCACGCAGGCCGAGCAGGTTTTCGTGCTTGCCGAGCGAGAAGCCCTTGAACCCGCGTTCAACGATGAAGCCGGTTACGCCCTTGGCGCCGGCGGCCGGGTCGGTCTTGGCAAAGACGATGAAAACCTGAGCCACGCCGCCGTTGGTGATGAAGCGCTTGGAGCCGTTCAGGACGTACTTGTCGCCCTTGAGCACCGCGGTCGTTTCCATCGCCGCAGGGTCAGACCCGGCGTTGGGCTCGGTCAGCCCGAAAGCACCGAGCAGTTCACCGGTCGCCATCCGCGGCAAATACTTCTGCTTCTGTTCTTCGGTGCCCCAGTTGACAATCGGCCATGCCGCGAGCGAATTGTGTACCGCGGTGATGACGCCGGTCGAGCCGCAGGCACGGGAAATCTCCTCGATCGCAATGGCAAGCGAGAGGAAGTCGAACCCGGCACCGTGGTACTGCTCCGGGATGGTCATCGAGAGCAGGCCCAGCTCGGCCATCTGCTTGATCGCCTCGTGCGGGAACTCGCCCTTCTCGTCAACCTCGGCCGCCCTGGGTTCGAGTTCCTTGGTGGCGAACTCACGGGCCATGTTCCGCACCATTATCTGGTCATTTGAGTAGCTCAGGTCCATACTG
Source organism: Caldifarciminota bacterium (assembly GCA_965648905.1). Lineage (GTDB taxonomy): Bacteria > Hydrothermota > Tepidihabitantia > Tepidihabitantales > Tepidihabitantaceae > CAZQFS01. Next base: position 106,816 of record CBFGIT010000002.1, read on the forward strand.
TCCTCCTAAAGGGTTTCTTTTGCTTCCTTCAGAACTTCCTTGGCGATAATCATGCGCATCACCTCTGAAGTGCCTTCGCCGATTTCGCCCAGCTTGGCATCGCGGTATACCCGGGCCACCGGCATCCGGTCGGTGATGGCAAGCGGACCGATGGCGTCAATCGCCGTGCCCGCAGCCCAGACCGCAACCTCAGACGCAAAGAGCTTGGCAAAGGCGCACTGCTTGTCGGCCCGGACATTGGCATCTTTGGTCACCGCCGCGCTGTAAACGAGCTGGCGCGCCGCCTCGACCTGGGTGGCAACGTCAGATAGGGCCTTCTGCTCAAGCTGGGTCATGTTCCGATCCTTGAACCACTCGACCATCGTATCGAGTGCGCACTGGGCCATGCCCAGGCAGAACGCACCGATGGAGATGCGACCGCCGTCCAGGGTCTCCATGAATATCCGGTACCCGTCCATCTCCTTGCCGAGCACGCTGTCCAGGGGCAGCAGCATGTCCTCAAACGCGAGCTCGACCGTGTCCGAACCCGAAAGCCCGAGCTTGCGCTCTTTTGACGCGACCTTGAACCCAGGGGTCCTGGTCTCGGCAATGAAACAGGTGATGGCCTTGCGGCCGAGTTTGCGGTCCATGCTCGCCGCGACAATCACAGTTCCGGCATACGAAGCTGAGGTGATGAACCGCTTTGACCCGTTGATGAGGAACCCCTGGTCGGTCTTCTGAGCGGTCGTCTCGATGCCGGCCGCATCCGAGCCGGCATTCGGCTCGGTCAGGCCGAACGAGCCGAGGTACTCACCCCGGGCCAGGCGGGGCACGTACTTTTCTTTCTGCTCCTTTGTGCCGAACTTATAGATGGGATAGGTGCCGAGCGAGGTATGGGCGGCCATGGTCAGACCGGTTGAAGCGCAGACCCGCGACACTTCCTCGACACCGATGGCATAGGACAGATAGTCAAGGCCCATGCCGCCCAGTTCCTTGGGCCACGGAATGCCCAGATAGCCCTGCTCGGCCAGCGCCTTGACGTTGGCTTCGACGAAAGCACCGCTGAGGTCGCAGGCAGCAGCGCCGGGCGCGACGACCCGAAGCGCGAACTCACGCACTTCCTTTCTGAATCGCTGGTGCGGCTCAGGCAGTATCATCGCTCCTCCTTGCCGAACTCCGTGTTCTGGGTTCTTGATTCTGCATTCTGATTTCCGGTTTCTGACTTCTCCTAGATATAGTACCGGTCCGGGTCAATCTTCTCACGCAGCAGCGTAAGCTGGCGCTTGGTGGGCGGCCGGTTCACGGTCACCTTGTCTGCGACCAGGAGCTCGAACCCGGTCGCGGCTTTCACCTGCTCGACCGTCACGCCCGGATGGGTGGCGATGAGCCGCATCCGCTTCGACTCAGGCTCAAAATCCATCATCGCCAGGTTCGTCACGACCCGGTACGGCCCGGTCCCCGGCGGCAGGCCGGCCCGCTCGCGCGCGCCCGGGCCGGAGAGATACCCTGGGGTGGTCAGAAAATCGACTTTGGAGACAAACGAACGCGGCTCGTGCTTACGCATGATTACGATGGTCTTCCAGCAGAACGAGCCGACGTCATTGGCTCCGCCTGAGCCGGGCAACCGAACCTTAGGCGGCCAGTACTGGCCGATAACCGTGGTATTCAGGTTGCCGTACATGTCAATCTGAGCGCCACCTAAGAACCCGTACTCGATGAAACCACGGGCCGCTGTCTCCATGATATCGCAGATACCTGAGGCTGCAACCGCCTTGTGGAACGTGCGCGAATCCCCGACTCCCAAGGGCAACTGCTTGAGCGACGCGCCGGTGCCGCCGAACTCGAATACCGGTACCAGGTTCGGGGCGTGGGTCCGCTTGGCCAGAGCCGCGGCGAGCATCGGGATACCGGTACCGACAAACGCGGTTGTGCCGTCCTCCATCAGCTTGGAAGCAAGGGAGATGAGGAATTCGGCTTCGTTGTACTCTGCCATTACCGGCCTCCAATCTCGGATTCAAGTTTCCTGAGACGGTCCATGCCTACGAGTTGGACGTACTCGGCGTGGTTCCTGACGCCATACACCCACTTATCGAGGTAAGCCTTGGTCTTGACCGGGTCAGCCGAGTCCTGAAGGAAACTCTGCAGATGTTCGCCGTCGCGCCAGTAGCAGTAGCACATCTCGCCCGGGTGTGAGCCGTACTTCGCTTCAACCACCGCGTCGACCAGATAGTACGGGATGACCGTGCGGTCCGGGTACTTCTTGATCTTGTCGGTCGAGACAATCTCCTCGCACGAGACGATGAGCCGCTTGCTGGCGCGCGCCATCTCGTGAACGAAGCCCGAGATACCATCAACCTGACAGTTGCCGTACTTGTCAGCCCGGTGGACGTGGATAAGTCCGACGTCCATGAATAGGGCCGGAATCAGGCAGACCGGCTTGCCGGTGAACGGGTCTTCGACCACCTTGGCACCGGAGTGCTTCAGAGTATCAGTGCCGAGCATCGAGCGCACGGGCACGAACGGCACACCCATAGCCGCGGCCTTGAACCGCCAGGTGATGCCGCCGTTTGACCAGTCAGTCGTCTTCACCCGGCCCGACTCGACTGCGCGGCGCAGGCACGCCGAGATGCCGTAGACCTCCCATGCGACATAGGTGATGTCGAGCGTGTCGACCAGGTCCGCGGCCAGGAGCAGGTCAATCTCATGAATGCCCTGGCCCGCGACCCGCAGGTGCTTCTTGCCCTGGCGGATGAGCTCGCGCACCAGGGACATCGGTGCGCGCACCGTGCCGTAGAGCTCGGTGCCGATGTAGTCGCCGTCGTTTACGAACCGGCTGATGGCGTCCTGCTCGCTCATCACCTTGTCCACCATCTTTGTGTTCTTCCTGGTGTGGACGAACTCTCGGAATCCGTCCGGGTCAGGCGGCTGGAACAGCTCGCCGATACCGGATTCAATGACATTCATGGCAGTTGCCTCCTGCGAATGGACGTAGGTATGCTGGCGGCCTATTCAACAGGTGTATGCTAGATATTCTGGCTACAAAGTCAATTCCGACCAGAGCGACTCAGGAACCATGGTCCGGTCTCAGAGACTTGCGCGGCATGAACTTGCACCGCAGGGCTTCTGGCGCTATACTGCATTGCCGTGTCGGCAATGCCAACCCGGAGCCTTCTGTCCGGCAGTACCCATTCACCAAACCAATGCCCGGCGGTGCGGGCCCGCTCCTTAAGGCAGCGGTTCCAATTCCCGGGCCCAAGGAGGCAGCAGTGAGGATTTTCATCGATTCCGCAGACATCAACGAGATTCGCGAGGTCGCGAGCTGGGGTGTGCTGGCCGGCTGCACAACCAATCCCAGCCTGGTCTGTAAGACCGGCCGTCCTTTCAAGGAGTGTGTCCGTGACATTCTGCCCGTAGTCCCGGGTCCGGTGTCGGTTGAGGCAGTCTCGGCTGACGCCGCTGGCATGATAAGAGAGGGTGAGGACTGGGCGCGGCTCGACCCGGAGAAAGTCACCATCAAGATTCCGATGTCGGTTGAAGGGCTGAAGGCGGTGCGCGGTCTGGCCGACAAGGAAATCAAGACCAACGTGACCCTGGTCTTTTCAACCAATCAGGCGCTGCTCGCTGCCCAGGCTGGCGCGACGTTCCTGAGTCCGTTTGTCGGCCGACTGGACGACATCTCACACGACGGGATGGAGTTGATTCACGACATCGTCGAGATGATTGACACCTACGGCTTTGACACCGAGGTGATTGCTGCGAGCATCCGCCACCCGCTCCACGTCATCGAATCGCTGCGTGCTGGTGCGCACGTCGCGACGATTCCCTACGATGTACTGCTGAAGATGGTGAAACACCCGCTCACCGATGCCGGTATCAAGAAGTTCTACGAGGACTTCCAGAAGATTCCGCAATCCAGGTAGGAAGGAGAAAACATGCCGATTGTTGACTCTACGACCGGACAGGTGAAAAAGACCGCGGGCCTGGGCGAGCTGGTCCAGGCCGCGAACATGATGCGCGGCTATGACCTGGTTGCCCTGTGCGCGGCCGGGTCCGGCCACGCCGGCGGGACCCTCTCCATCATGGACATCACCGCGGCGCTGTATCTGAACGTCGCGCGGCTCGACCCGGAGAATCCGTCCTGGCCGGACCGGGACCGAATCATCTGGTCCACCGGACATAAGGCTCCGGCTCTCTACCTCGGGCTGGGCATGGCCGGTTTCTTTCCGGTCGAGGACGTGGTGCTGCTGCGCAAGCTGTACTCGCCGTTCCAGGGCCATCCGCACTGGCTTAAGGTACCGGGAGCAGAGATTTCATCGGGCTCTTTGGGCCAGGGGCTCTCGGTCGCGGTCGGCATCGCCCTGGCCGGCCGGATGGACCGCAGGAGCTTCCGGGTATACTGCCTGACCGGTGATGGCGAGCATCAGGAAGGCCAAATCTGGGAAGCAGTGATGGAGGCCGGCGCGTACAAGCTCGACAATCTCTGCTGCATCGTCGACAAGAATCGGCTGCAGATTGACGGCTGGGTCAAGGACGTGATGAACGTCGACCCGCTGGCTGACAAGTACCGCGCGTTCGGCTGGCACGTCATCGAAATCGACGGCCACAACATGCAGCAGATTCTGAAGGCGTTCGAGAAGGCGGCTCTGTTCAAGGGTCAGCCGACCGTGATCATCGCCAACACGACCAAAGGCAAAGGCGTGGACTTCATGGAGAACCAGGCTGGCTGGCACGGCAAGGCTCCGAACCACGACCAGATGGTGCAGGGCCTGAAGCAGCTCAACCTCGAGTTCCGCATCGACCACAAGAAGCTCCTGGCCCGTGCTCAGGCCTACCAGACCGAGGCAACGACGAAACTGATGGCCAAGGTCCCGGCTTTCTCGCGCGACTTTTTCTGGAACCGGCAGCCAGTGATGAAGGTCGAGATGAAACCAACCCGGCTCGGGTTCGGCGATGCGCTCGAGAAGGTCGGTGCGGACAAGCGCGCAGTCGCCATCGGCGCAGACATCTCCGGCTCGATTGCGATTGCCCGGTTCTTCGAGTGCGACCCGGAGCGGTGCGAACGCTGGATATCGGTCGGCATCGCCGAGCAGTCGGGCACCTGTGTGGCCGCAGGCCTGGCCAAAGAAGGCAAGCTGCCGGTGTTCGGCACCTATGGCGTATTTGCTGCGGGCCGGAACTTAGACCAGCTCCGGACCACGGTCTGCTACGGCAATTTCAACGTGCTGATTGCCGGCGCGCACGGCGGGGTTTCGGTCGGACCGGACGGTGCGACCCATCAGGCACTTGAGGACCTGTTCCAGATCTGCGGTCTGCCGGGCATGAACGTCTCAGTGCCGTGCGACGCGCTCGAAACCCAGCGGGCAACCGAATACCTCCTGATGGAAGTCAAGGGCCCGAAGTATATCCGGTTCGCACGCGAGGCGACACCGGTCATCACCCGGCCAGACACGCCCTATATCTGGGGCGAACCCAATGCCTACCGGTTCCGGGGCGAGCAGCCGAACTTCGCCGACGCCTTTGAGGTGAAGCTGGCCAGCGCGTACAAGAGCGAGAACGAGGACCTGACCGTGGTCGCGTGCGGGCCGATGGTGCCGGAGGCGATGCGCGCGGCCTGGATACTGAAGACCGACTTCAACCTCGAAACCCGGGTCATCAACCTGCATACCCTGAAGCCGTTCAACCCGGCTCCGCTGGTCAAGGCTGCGGCTGAAACTGGCATCATCATCACGGCTGAAGAACATCAGGTCGGCGGCCTGGCCAACTGGGTTTCCCATGCCCTGCATGCTGCGCCTGAGCTTTATGGCGTGCCGATTGCCTTTGGCGCGGTCGGGGTGAAAGACCGGTTTGGCGAGTCGGGCCAGCCCTGGGAACTGATGTGGGAGTTCGAGGTGTCGGGTGAGCACATCGCAGCCCGGGCCAAAGAGCTTGCTGACTTTGTCAAAGGGCACAAGACCGGAGCCAAGGCAGCCAAGCCAGCGGCCAAGAAGCCGGCGGCAAGGAAAGCGGCGGCACCGAAGAAGGTTAAGGCGTCGGGCGGCGAATAGGCCGGCAGGAAAGGACAAACCGATGAGACTTGCAGAACGGATGTCGCGGCTTGGTACTGAGACCGCATTCGACTGCCTTTGTCGGGCTAAGGCGCTCGAATGCAGGATGGACGTCGTGCATCTGGAAATCGGCGAGCCGGACTTTGACACACCGCAGCACATCCGCGAGGCAGCCAAGCAGGCGCTTGATGCAGGCTACACCCACTATGGCCCGTCGGCCGGCCTGCCCGAGCTACGTGCCGCGATTGCTGAGTACGCCGGCCGCTTGCGGGACGTGACGTTCCGCGACGAACAGGTCGTGGTTACACCCGGCGGCAAGCCGGTGATGGCCTTTGCCATCATGGCACTGGTCGAAGAAGGCGACGAGGTCATCTACCCCAACCCGGGCTTCCCGATTTATGAGTCGATGATTGAGTACATGGGGGGCAGGGCAGTGCCAATTCATCTGCGCGAGAGCCGGGAGTTCCGGCTCGATGCCGAAGAGCTGGCCAGCCTGGTCAACCCACGCACCAAGCTCATCATCATCAACTCGCCCCAGAACCCGACCGGCGCAGTCTTGACACGCGAGGACCTGCGGTTGGTGGCCGACACCGCGCTCAAGCACAACGTCTGGATTCTGGCTGACGAGATTTACTCGGAAATCCTCTACCAGGGACGCTACGAGTCCATCTCCCAATTCCCCGAGGTTCACCACCGGCTGATTATCCTCGACGGCTTTTCTAAGACCTATGCGATGACCGGCTGGCGGGTCGGGTACGGCATCATGCCCAAAGAGATGGCCGACAAGCTCGCCCGGATTCAGACCAACACCAATTCATGTACCGCAACCTTCAGCCAGCGCGCCTGCCTTGAGGCACTCAAAGGCCCGCGCGAACCGGTTAACAAGATGGTTGCCGAGTTCAAGCAAAGGCGCGACTTCATCGTCGACGGCCTCAACGCGATTCCCGGATTCCGCTGCGTCCGACCGCTGGGCGCGTTCTACGTCTTCCCGAACATCGAGGCCACCGGGCTTGACTGCAAGGTATTGGCTGACCGGCTGCTTGAGGAACAGGGCGTGGCATGCCTGGCGGGAACGTGTTTCGGTAAGTACGGCGACGGTTTCCTGCGCTTCAGCTATGCCAACTCGGTTCAGAACATCGAAAAGGCTCTGAACCGGGTCCGGCAACTGCTCAACAGAGCGTAGACGTTCTCTCCGGACAGGAGAGAGACGCTGCGAGTGCGGACACACATGGCCCCGGACAGACCGGCGCTCCGACAGGCTCTTGTTCGGCTCGGTCGTCTCGACTTCGATGACTTCAGGCTGCTGCCCCCAGAAGCGGTTCGACAGGCCCTCAGCGACCCGGACACGCTCGACGACTGGCAGCTCGCCCTGAACAACGCGCCGCACATCCTCGTCCATTTCCGCCGCTGCTGTTCGGCCTGGTCGCTGGTCATTCGTCAGTCATCACTGGCTGATATCGCATCTGCCCAGTCCCGCCTGGTCTTGCACCACGCCCTCCTGTTGCTGCGGGAAAAGGCGCCGCCGCTCTACGACGCGCTGCCCTGGCACGAATGGGACTTCTCGACGGTCACGAAGAAGTACCGGCTCTGGCAGACGCGGCTCTTCCTGGCCGGCGACGGCACGAGTGCGATTCTGCCCGTGCTCCGCAAGTCTGCGGGAGCGGTTGTCTTCGAGCCATCCTCAACTCTTGCCCGCTATGTCCAGCGCAAGGCCGAACTCGAACGCATCAGGCGGTTCCGACTCCTTCCGGCTTCTCTGCCGCTCTCACTTGCGCCTGGCTCTTTCGACCTCGCCATCATCGGCTCCATTCCCTGGCTGCCAACTGCAGAGGGGCAACAGGTGATTAGCGAGGCGCTCCGCATCACCCGCGACGTGCTTGTCGTCGAGAACAACCCACTGGTACGGCCGCTGCCCAAAGACAGACTTACCGGGCTGGGTCTTGAGTTCGGCACTGTCCGCGTTGCTGGCCTTGGCTTGCGTCCCTGCTGGTGGCGCCGGCCAGACTAGTTGACTCATGCTGCCCTGGGTCCGGCTTGCCGACGACAGGAGTGAACGGCAACCGCCGAATCCAGTGCCGGCTTAGACTGACAGTCACCAGCCAAGGCGACTGTTCGTGACGCAAACGGCTATTCAGCAAAGCAGTATAATGGTGAATCAGCCGGTCATCGGTCTCAACCCTCGAGAGTCACGGAGTTAGCCGAAAAAGAGGCGAAATCCAGAACCCACCCGGGGAGTGGCTCCCCATACCGTTCCGGAAAGCGCTATCCTGAGCGAACCCTCAAGGGCCGTCGCTGCGGCTTTGCCTGCGGCTTGCGCCGCGGCTGGGGCTGGCGTGGGCCGATGCCCTGTGCGAGTCGCGGCCAGCGGCGCAGTCCTGCTGGCTCTGCTCCTGGCTCGGCATTGCGCTCTCAGGTGCGCAGCCACAATCGCTTCGCACGTCGCTTACCAATCCGCTCCGAGCGTCGCTCTGCAAGCCGACTTCCGAGTTGCGCCGCAAGCCGCGAGAGCAGCTTTCACGTCAGGGGTCGGTCGCCCCTGCCCAATTCCGGTGTCCACCTTCATTTCAACCGCCTGCTGCTGTCGGTGGGTCGCATGCGGGCAGGAAGGCGCGGACAGGTCCAGCCGGACCGAGTCTCGTTACTCGACGACGGCCTTGGGCCGGTGTGGTTCCGGTCCGGCGTCGGAGAGGAAGAAGTACACGCCGGTCACCAGATGCTGCACGTAGTTCGTTCCCGGCCCAATGTCCATCACCTTGCGGCTGTTCGCGTCGAACAGGTTCTGCCGTGAACCAGCGGTAAGTTGTCGGCCCATCAGTAGTCTCGCTTCCTTGAGCCGCGCTTGATTCTGCGGTTGACAGCAGTATAGTGAAACCGGCAGGGTTGCGCGGTCAGGAATGGCCCATTACCAAACTGCCGCAGGTTAACCATGAACCCGAGATTCGACCAGGTCTGGGACGCGAATCCCGAGATGTATGCTGTGCTGCGCGAGGCGGCGACCGTCGGGGTCGCGCGTGCGCGCCTGTTCGACTACCTGAACCGTCAGGAGCAGGTGTTCCTCAATCACGACTTCAACACTCATGCCCTAGAGCTCGCAACTGTTATGGAATGCCTCGACGTGATGAAGCAGGTCATCTCGGTGCGCAACGAGGCGGTAACCGGTTTCAGCTCGCTCCACCAGTTGCATGCTGCGGCTCACGGGCTGCTCGCTGAGGATTCGGTCGGCCCGGGGTTCAAGGAAGAGTTCCGGCATCTGTTCCGGGCGGTGCGCGGCGCGGCGCGACTCTATCCTGAGGTTGTGGCCAAGCCACTCGGGCGTCTTACCGGCCGGACTGCAGCCCGGGCCCGGTCCCGCGAGCTTGACCGGCTGGCACGCTATGTCCAGGACAGGGTACGACGCTACCCCACCGGGCTCGACCCGCACACAATCCATCGCCGGGAGCGCAACCGTGACCGGATTGCATCCGCACTGGGCGACGACAGACGCAACTGGGACAACCATGTCTGGCACCTGCGGCATATCATCCGGGACGCCGAGACGCTCATGCATCTGGTGCGGCTCACCCCGGAGGAACACGAGGCGATCGATCTCGCGAATCAGGCCGGGATTCCGTTCGGTATTACGCCTTACTATGTCTCGTTGATGGATTTCAATGCCAGCCGCATGCTCGATCACTCGGTGCGTGCCCAGGTGATTCCGACCCGGGAGTACGTTGAGAAGATGGAGCGGAACCGGACCCAGGGCCGGCATTCACTCGACTTCATGCAGGAAATGGACACTTCGCCGATTGACCTTGTGACCCGACGCTACCCTTCGATTGCCATCCTCAAGCCGTACAACACCTGTGCCCAGGTCTGCGTCTATTGCCAGCGCAACTGGGAGATAAGTCGGCCGATGGATAATTGCGCGCTCGCTTCAGCCGACAAGCTCGACGCGGCGTTGCGGTGGTTCCGGCGTCATCCCGGGATCACCGAAGTGCTTGTGACCGGCGGGGACCCGCTGGTTGCGGGCACGGCCTTTGTCGAGCGGCTGCTCAACCGCTTGGCCCGAATGCGCCACATCGAGCGGATCCGCATCGGCACGCGCGTGTTCGTAACCGTGCCCCAGCGGATAACCGACACCCTGGCATCAGTCATCGCCCGTTACCATGAGCCGGGTCGGCGCGAGGTCTGCCTTGTTACGCACGTCCAGCATGTTTACGAGGTGACGCCCGAAACCGTTATCGCGGTGCAGCGGTTCCGCTCCCGGGGTATACCGGTCTATAACCAGATGGTATACACACGTGAAAACAGCCGGCGGTTCGAGGCAGTGGCGCTGCGCCGACTGCTGCGTCTGGTCGGTATCGACCCGTACTACACGTTCAACACCAAGGGCAAAGACGAGACGATTGACTACCGTGTGCCTATCGCCCGGTTGCTCCAGGAGCAGAAAGAAGAAGCACGATTGGTCCCCGGGCTGGTGCGGACCGACGAGGCCGTCTTCAACGTGCCGGGCATGGGCAAGAACTATGTCCGGGCCGTGCAGCACCATCGACTCATCATGATTCTTGCTGACGGCCGGCGGGTCTACGAGTTCCATCCCTGGGAAAAAGGTATCTCGCTCGCTCCGACCTACATCGAAACCGACGTCGGTATCTGGGAGTACCTCGAGTGGCTTGAGTCCGTGGGCGAAAACCCGCGCGACTACCGGAGCATCTGGTACTACCACTAGCCCAACGTGCGCCCCAAGCTGCTGCTGCACATCTGCTGCGGGCCGTGTGCGACCGAGGTCGTGCGCCGGCTCAAAGAGCAGTATGAAGTCGTCGGGTACTACTACAACCCGAACATCTACCCGCAGGAGGAGTACGACCGGCGGCTGGTCCAGGTGCAGCGGTTGTCCGCACTCTGGCGCTTGCTGGTTGACCTGGGACCGTACGACCACGAGCGGTTTCTTGAAGTGGTGCGCGATCTGGAGCACGAACCTGAAGGTGGAGCTAGGTGTGAGAGGTGCTACCAACTTCGGCTTGAACAGGCCGCAGTTGCTGCTCGGGACAATGGCTGCACGCTGCTGGCAACCACACTCACGATTGCGCCGATGAAACGGGCTGCAGTTATCAACCCGATCGGCCAGGCTGCGGCCGCGCAGCATGGACTGGTGTTTGTGGCTGAGGACTGGAAGAAAAAGGACGGGTTCAAGCGGAGCGTTGAGCTGGCGCGTGACCTCGGGCTCTATCGCCAGCACTACTGCGGCTGTGAATTCTCCCTTCGGATCCGGGAGTCCGTTCCTGACAGACCGGACGGCCTTTGACCCGGCGGGCGGGCAGCGTACAATGACTTCTGTGAAGCGCGTGCTTGCCATGCTCCTGCTCGTTCTTGCCTGCAAGGACCCGTACGACTTTGAGCCCGGTGACCCGAGCAAGCCGAACCCGCCAGCAGCACCGGCACTTCGTTCACCGGCCGACGGCTACAACACCGAGACGTATGTCTACCCGCAGGATGTTGAACTGATCTGGTATCCGGTCGAACGGGCCGAGTTCTATCAAGTCAGGGTGTACCGCGACTCACTGCTTCAGCATCTGGTCGCGGCCAATGACCGGGCAAGGTCGGTGTCAGTGGTGTTCAGTCTCAGCTTTGGCCAGTACTTCTGGCACGTTCGGGCGGCAAGTCGGCAGTGGAACGACTACACCGACTGGTCAGTGACCTGGCGATTCATTGTCCCCAGCCCGGCACGCTGACGGTGTAAGGTTGGGAATAGCTCACCCCGCCAGCCAGCAGGAAGCAGGCCAGTAGCATCAACCGGAATCTCGGAGTCTTCACTGTCGTCTCTACGCAAGAAAGTCCGCCATCCAGCAGCGCCATATCAACCTCGCGCGTTGGCTCACCTCCTGCCCTGCCACCGCACCACCAGCTTGCAGGTCACCGTTTCTTTGGCCGCGGCGAGCTTGAGCAGGCACACGCCGCTGCTTGTGGCCTGCGCTGGTCATTCCGTCAACGCATTGACAACACATAATTAAGTATTATGTCCCCAGAATTCCCAGGGCAAGCGGCTTCTCGCATCACCGGCCCGTTCTGGTCGGGTACTCGTAGACCAGAACATGCCTGATTCCCTCCTCGCGTTTGAGCCCGAGCCTGGTTAGAGCCCTGAACATGGCGCGGCTTGCCGGCATCGCGCTGATACGCCGGCTGCCGCGGCGCCGGGCAAGAGCGTGCAGGTGCTGCCTGAACGCGGCAAGCGCCGGGCCTGTGCCATGGACAAACGAGATGTCAAGGTCGCGCGGGAAGTATCGGTGCGGCCGTACCACGATGATGCCTTCAAGCCGGCCGCGCCCGGGCCAGCCGCGAACAAACCCGCGGCCGCAGAGTTCTGTGATGTATTCAGGTGTAATCTGCTGGAACATCCAGGTGTAAGGCATCAGTGCGGCCGCGGCCTGGTATTCGCTCGAACCGGCGATGAACGTAAACGCTTCATCCGGCTTGGGCCGGCGCAGCCGCACACCCGATGCCCGGCCACGGGCCGGGCCGACAAGGAACCAATGCCTACTAAGCAGCCGGAACCCCATCCGGTTGATGATTCTGATGGACGCCTTGTTGACGTTGGCGGTGGCAAGCCGCAGGGTCTTCGGTCTCAGGGTAAGGGTCAATTGGAGTACACGCTCAGAGATTTCGCGGCCAATGCCCCTGCCCTGCTGATCCGGGTCAACCCGCAGTCCTTCCAGCCACCATTCGCCCGGAGCTAGCTGGGTCGCCTTGGCGCAGCCAACAACCACATGGCCCAGCTCCGCAACCCAGAAGTTCCCTTCGCGTATCCAGCGGTTGAAGAACAAAGGCAGGTAGTCGTGGCCCTGCCAGATGCGGCGGCTGATGGCCACGACTTCGGGCCGGTCCGAGGGCCGGGCCGGCCGGATTATGAGTGCCACATGACCTCCTTGTGCTTCCAAGCTCCGCCAAAGTAGCCCAGACCCAGGATGACGGCTTCAACTACGATTGATGCTCCAATACCAAGCCAGACTCCGGCCAGCCCCAATCGGATAGTGAAGGCAAGGAGCAGGGAAATGGGCAGCTTGATGAGCCAGTTTGACACCAGTGCCGCAACCATCGGCACGGTTGTCGCGCCCGCACCGCGCTGAGCACTGGCCCAGCCGGTGACCAGTCCGAGCACGAGCAAGGTCGGGGTGACATATCGCAGATAGACTGTGCCGTGGCGCACAACCTCAGGGTCGGCGTTGAACAGCGCGATGACCGAAGACGCAAAGAGGAACAGCAGCGGCATTGTCGCCATCTGGAGCAGCGAGCCGATGAACGTGATTCGTCGGACAACCCGCTCGGCCAACACCGCGTCGTTCCGGCCAAGGCTTTGTCCGACCAGGGCCTCGCCGGCCGAGGCAAGTCCGGAAAGGTAGACATACATCACCTCCAGTGCGCGCATGCCGATGCCGAATGCTGCCATCGCGGCAGTGCCGAACCTTGTAACCATGGCGAACATCAGCATACCGGTGACCGGTCGAGTCACCCCCTGCAGACCAGCCGGCACGCCGATAGACAGAAGCCCGGCAAACAGCCGGCGCTGGAACCGACCGGGGACGAGCAATCGGCGTCGAGCCATCACCACAACCATTGCTCCAAGACCGAGCGTCTGGGTCAAGACCGTGGCAATTGCCGCGCCGGTGGTACCCAGCCGCGGCAGGCCGAACCAGCCGAAGATGAGTATCGGGTCGAGTACGATGTTGGCAAGGTTGGTGACGAGCATCACGTACATCGGCGTGCGCGTGTCCCCCAGCGCCTGAAAGACCGAATACATGACCATGCCGCAGAAGAAACCCGGGCTGGCTGCGAGCAGCCAACTGAGATAGGGTGTGCCGACTTCAAGTACGTCGCTGGCCGGACCGAACAGGCTGAGCAACTGGCCGGCAAACACGGAGCCCAAGACCCCGACCGGAGTGGAAAGCAGGATGACGAGCAGGAGCGCGTGGCGCAGGGTTGCGGCTACGCCCTCACGGCTGTTCGCACCTGCAGCCCGGGCCGCAGTCGCCATTGTTCCGACCGTGAAGACCGAAGAGAGCGAGAAGAGCACACCGAAGACCGAGCCGGACAAGGCGACGCCGGCGACTGCGGCCCGGCCCAGCCTGCCGACCCAGAAGGTGTCGACCAGATGCAGAACCGTGAACAAGGCCGAGGTGACCATCACCGGCCACGCGACCTGCCATGTTGCCCGGCCGAGTGAGCCGGAAAGGTCTACCGCGCTGACTCTTGTCTGGTCGGCCACGCCCTGTCAGTCCAGCAGGGCAACGATTTCGCGGCAGATATTCTCGGACGCAAAGCCGCGGATGTCGATCGCGAGCGAGCGGCAGTTGGCGGCGCAGGCACCGCAGCCCTTGCACAAGGCTTCATTGACGACTGCGGCCTCGCGTCCGGTCTTCTCGTTCACGACTTTGACCTCGATCGCCCGATAGGCGCAGAGCCCTTCGCACATGTGGCAGGCCGAGCACTTGGCCGGGTCAACCTGGGCAACTGTGGCCTCAGCCTCCAGCGAATCACGGGAAAGTACGGTTGCAGCCCGGCCGGCAGCAGCCCGGGCCTGGGCGGTCGCCTCGTCGATGAACTTGGGGAAGTGGCAGAGCCCGGCCATGAACACGCCCTCGGTGGCGAAGTCGACCGGCCGCAGCTTCATGTGCGCCTCAAGGAAGAAGCCGTCAGAGTTCAAGGGAACCTTGAGCATCTGGGCCAGTTCTTCTGAGCCGGTCTGCGGTACCAGGCCCGAAGAAAGCACGAGGAAATCAGGCGCAAACTCGATTTCCCGGCCCAGCACCGGGTCGTGCGCCAGGATGACCGGCTTGCCTTCAACGAGCTTCACCTCCGGCGGCTGCTCAGGCGCGTAGCGGATGAACACGACGCCCTGCTGCCGCGCCTTGCGAAAGTATTCTTCGCGCATGCCATAGGTCCGGATGTCACGGTAGAGCACGTAGACATCAGTGTCAGGGTTCATCTCCTTGACCGCCAAGGCGTTCTTGACCGCCTCGGTGCAGCAGATGCGCGAGCAGTAGGGCCGGTCCGCATCGCGCGAGCCGACACATTGGATCATGACCACGCTGACTGCCTGCTTCACTCTGGTCGGCTCCTTATCGAGCAACGCTTCGAATTCCTTCTGACTGATGATGGCTGAACTTGCGCCATAGCCGTATTCAGTCGGCATTCGGTACTGGGCGCCGGTTGCGACCACGACCACGCCGTGCTTCAGGGTGATGTCTGACCCGTTGGACTTGTCGGACGAGTCGGACACCCGGATTGTGGTCTGGAAGTTCCCGACAAAGCCGTCTATCGCCTTGATGTTCGCGCCGGTGAAAACCTTGATGCGCGGATGCTGCCGGACTCTGGTCTCAAGTTCCTTGAGGCGCTTGCGCACGTCTTCGCCCTCGACCGTTTTCGCGATGCTCCGGCCATTGCCGCCAAGCTCGTGCTCGCGCTCAACTAGGAAGGCGTCAAATCCTTCTTCTGCCAGGGACAATGCTGCGGTCATGCCCGCGATGCCGCCACCGATGACCAGCCCGGCCTTGGTCACGGGCAGTTTGACCTTGGGCAGCGGTCTCAGGCGCAGCGCGCGTGCCACTGCCATCTTCACCAGGTCTTTCGACTTCTCAGTTGCCTTGTCCGGCTCCTTCATGTGGACCCATGAACACTGGTCCCGGATATTGGCCATGGCGAACAGGTGCGGGTTCAGTCCTGCCTCTGCCACGGTCGCCTGGAACAGCGGCTCGTGAGTGCGCGGCGAGCAGGAGGCGACAACCACCCGGTTGAGCCGGTGCTCCCGGATACGTTCCTTTATCTTGTCCTGGGTGTCGCCCGAGCAGGAATAGAGGTTCTCCTCGGCATAGACGACATGGGGCAGGGTTCGGGCAAACTCAACCACTTCGGGCACGCGCACCACACCGCCGATGTTGATGCCGCAGTGACAGACGAACACGCCGATTCTCGGCGCCTCACCGCGCACGTCGGTTTCGGGCGGAGCCACCAGTTCCCGGGCCAGTGTGCCGCGTTCGGCTGCAAGCACCTCTTCGGCTGAGGCCGCGGCACCAGATGCACCGGTCACAGCTTCAGGTATCGCCATCGGTTTTGAAAAGCTGCCGGCCACACTGATGCCTGGCCGGCTGGTCGCGGTCGGGTTCCAGTCGTCGGTCCGGGTAAAACCGAACCGGTCCAGCTCAAGGTCCAGCCGCTTTGACAGCTCGACCAGTTCCGCCGGCGGCACGAACCCGCACGAGAGCACGACCAAGTCGAACTCCTCGGCGCGTGTGCCTTCCTCGCCGGCGTAGCGCAGAACCAGATTGTGGGTTTCAGGGTCTTCGCGGACTTCAGGCACGCGCGCCCGCACCAGGCGCACGCCGTACTGTGTCTCAGCGCGTTCAACGTACCGGTCGAAGTCCTTGCCGTAGGAGCGCATGTCCATGTAGAACACGGTCGGCTCGACGTCTCGGGCATGCTCTCGGGCAATGACCGCTTCCTTCACCGCATACATGCAGCACATCGCTGAGCAGTAGCCGCGCTCGACCGAGTCGTCACGCGAGCCGACGCACTGCAGCCAGGCAACGCGTCTGGGCGGCCTGCCGTCTGAGGGCCGCTGCACATGGCCGCCGTACGGACCCGATGCAGACAGGATGCGCTCAAATTCAAGGCTTGTGACTACGTTCGGATATCGACCATGGCCGTACTCAGGCCGCAGTGTGGTCGGTGCGATTGCCGAGCCGGCAGCGACAACAACCGACCCGACTTCAATGGTCAACTCCTCGTCCTGCTGGGTATAGTCGATTGCCCCGGCCTTGCACGATTTCTGGCACGCGCCGCACTTATCCTTGAGAAACTTCAGACAGTGCGCGCGGTCGATCGTCGGCGCATTCGGCACGGCCTGCGCGTACAGCCGGTAGATGGCGCGGCGCTTGTTCAAGCCGCCTTCGAACTCGTTGGGCAGGTCTCGGACCGGGCACTTGGTCAGGCAGTCACCGCAGCCGGTGCACTTTGCCAGGTCCACTGACCGGGCATGACGTCTGAGTCTGACCTGGAAATTACCCGGTTCGCCTTCGACCGAGAGCACCTCGGTAAGGGTCAGAAGCTCGATGTTGTGGTGCCGACCTGCGGCCACGAGCTTGGGCGAGAGGATGCACATCGAGCAGTCATTGGTCGGGAAGGTCTTATCGAGCATCGCCATGATCCCGCCGATGGCCGGCGACCGTTCGACCAGATAGACCCGATAACCGGAGTCAGCAAGGTCCAGCGCGGTCTGAACACCGCCGATACCGCCGCCGACCACCATGACCGCGCCAATCCTTCTGGGTTCACTCATCGTTACCGCACTCCCGAACACCGGGCGAAGTCAGAACCTAGAAGCGAGAATCCAGAAGCTAGAACCCCGACCACTTCAGCCTCTCTTCCCCGTATTGGACTTAGCGGTTAGAACCGACTTCACGACCATTCGGATGAGCTCATCCGCCTCGGTAAGCAGAGGTGCCAGCGCACCTGCGGGTGCGAGACCTGCCCGCTGCACGAGCATCAACCAGTACTGGGTTTCGCGCAGCTCCTTGAGCACAACTTGGAGCTTGTGGACAAAGTCCGCTCGGCTCTCTGCCCCACGGGCTTCCTGATAGTTCGCTCCAGCCGAGGTAGCGGAACGTATGACCTGGCTACTGATATGCCGAGCTGATGCGGTTCGTGCCATTCGGTCGGTCAGCTTGAGACAGCCGGTAGCGAACGTCAGCAGTCGTTCACCCAGGCTACCGGGCTTCAGCGTATCAGGGACCCGCTGCTCTGGCTTCTGTGCTCTAGCTTCTACCATCTGACTTCGTCTGGTCTGCATGTTCCAGCGCTGCCAACGTTGCCGGGTAGCTGTACCCGTCTTCAATGGCGCACTGTTTGATGGCGTTCATTATCCGGCTGATCTGCACACCCTGGGGGCAGCGCGAGATGCAACGAAAATGGGTGGCGCAGATGTCTTTGAACTCATCGGCCAGTGCCTCGTCGCGCAGGCCGAGGTTGACCTTGCGGATGAACCGGCGCGGGTCCTTTTCCGGGTCAAAGAGCGTCTCCGGGCAGACTGCACTGCACGAGCCGCAGACAAAGCAGGCAGTGACGTTCTCGGCCATCCGGCGCACCTGCTTCTTGAACGTGCGGTCCAGGTCGGACTGAAGGACTCGGGACTTTGTGCTCAGGAGTCTGGACTTGCGTGCTTCTTCGGCCAGGCGCGAGACTGCGTCTGCGACCTCGCCGATGTTCACGCCCTGCGGACACCGATGCAGGCAGGTCGTGTGATACGAGCACATCCAGACAAACTCGGAGCGATACACTTCATCCTTCATGCCCATGATCGCCATGCGGATGATACGCCTCGGGTTGTACTTCTCTTCAAGCCGGCGCACCGGACAGGAAGCCGAGCACGAGCCGCAGGACAGGCAGTGCATGAACCCGGTGTCGCCGTACTTTTCGGCCAGCCGGTGCTTGAACTCGCTGTCGAGGTCGTTGACGAGCAGCTCGCGTGCTTCGGCCAACACTACTCTTCTCCTACCCTGGTGAACTCCTGCTCACGGAACATCGTCAAGGGCAGCGGTTCCTCAAGCGAGCGGCCGGACAGGTAGTCGAACTCTTTCTGCGCGTTCTGCGACACCTTCTTGAACAGGGTGGCAAGCCCGACCGTCACCGGGCAGGAGTCTTCGCAGATGCCGCACTGCACGCATGAGGTCATCATGTGATTCATGCGGGTAATGTGAAACAGCAGTGTCTCGGACGGCATCCGGGTCATGCCTTTGCGCATCGATACCCGGACGTGTTCGCCCAAGTCACGCTGGAACGTGTCGGAGTCGAAGAAACACTCGCGGCAGTAGCAGACCGGGCAGACCCTCATGCAGTTGTGGCAGTTGAGGCAGTCGGCAAAGTACCTAACCAGCTTTTCCGGGCCCATCATTTCTTTGTCCAGTTGCCCAAGCCGCGCTTCAGTCTGCGCCTTACGCTTCGTGCTGAGGGTCTCAAGCGCCTTCTTTCGTGCCTCTGGCTCTTCGCTTGGCTCCAGCTCTACGCCCTCAAGCAGGGCCTTGCCTTTGTTTGTCGCTGCTTCAAGCCAGAGCTCTTTGTCCGGGTTCAAGCCGATATAGCCAATGGCAAGGTCGAAGACCAAGGGCCTGGGAAACTCGCACATCTGGCAGGCAGTTCGGAAGTTGACGTTCTCGGCCCAGCCGGCTTGGTCGCGGACGTGCTTGTTGTCGAACTCCTCGTCGCCGGCCCGGAGGTTGCGGAATCCGGCCGCTTTGTACGTACCCGGACAGTCGATGCCGATGAGCACGATACTGTCCGGCAGTACCTGCTTCAGCTTCTCAAGCTCCACGACCGCCCGCAGCTCGCACGGCCGCAGCAGCAAGCCGACCTGGGCGTTCGGTGCTGGTTCGCGCGCTATCTCGGCAACAATCGAGGCAGCGTTGACCGCCATTGCCGGCAGCAGGGGCGCAGCGTCGTCCATTCGGGCGGGGTCAGACGCCAAAGCCATGGTCGCCGTACCAGACTTCGAATAGGCCGGCATCAGGATACCGGACAAACGGTTCTCCCTCAGCCACTGCCGGCACAACTCACGCAGTGTCGCAGATGGGTTCTTGTCCTTGACCTTAAGCATGCCCTTCATCGCGTCCTCACACTTCCCACTTCTGCTTGAACGGACTCGGGCCCTTTTTCTTCAGGTGCTCGGTCATCGCGGTGATGGTGTCGGCGAACTTGCGACCCTCGGCCGCGGAAATCCAGCGCAGCCAAACCCGATCCTCATCCAGGCCAAGCGAGCGCATAATCGAGTTGAACAAGACAGCCCGGCGCCGCGCCTTATAGTTGCCTGATACATAGTGGCAGTCGCCAGGGTGACAGCCGCCGATGAACACGCCGTCTGCGCCCTCAAGCAGGGCACGCAGGATATAGACCGGGTCGACCGCACCCGAGCACATCACCCGTATCGGCCGCATATTCGGCGGGTACTGCATGCGCGAGGTGCCGGCCAGGTCCGCGCCGGCATAGGTACACCAGTTACAGAGGAAACCGACAATCCTAGGTTCGAACTTCTCCATCTCATGCACCTCCGTTGCGGAATCGTCTCTCATAGCGCCGAGTCGACCATCGACAGAACGTTCTTTGCCTCAAAGCTCTTGAGCTTAATTGCCTCAGACGGACAGGCGGCAGCACACGCGCCGCATCCCTGGCACAGCACCGCGGTAACCTCGGACCTGCCGGTTTCCGGGTTGAGCCGCGCTGCCTCGTACTGGCAGACTTCTTCGCACACGCCGCAGCCTACGCACCAGCGCTGGTTCACCTCAGCTACCACCGCCTCAGTCGAGAGCTCTTTGTGCGCGATGAGCGAGCAGGCGCGGGCTGCAGCCGCATAGGCTTGGGCAACAGTTTCCGGGATCCGGCGCGGGCTGTGCGCCATGCCGGCCATGAATACCCCACGCGTGGTGAAGTCTACCGGCCGCAGCTTCATGTGCGCTTCGAGGAAGAAGCCGTCCTCGTTCAACGGCACCTTGAGCAGTTGGCCCAGGGTGAAGTTGCTCTTCGGCGGCACGACCCCGGCAGACAGGACCAGAAGGTCGGCATTGATGCCCAGGCGACGCTGCAGCACCGGGTCATAGACCGACACGTGCAGTTGACCGTCAACCGACTGCACTTCGGGCTTGGTCTCGGGGTCAAATCGGACAAACATTACACCTGCCTCGCGTGCGTCGCGGTACAGCGCTTCTTTGAACCCATAGGTGCGCATGTCGCGATAGAGCACGTATACGTTCACCTTTGGGTTGACCTGCTTCAGCTTGAGCGCATTCTTCACCGCTTCAGTGCAGCAGATACGCGAGCACCAAGGACGTTCACTCTCGCGCGAGCCCACGCACTGTACCATCACAACGTGCTTCAAGTCCCTGGCTCTGTCCGGCTGTTCGACCAGCAGCTTCTCCAGTTCGGTCTGCGTCTTTACCCGCTCGTCCTTGCCGTAGAGGAACTCGGTCGGCTGATACTCCTCAGCACCGGTTGCCACCACAAACACGCCGTGCTCGAGCACGGTGTCCGACCGGTCGGACCGGTCTGACCTGTCAGACTGCCGGACCGTGGTCCTGTAGTTCCCGACATAGCCGGTCACGTCGACCAGCTCGGCCTTGGTGAAAACCTTCACCATAGGATGACGCCGCACCTGTTCTTCCAGTCGCGCAGCATATCCAAGGATGTCGTCGCCGTGCTCGGTGTAGTGCAGGCGCAGCAGGTTGCCGCCGAGCCGGTCCTGGCGCTCGACAAGAAACGTCTCAAAGCCCTGGTCAGCAATGGCTAAGGCTGCGGTCATGCCGGCCAGCCCGCCGCCGATGACGAGCGCCTTCTGGGTAATCACCTGGGGATACGACTGGAGCGGCCGCAGCAGCCGCGAGTTAGCCACGGCCATGCGTACAAGCTCCTTCGCCTTCTCAGTTGCTTTTTCGGCATCATGCATGTGTACCCATGAGCACTGGTCCCGGATATTGGCCATGGTGAAGAGATATGGGTTCAGGCCTGCCTCAGCCAGGGTTTCCTGGAACAGCGGCTCATGGGTGCGCGGTGTGCATGAGGCAACTACAACCCGGTTGAGCCGGTGTTCGTCAATCGCCTTGCGAATCTTCTGCTGGGTGTCCTGGGAGCAGGTGAACAGGTTCTCGTCGGCATAGACCACGTTCGGCAGAGTACGCGCGTAGTCGACCACGCTCGGCACCCTGACCACGCCGCCGATGTTGATGCCGCAGTTGCAGATGAACACGCCGATGCGCGGCTCTTCGCCCGATACATCGCGGAACGGCGGATACTCCTTTTTCCGCACCAGGGTATTGCGGGCCGGCGCGAGGAGCGATGAGACTGCGGCTGCGGCGCCGGTTGCTTCAGTCACGGTTTCCGGAATGTCCTTGGGTTCGGTCAGAGCGCCGCAGGCATAGACCCCAGGCCGACTGGTCAGCATCGGCTCGAACCTGTCGGTTCGGACAAACCCCTGCTCATCGGTTGCAACCCCGATGCGCTTTGCCATCTCGACCACGCGCGGGTTGGCCACAAGCGCGGTCGAGACCACGACCATGTCGTAGTCTTCTTCTTTCAATACGCCGGTCTCGTCTTCGTAAGAGATGCGCAGGTCTTCGCTGCCTTCGACCCGGGCGAGTGCACTCACCTTGCACCGTCGGAACTCGATGCCGTACTCGGTCCTGGCCCGCTCGTAGTACTTCTCAAAATCCTTGCCGAAGCAGCGCATGTCCATGTAGTAGACATGGCAGTCAAGGTTGCCGCCGCAGTGCTCGCGGGCAATAACCGCTTCTTTGGTCGCGTACATGCAGCAGACCGAAGAGCAGAAGTAGTGCTCGGTGTTGCGCGAGCCGACGCACTGTATCCAGGCTACCTTCCTCGGCTGCTTGCCGTCGCTGGGCCGTTTCACATGGCCTTCGTACGGGCCTGAGGCAGAAAGGATCCGCTCGAACTCAAGGCTCGTAACAACATTCGGGTACCGGCCGTAGCCATAGCCGAACTCGCCCGTGGGCTTGTACTCCTTGAACCCGGCAGACAGCACCACTGCGCCAACCTCAAGCTCCTCCTCAGTCGCGGTCATCGAATGGTCGATCGCCTTGGCCTCACAAGCAGCCACGCACTGCATGCATTCCGAGCATATCCCGCAGTTGAGACAGCGCTGCGCCTCAGCGACCGCGGCCTCCTCATCGAACCCAAGCCAGACTTCCCGGAAGTTAGCCTCGCGTTCCTTGGGCGCAAGCGCCGATTCCCTGGCCCGCTCTCGGCGCTCGACCTTGGCGCGGACTGCAGCCGACTCCTCGGCCCTGGCCGGGGTGTACTTGGGCTGCTCACGGCCTGAAGCCAGGTCCTCGCCTCTAATGAACCGGTCAATGGAAATCGCTGCTTCGTGTCCGGCGGCAACTGCCTCGATAACTGAGGCTGGGCCGGCAACCGCATCACCGCCGGCAAACACCCCGGGCATGTTCGTCGCCAGAGTCAGCCTGTCTGCCTTGAAAGTACCGCCTGGCCCGCGCTCAAAGCCGGCAAAGCCGTCAGCATCAACCATCTGGCCGATGGCAAGGATGACCGTGTCTGCCGGCACGAAACCCTCGGTGCAGCCGAACTGCGGGTTGAATCTGTGCTCGTCGTCGAAGACGCGCGTGCACTCGATTGTCCGGAGACCAGTCACCTTTCCGTTCTCGCCGACAATCGCCTGCGGGCCCCACGAGGGGTTGAGCTTCACGCCCTCAGCCAGGGCGTCCTCGATCTCCCACTCATGGGCCGGCATCTCTTCGCGGCATTCGAGGCAGACCATGGTCACGTCTTCTGCGCCGGTTCGTCGGGCGCAGAGTGCCACGTCAACCGCAACGTTACCGCCGCCAATGACCACAACCCGCTTGCCGATGGCCGGTGGCCTGCCCTCGTTCACCGCGTGCAGGAACTCGATACCGTGCAGCACGCCTGCAAGGTCCATGCCCTCAATCTTCAAGGTGCGGCTCTTGTGGCAGCCGAGCGCCATGAAGACCGCTGCGTACCCCTGGCCGAGCAATCCCTGTATCTCGTCGGTCGACCTGACCGGGCTGTTGAGCTTCAGCTCGATGCCGGTATCGACAATGTCCTTGATTTCGCGGTCCAGAGTCGCGCGCGGCAGCCGGTAAGCCGGAATTCCCCAGCGCATCATCCCGCCGGCGTGCGATGACGCCTCAAACACGGTGACCTTGTAGCCTTTGGCCCGCAGGTCGAGGGCGCAGGTAAGGCCTGCCGGCCCGGCACCAATAATCGCAACCTTTTCTGCGCGCTCGGCCGCCGGCTGCTTGATGACTTCGTACCTGATATCGTTGTTGTATACGTAGTCAGCAATGAACCGCTTGAGCGTGCGAATCGAAACCGGCGACTCGTAGTCCTTGCGGTTGCACTCCTGCTCACACGGGTGGTGGCAGACCCGGCCGCAGATGCCGACAAACGGCAACCGCTCGCGCACCAGTTCATAAGCTTCCTTGAACTTCCGCTGCGAGATGAGCGCGACATACCCCTGCGCATTCACGCCAGCCGGACAGGCGATGCGGCACGGCGCGCGCGACTCGTTCTTCTCAATGGCGACCGCATTCGGTATCGCCTGCGGGTAGAGCTTGTACGTGGCGCGGCGCATGGCCAGGTTCTGGTTGTAGGCGTCCGGGACCTGGACCGGACAGACCTTGGTGCAGTCCATGCAGCCGGTGCACTTGTCGAGCAGGACAAACCGCGGCTTGCGCCTGATTCTTGCCTTGAACCGGCCCGGTTCGCCTTCCAGGCCCAGAAGCTCGCAGTAGTTGAGCAGCTCGATGTTCTGGTGTCGGCCCGTGCCTACGAGCTTGGGTGACAGGATGCACATCGAGCAGTCATTGGTCGGGAAGGTCTTGTCAAGCATCGCCATCACGCCGCCGATCGCCGGGCTCTCGTCAAGCAGGTAGACCTTGAACCCGGCGTCAGCCAGCTCCAGGGACGATTGAATGCCGCCGATGCCGGAGCCGACGACAAGCACGGCGCCTATTGGCTTGCCGTCTGAGTTCTTCGTCTCGTCCGCCATCTAGAACTGGTCCGCCATCTCGAAAATGGCCTTCTTGGTGAAGTTCTTGTGGTTCATCGCACCTGAGGGGCAGCTCATCGCACACGCGCCGCACCCCTCGCACAACGCCGCATTCACCACCGCGATGCCGCGCTTCTCATCGACCTTGACCGCCTCGTAGGCGCAGGTCCGCTCGCAGTTGCCGCAGCCGACACAGATCTCTTCATCTACGACCGCGACAGTCGGCGCGTGAGTCAGCCTGGTCGAGCCGAACATTGCCAGAACCTTGGCCGCAGCCGCTGAGGCCTGAGCCACGGTCTCAGGTATGTCCTTTGGCCCCTGGCCGCACCCGGCCAGGAAAAACCCGGCGGTCAGGGTCTCGACCGGTCTGAGCTTCGGGTGCGCCTCGGTCAGAAAACCATGCGCGTCGAGCTGAGCCTTGAGCTTGCGGGCAAGCGCGACTCCTGCCGGGTTTGCAACAACTGCGGTCGCAAGCACAACCAGGTCGGCCTCAAGCTCGACCTTGCGGCCGGCCAGGGTGTCTGACGCCCAGACAATAACCTTGTCGCCCTGCCGGAAAATCTTTGACACCTTGCCGCGCAGATACTGAATCCCTTCGTCGGTCGCCCGCTTGTAGAACTCCTCAAACCCTTTGCCTGGTGTGCGCACGTCGATGTAACATACCGTTGCCTCGCCGTCATGCACCCGGTGCTTGTAGAGTATCGCCTGCTTCGCCGTGTACATGCAGCAGATCTTCGAGCAATAGGGCATACCTTCGGTCGAGTCGCGCGAGCCGGCGCACTGGACAAACACGACTTTCTTCGGAGTCTTGCCGTCGCTCGGCCGCTTCACCTCGCCTGAGGTCGGGCCTGAGGCAGAAAGCAGCCGCTCAAACGCCAGCCCGTCAATCACGTCCGGTACCGTGCCGACGCCGTAAGACCCAAGTTTTGCCGCATCGTACAGCTCGTATCCGGTTGCCAGCACAATCGCGCCGACTTCCTCTTCCACGAACTTGTCTTTGTCATCGTAGCGGATGGCCTGGGTCGGGCAGACCTTGGCGCAGATTCCGCACTTGCCCTTGAGCAGATACATGCACGCCCGCGCGTCGATTACCGGCCGGTTCGGCACGGCCTGGGGCAGGAGCCGGTAAATCGCCTTGCGCCTGGCCAGACCGCGCTCAAAGCTCGACTCAGCCCGGCCCGGGCACTTCTCCATGCACAGGCCGCAGCCGGTACAGGCGTCAAAGTCCACGTACCGCGCCTTCTGCCGAATCCTCACCTTGAAGTTGCCGACATAACCGGAGACGCTTTCAACCTCAGAGTAGGTCAGAAGCCTTATCTTCGGGTGTCGGCCGGTCTCGACCGTGCGCGGGGTCAGGATGCACTGGGAGCAGTCGAGGGTCGGGAAGGTCTCGGACAGTTGAGCCATATGCCCGCCAATCGACGGCTCTTTCTCCACCAGCACCACCTCGTAACCCGCATTGGCGATGTCGAGCGCGGCCTGGATTCCGGCAATACCGGCGCCGACCACAAGTGCCCGCTTGTTGATGGGCACGGTGATTGCCTCAAGCGGCTGGTCTGCACGGGCCTTGGCCAATACGGTGCGGATAATCTCGGTTGCCTTGGCCGTTGCCTTATCCTTGTCCTCGGTCACCCACGAACACTGCTCGCGGATATTGGCGATCTCGCACAGGTACGGATTCAGCCCAGCCTCAGCACAGGCGTTCCGGAAAGTCGTCTCGTGCAGGGTCGGCGAGCAGCAGGCAACAACCACCCGGTCGAGCCTGTCCTCCTTGATGGCGTCGCGAATCATCTGCTGACCCGGGTCTGAGCAGCAGTACTTGTAGTCCTTGACAACCGCGATGCCGTCCCACTTCGCGACCCGCTCCATCACCTCGGGAATCTTCACGACGCCAGCGATGTTGATGCCGCAGTGGCAGACGAAGACGCCGATGCGGGGCTGGCGGCCGGCTGTGGGCGCTTGGGTCTCAGCCATCAGATAAGGCCTTTCTTCTCTAGAAACGGCCTGGGGTCAAAGGCGTTGTACTCAAGGCCCAGTTCCTCAACCGGCAGCCCGACCGCAAGCCCGAGCAACTGGGTGAAGTAGAACACCGGCATCGCACCGTCGCTGACCGGCCGCAGCTTGTCAACGTTGTATTGGCACAAAGGACAGGTCGTCACAATCGCCTCAGCGCCCCGCGCCTGAGCATTGTCGAGAATCCGCTTTGATGCGTTCCGCGCCACGTCGCGCCGGTTCACGACCAGATACCCGCCGCAGCACTCAGCCTTGAAGTCGAACTGGGTCGGACGAGCACCAAGGCAGGCCATAAGGTCGTCCATCACCTTTGGATTCTCCGGGTCGTCGAACTGCAACACCTCCCTGGGCCGGACCATCAGACATCCGTAGTATGAAGCGACCTTGAGCCCGGCAAGCGGCTTTGTTACTTTCTCTTTCACCTTGTCGAACCCCAGGTCGTTCTTCAGCACCTCAAGGTAGTGCATTACCTGAACCCGGTGCTCAAACTTCTCATCAACAAAGGCAATCAGCCGGTCACGCTCGACTTCGTTGCCTTGGGCATAGAGCCGGTCGTCGACCCGCTTCAGGACATTGTGGCAGGCAGCGCACAGAGTCACAAGTTTGTCGCCAAGCTGGCTTGCTTTGGCCAGATTGCGCACCGGCCCGACCTGAGCTGCCAGATCGTCGGTCGTGGTGTTGTAGATTGCTCCGCAGCAGTTCCACGACGGCATCTCGACCAGCTCGAACCCAACTCGGCTAGCAGCCTTGCGCGCACTGGCATCAAGGCTCTTCGCCTTGGTGTAGAGGGTGCAGCCCGGATAGTAGACGTACTTCATACCGAGAACTTGCGGAAGCTGGCAATGAACGCCTGCTGGGGAATCTCCTCCAAATCAGGGCCGGTCACAGTGTCCGGGTCGACCTTGCTCTGCCGCGTGCGCAGGATGATGGCGCGACAGGCTTCGGCAATCCGGGCGTAGTCGACTGCCCGCGGACATCGGGTCCCACAGACCAGACACGAGGCGCACATCCAGATGCCCTCTGATGCCAGGAGCTCATCAGCTCTGCCTAATTGCAGCAGACGGATGGCCTTGCTTGGTGGCGGGTCCATGTCCTCGCCGATTGGGCAGCCCGAGGTGCAGCACCCGCACTGGTAGCAGTCGGTGACGACCTGACCGCTCAACTCCTCAATCTGGCGCACGAGCGCCTTGCCAGTGGGGATTTGCATGGTGGACGAATATCATAAACCTTATGCCGGCTAGTGTCAAACAACCCGAGATGACAGCCTGACTGCCGTTCCGCGTTTCAACCTTCTGCTGTTCGCACTTGAGGAAAGCATCTGCCTTGCCGAACCCAAAACCGAAGCTGAAGCCGCGACAGACACTGAGACAAGCGCCGGGCAAGACGCGCAATCACCAGCCCGCTCAACCGCCGTAGCAACTGCTCAAGCCATTGCTTGCACCATCGCCCGCGAAGCAGCGTGCGGCAAAGCCGCAGGCCTCAGTCCAGCCTGCACTTGCGGCATCACGCCGCGTACGACCCGGAAGAACACCTGCCCAACCGCACTTCCTTTCATGCCGGCATTCATGGCATAGGGGACGGCCTCTCTCCGGTCTACCTCCACGGCAGTCTAGAGAAACAGCGGCAAGTCAGGCCCAAAGAACCGTACAACACGGTGAAGACAACCGGACATGACCTGGAATGCGGGGACTGCACCTTGGTCTGGCGCGTCCAGTGCGATGTGCATGACCCTGTGTTGCTTTCGGGTCGGCATTCGAGCTTGGGCTATCGCAGCCCGAACGAGTTTGAGAAGCAGGCCGATGCCACCCCGGAAGTGTCCATCTAATCTGGGCCTGCTGTCAGCCTCTAATGGTAGCGCACAAACTCCATCTGGCCGTGTTCGAGCCGGACCACGAGCCCGCCTTCGGCCCGCGTGTTGATGTACCGTACTTTGGTCCCGGCCAGCCGCGTCTCAAGCCGGGCCGGCGTCGGATACCGGCCCATGACCACGACGTGGTCAGGCTGAACCAGACGGTAGAGCTCAGGTCGGTTTCCCTTTCTGCTGCCGTGGTGCGGGGACTTGAGCAGGTCGGCCCGCAGAGACGGGCCGGGCAGAAGCTCAAGCCGCTCCATGTCACCGGTCAGAAGCATCACAAATCCTGAGTGCTCGACTCGTGCCACAAGCGAGACCTCGTTGGTCGATGCCTGCCCGGCTGCAAACCGCTGGCCGGCGGCTTCGTCAGGCCAGAGAAACTCGATGCCGAACCCACACCCGGTCAGCCTGCTGCCCTGGCCGACCGGCACTACCCGTGAGCCTTGCTGCCGCAGAAGGTCAAGGAGTCGAACATAGTCGGAATCGACACCCGCCAGTTGCGGGACAAGCACCTTCTCGACCCGGCAACGCTTGTGCAGGTCGAGCAGGCCGCCGTAGTGGTCCCGGTCCGGATGGGTGATGACGACTGCGTCAAGGTGGTGAATGCCGCGGCCGAGCAGGTAGTCCCTGAGCACCCGGGTCCGGTCGATGCCCGCGTCAAAAAGCACGCGCCGGCCGAGCGTATCCTCAAGCAGGGTAGCATCGCCCTGACGCGGGTCAAGAAACACGACCTGTGTCCGGGGCCGGTGCAGGGCCGAGGTCCAGACCAGGACATTCAATCCGACCAGCAGCAGCAGAGCCGCGGTAAATCGCCAGGCCCGGTGCGGCCAGTTCAAGGCCGCGAGCATCACGGCGTAGACCCAGGCAACCCCAAGCCAGGAGAGTCGTCCCGGCTCGACAATGGTCCAGCGGAGCTCGCCCATGAGCAGCGTCAGTCGGTTCAGGAGCCAGAGCAGGGCCCAGAGCGAGCCGGCGAAAATCGAGGCGAGCCAGCCGTGTACCAGTTTGGCAAGCAGGATAACAAGCCCGAGCGGCATGGCCAGGCTGACGAGCAATGCTGCCACCAGGCTGGTCAGGAAGGCAAGGGGTTGGACCCGGTAGAAGTGATGAAGCACCAGCGGCGTGGTGGCGAGCGTTGCCGCAAGGGAAACAGCGGTTGGCACGAGGAGCCAGTGCTTGAGTCGCTTTCGCTTGGGGGTGTCCGCTGGTATCTTCTCCAGTCGGGGGACGATTAGGACAATGCCGAGCGTGGCGGCGAACGACAATTGAGCGCCGACCTCAAAGAGGGCGGACGGGTCAGCGAGGAGCAGAACCAGTCCGGCAGCAGCCAGAGTTGCTGACGGCGACACTCGACGTTGCACCGGCACCGAGAGTAACACGGCCAGGGCCATTAAGCCGGCGCGCGCCGGGGCCGCGGTGAATCCTGCCACCGAGGCATACAGAAGGACGACCGCAGCGCCGACACCGAACCGCCACCAGCCGCGAACGCCGATGGCCCCGAGCAGCAGGAGCAGCGCACCTACGACGATGCCCATGTGCAGGCCTGAGACCGCGAGGATGTGGACGATGCCGGAGTCGACGAACGCCTGTCGGGTCTCTTCAGGCAGGGCCTGTCGGTTGCCCAGGAGCAGTCCGGCAAGCAGCGCGGCCTCAGGCTCGGGCAGGAGTTGTTCGATTGTTCGTAGGACGTATCGCCGTACCGGCATGACCACGTATGCCATCCAAGGAGATCCTTTGCCACGCCCGACCACACGCACACCAGCGCTGCGAACAACGACTTTGCCGACCACGCCCCGCTCGGCCAGGACGCGGTTGAAGTCGGGAAGACCGGGATTGCGCGGGAAGTCGAGGGGCCGGATTCGGGCCGCAACGTCAACCACGTCCCCGTAGCGCAGCCTGACCCGGCTGTCCCGCAGCCAGAGCATTACCTTGCCGTCAAGCGGAGGCAGCAGCGTTACCGAGTACCTTAGTCTGCTTCCGTACCCCGGTTCGTCGACCACGACACCCTGGAACCCGCTGGCCTTGAAGGTCTCAGGCAAGGGAGGCACGGCTCGCCTTGCCTCGGCATACAGGTATGCTGCGCCGACCAGGGCAAGATAGAGTGCGAGGCCACGGCTGGTTCGGGCCAGGACAACTCCGAGCAGCACTGCGGCCCAGGGGACCCAGGCCGGAACCATAAGGGTCCGGCTCAGCCCGATGCCGAGTGCGACCGCGGCCAGCGCCCGCATTGCCGCATGGCGCATGCCCAAAGACACAGGTTGGAACCGTGGCTCGAACAGGAACACGCGCCAGCTTAGTTGCCGGGCTCGGACAAGTCAAACCCGGGACCGATCCGGACTGCGCCGAGGCTCGGTCGGTCTGCGCAGGTATTTCTTTACTTCGGGCCCGGTCCCGAGTAGACTCTTGCTCTTGCTCGATAGATTGCTCGCCGTTGCCTGCCGCCCGCATCAACTCCCTTCGAAAATCGCAGACCGCGTGCCGGTCATGAAGCTGCTGGACCTGTTCTACAGCGTGTCCCCGCGTGCCGGCCGGCTGCTCTGCTGGTATTGGTACCAGCACATGAGTCGGCTGGACAAAGACATCGACATGACCTTCATGAACTATGGCTATGCCGACCTAGACCAGGCTGCGCCCGTGCTTCCGCTCGCCGGCGCACCCGAAGCCGACCGCTACTGCATTCAGCTCTACCACCACGTTGCCAGCCGGGTCGAGATCGCCGGCCGCGACGTGCTGGAAGTCGGGTGCGGCCGGGGCGGCGGCGCGACCTATATCGCCCGTGCCCTGCAGCCGCGCACGACCGTGGGCATGGACCTGGCCGGCAAGGCGGTGGATTTCTGCACCCGGCACCATTCGGTGCCCGGTCTCAGTTTTGTCCAGGGCGCGGCTGAGTCGATGCCGTTTCCCGACCGGTCGTTCGACGTCGTCATCAATGTCGAGTCGTCGCACTGCTACTCGTCGATGGACCGGTTCTTAAGCGAAGTCCGGCGCGTGCTCCGGCCGGATGGCTTTCTGGTGCTCGCCGACCGAAGGGCGCGCGACACGATTCCTTTGCTGCGTGAGCAACTGAACCGGTCCGGCCTCAAGCTCGTGAACGAAACCCGAATCACCGCCAACGTGGTCCGTGCCCTTGAGCTTGACAACGAGCGCAAGCTGGCTTTGATTCATCGGAAAGTGCCGTACCTCCTGCGCAAGGCGTTCAAGCACTTTGCCGCCACCAGGGGCACTTCGCTCTACCGCGCATTCTGCCGCGGCTCATGGGAGTACCTGAGCTTTGTCCTGCGCAAGGCGGCCTGACCTTCAGTAGCGCTGAGCAAGCCCATCTCTCAAGGCCGAAGTGACAGTCCCCACGAACAAGAGTGCCCCGCAAGTCGGGCCAGTGCCGTTTCTCTTGAAAGTCGCAGCCGCTCGACCGCGGATTCCACCGCAGGAGCGGCCTTTCGCTGCGCTCTGAGTGAACTGAGTCGGCAGTCCAAGATGACCGGTTACGCCGGTTCCCGGCGTATCGAGCCCACACTCAGGATGAAGCCGGTTCGGTTGGCGCGTGCCGCGCAGAGCCGGCGACCGCAGCGGCACCGCCTCCAGCACAACGCGCTAGCGAACGAGTCTGACCGGGGCTATCCGTCCGTCGTAGCGAATGAAGTAGACGCCAGGGGCGAGGCGAGAGACGTTGTTGGCGCCGGGGCCGAGCTGCATCGTTCGGCGACCGTCTGCGCTCAGGAGTGAGGAAGAGGGCGTGCGGAAGGAGGAGATGCGGAGGACGCCATGTACCAGCGTCGGTCGAGCCGTGCGCGCAGGTAAGGCGGTCCAGCGGCCTTCGTTTGTACTGACCGGAATCTCGCGCACAAACGCGGAGAAGCAGAACTCGCCGACATTGTCCAGAGTCCATGCGCCGGGCGAACCGTAATAGCTGTGCGCGGTCGGGCCGGTATCGACGTTGACGTAGGGATGGGCGTAGGGGTTCACGAGTCGGTGCGCAGTAGCAATCCAGAAGTCGCCGGAGTCGATGGCAACCGGCGTCGACAGCCCGTAGTAGCTCCAGTTGGAGGAAGGCGCGTAGAGCGTCTCCGATTCCCAGAGCAGGGAAGCACCATCGCCTTCGTAGATGCGGAAGGTGAAGGCGGTGTCCTGGCGCGAACCCATGCCCCAGTACCACCATATCTTGAGAGATTCGACCTGAAAGGGGTAGCTCAGGTTGAAGTCGGCCGGGCGGAGTTTCATGGCCCGCTGCGGGCCCTGGAACGCGAACCAGCCGTCCGCGCCGTTGTAGTAGCTGACCCAGGACGAGTCGTCGGGCCGGGCGACCGCAGCCGCAGCGGCCGCAAGCAGCAACACCGATAGCGTCTTCACAGGTTCTCCTTTTCGCGCCGCGTGCAACGGAAACGGCGCGGCGTACGAGTACATCGTATACCGCGCCGCACCGAGGTCAAGCTAGTCGAGCTTGACCAGTTTCTTCATGGCCCGGAAGTCGGCCGAGCAGAACCGACAGCAGTAGATGCCGCGGGCGACGGTTGCGCCCGCTTCGTCGCGGCCGTCCCAAGTCACACGGTGGTAGCCGGCTGGCCGCGTACCGTCGACCAGGTTCCGCACGAGCCGGCCGGACGCGCTGTAGATGGCAAGGCGGGCCAGCGCCGGTTGGGGCAGGGCGAAGCGGACTTGGGTCAACCGGCGGAAGGGCGTCGGCACCGCGTCGTCGAGCGCAGTAGCTGCAGGCAGGCCGGCCACTTCGGTGACGCTGGTCGGCGGCAGGACAAAGCAGGTGTCGCGCAGGGTGTCGTTGGCACGGTTCATGTCCGGGCCAAGGGCCGCGACACAGGTCAACCACACCGGCCCGACCCGCTGCGGGGTCCAGCTCGGGAAGCGGGCAGTGTCTCTTTCTCCGGGCTGGAGCGCGACGTGGACCGATTCGGCATAGCCCGAGCCGATGTGAATCCAGAACGGCGCGTCTTCGGCGCGCGTACCGTAGTTCTGGACAAGCACGAGCGGAATGACCGCAACGCCTGAGTCAACCGTATCTTGGGGTGCAATGATTTCGACAACGCCGATGTCGCGGATGACACCTCGGACAAGACACGAATCACGCCGTGCGTCGTTGGCCGGGTTTGCGTCGCCGGCCAGCTCAGTCGAGCAGGAGACGGCAAACGTGCCGAGCTGGTTTGCGGGCCAGCCCGGGAACAGAACCGGCAGCAGGCTGCCGGCCGCATGACCGGTAACGGTCACGGTCGTGTCATAGCCTGAGCCGATGCGCATGCGCACCGAGTAGTCCTCGCTGACCGTGCCATAGTTGCGCACGGTACAGGCCGGAGTGATGACCGTGCCTGATTCCACGACCCCGGTCGGCGCGACGATGCGCGTGACGCCGACGTCGTGAATCGTCCCGAGGTTGACTGCGCCGGTGATGACCACGGCGTAGGGCTGGCGCGTGGTGACGACGTTCTGGGCTGAGACGCGCAGGGTCCAGGTGCCGGGCATGGGACTGGCGACCCGGAACATTTCCTGCGGGTTCAGGTTGTCATAGGGCTGGCTCGGATTGCGTACCGACAGGCCGCCCGAGTAGATGCTGCCCTTGTAGAAGTCGGCATTGGGTGCTGCGAGCTGGCAGTCGAGGTTGTTGATGAGCGCCGGGTTGGCACCCGCGGCCGCGTTGGTGTCGGTCCAGACCACGCTCGCGCGCAGGTGCAGGGTCGAGTCGGTGACCTGGAACGCGTACTCGTGGTACTCGCCCGTGGCAAGACCGGTCGTGTCGTCGTAGAGTAGCAGCTTGCGCGCATCCGGGCTTGGGGTGGAGAAATACATCACCGAGTCGAGGTCGACGCGCCCCCAGCCGACATAAGGCGACGGGATGACGTAGCTGCCGATGTTCGGGTCGGCCGACACGAGGATCATCGCCTTGAGCACCGCCGCCGACACATACCCCCAGGTGTCGGCCGCATTCGCCGCGCCGGATGGGTAGTAACCTTTGCGCAGGTAGTTGCGCAACAGACCGACCGAGCCGTTGACCGCCGGCGCGGACATCGAAGTGCCGCTCATTGAGACGTAGCCGTTCGACGAGCCGGACTGCGCTGACATGATGTTCTCACCGGGAATTGAGATGTCGGGTTTCATTCGTCCGTCCGGGGCCGGGCCGCGCGAGGAGTAGGTCGAGAGAATTGTCGAGCTGGTGCCGTTCTGGAGCGATGCGGCGGCGATGACCGACTTGGAGTTGCCCGGCTCGGTAATTCGGTACTCGCTCGACTGGCCCTGGTTACCGCACGACTTGATCGTCTGGATGTCCTTGTTCTTCCATGAGAACAGGTCGAACGTGGATGCCGCGTTGGTGTACTGGCCCATGGTCAGGGTCCACCATGAACATGAGATGGTGCGGGGCCGGAGTTCCGGGTTGCGCAGGTAGTTGGTGATGATATTGAGCGGCTCAGTGAAGTCGTTGCCGGGCGGCTGAGGAATGGGCGAAAGCTGAACCAGCCGCGCCGACTTGGAGTGACCGTCGTTCAGACTGGTGCCGCCGTTGGCCGAGTCGTTGCCGGCAATTGTGCCGCCGACGTGCGTGCCGTGCGAATCGGCGCTGCCCAGGCGGGCTGGCGGGTACTTTTTCAAGGCAACGATCTTCCGGTGAGTCGGGAACTCGCCGGTATCAGTAATCGGCACGGCCTGGTCACGGAAGGCATAGTGATTCGGGTCAATCTGGCCGTCTGAGTAGCCGAGAACCTCGCCTTCGCCGAACAGGCCCTGGTCCCAGACCCGGCGCTGGTTCTGGGCCCAGGTCTGCGCGACCCACTGGCAGTCGACGTTCTCCGGCTCGGCCGGGTGCCACTCCTCGATGTTCATCACCCAGCCCAGCCGGGCAATCAGGGCAAGGTCTTCGCGTGAGCAGTCGACCTCGATGACCTTGACGTAGTCGGACACGCCGGTCCGAACGACCGCGAGCCCGAGGTCCTCAAGCTCACGTGCGGCCGCGGTCAGGTCTTCAGGATAGAACAGGGTGACTGAAACGCGGCCAAACCCCTGCTCCTGCAGCGTGCCGGACCAGAACTTGTAGCCGGGCTGGTACACCCCGGCCCAGCGGATGAAGCTGAGTCCGGTGACCTGCGCCATGGTCGTGCGGTTTGCCTTGACAAAGGCAGTGTAGCGCGAGTGGAACCCGAGGAACTGCGCGCCGGTTCGGGCCAGTTCGGAAATCTGCCCGCCGGTTACCGGCCCCGAGAATTGGACCAGGTACCAGCCGGTGCCGTCACCCGGATAGGAACTGAGCACTAGGTTCTCGGGCAGGCGCGGTTGTTCGTACAATGGGTCGAACCGTGCGATGTCCCAGAACCCGACGCGGAAGTCGGCCGCGTCGGTCACAGGCAGATAGGTACCGGCCGTCTTCGGCCCGAACGGATTGGCCGCGAATGCGGCGGCGAACAGTGATGCGAGCAACAGCAGTCTCTTCATTGGTTCTCCACCAGACAGTTTATGCCCGGGCTCGGGCGCTTTCGGTCAGAGGCAGTCAAGCTCGGCGTTGACAACAAGGAGTAATCATACCGCAGCCTGCCGGGCTCTGGCAAGTCCGGCGGTAAGCCGCGATTGTGGGTCCTGGACTCAGAAAGTCGAAGGCCGAATGAACCCTCAGTGCTCTCTGCGTTCATAGCGCGGCGGAGCGCCTGAACCAGCGAGGCAAGCAACGGTGCCGACCACGGTCGAAACCGCAACCAGAACCACAATCCGAGCGCAGGACGGCTCGGCGCAGCCGGCCAGGAGCCGAGCCAGGAACAGAGCGACAGGCACAGGGACAGATATCTCGGCAAGGAGAGCACCAGGGCCAACGTCAGCCAGGTCGACCTCGACCGTGACCGGCCGAGCCGCTCTGGTCGCAACGAGCAAAGCCGCGCGACAAGTGGCAAGGGAGACCGTACCCACCTGAAATGTGGTATCGAGCTAAGTAACAATACGCCAAGCGGTTGGGCCCGAGCCCTGGCTGCCAATGGGTTACAATATGTGTAAACCAGTGCCATCATGCCGAGCCGTCTGGACATGCCCGGACCGGTTGAGCAGCCAGGCGAAGACAGACCCCATTACTCAGGCCATGCAGGTCGCTGTTGACCGGTCGTCCTGCATTCGTCATTCCCGCTCGACCTCTGGTCGATGCGGGCGGGCCGTGACGCAGCTTCTGTTACGGCAGCGAGCTGGGCGGAGGCTGGGAGGCGGACCTCGAGGACTGGTCGGCTACCGGCTCGCCCTGCTGAGCGTTGTAACGGATGAGCCAGACGATTATCAGTGCCGCGCCGACAAAGAGGAAGATGAAGCCGCCCTCGAGGTCTTTGAGTGAGCCCGAGACGAGCTCGGCCACAAGCAGTGCCAGCCCGACCGCGGCCGAAACTGCACCCCAGCCCAGCAGGGCATAGCCCTGGGCCTTTCTCGGCGGTGGGGGCGGCATCATGCCCTGTTCGATCATCTTCATGCGCTCTTTGTGACGTTTGCCGGCGACCGAGAGCACCACCGCGGCAATGAGCGCGGTCGTAATAATCGGGATGCCGAAGATCATCACGACCGCGACGACGTCGGTCATTGAGTTGAGAACTTCGCTTGGGTCCATGCTTGCCTCCTGATTTCTAGTTCACGCTGGTACTGGCTGAGTGAGTCTGGGCAAGGTCCTGCCCGCGGCTCGGGCGGACCACGATTTCGTCTACGACCGCATTAGGACCCCGGGCTGTCACCAGGACCTCAGGGATAGTGCTGCCGGCAGTCGGATGACGGGCCGATGCGACCAGCGCACCGGTTATCGCCATGACCAGCGCGGCAGCGTAGACGATTCTTGACTGGTATGTCATTATGCCCTTATGACGCAGGTCCTTGCCGGTTTGTTGCGAGAGCTGTAACATTACCCGGCCGCGAGCGTCTTATGGTCAGAGAAATGGAAGCCACTGCCGAAGAAGTGCTGGTCCAGCGCTCGGCCCGGGGCGATGAGGACGCTTTCGCGGTACTGGTGAACCGGTACAAGGGCATGCTCTACTCGACCGCGTACCGGCTGATGCGCGACCCGGGACGGGCCGAGGACATGGCTCAGGAGACGTTCATCAAGGCGTATGCCGCGCTGCCCGGGTTTCGCGGCCAGTCGAAGTTCTCGTCCTGGTTGTATCGGATATGCTACAACACCTGCATCAGCGAGCTGCGCCGGCGCAGGCCCGAGGTCGAGCTGGACGAGGCGATGGCGGTGCAGGTAGACGGCCCGGTCGAAGCGTTTCGAGCCAAGAGCATCCAGGAAGTCGTGCAGGATGAGGTGCGCAAGCTGCCGGACGACTACCGGGCGGCGATAACGCTGTACCACTTCAACGGTCTGTCATATGAAGAGATTGCCCAGATGACCCGCAAACCGATGGGC
Source organism: Caldifarciminota bacterium (assembly GCA_965648905.1). Lineage (GTDB taxonomy): Bacteria > Hydrothermota > Tepidihabitantia > Tepidihabitantales > Tepidihabitantaceae > CAZQFS01. The sequence goes on from CBFGIT010000002.1 coordinate 144,612, forward strand.
ACGGTCAAGGCCAATATCCATCGGGCGCGCGCGGTGCTGAAGACGCGTCTTGTCGAGCGGGTCGGCTGGGAAAACCTGAAAGAGGTGATGCTGCAATGAGCTGCGATGGATTCCAGGGACTGCTGCAGGATTACATCACGAGGGACCTTGAGCCGGACCGGCGCAAGGCGGTCGACGCCCACCTGCTGGAGTGTACGGATTGTCAGCGGGAGCTGGCAGTGCTGACCGCGCTGGTTTCCAGTTTGGACCACCAGCCGGTGCTGGAGCCGTCACACGATTTCTCCGCCCGCGTGCTGGCGGATCTGCCGCGCCAGCAGGCGTTCTACCCCAGCCCGTGGTGGGCGCTGGTGCTCATCCCGATACTGGGTTTCGCGGCCTGGCTGTTCCGTGGGCCGCTGCTCGCCGGGCTGTTCGGCCTGGCTCGACTGCTGAACGTCGGGCCGGAGACAATACTCAGGGTCGGGGACACGATCCCAATTCCTGGGCGGAATTGGGTCATGTCCCCGCAGCAGTTGGCGCTGGTGCCGCTGGTGATGGCCGGGCTGAGTGTCGCGCTGGCCGTGGTCGCAGCGACGTACGGCCGGCGTTTCATCGAGGAATACTAGAGCCCACACGCGTTGCGACCGGAGTATCCTGACGAAAAGCGGGCTGCCAGAGGCAGCCCGCTCTGAACGTAGCAGCGCAGCTAGCGGACTAGTCCGAGCCAGTCACCCAAGAGGAACTGGAGTCGACCGATGAGGAGCGAGATGCGGGCCATGACCGTGTAGCCGAATGACGCGCCGAACCCGACCATGATGAAGATGATGCCTAAGTAGCTGACCGGCTTGAGCACGCCCTTGCGCTCGGCTGAGAAAAAGAAGTAGCTGACCGTCGCGACCACACCGAGCAGAATGATGATGGCCCAGAGCGCCGAATCCCAGTGCCCGAAGTGCGCGCGCGTTATGATGGTGGCTTTGAGCTGCCGGATGAGCTCACCTTCGACCGCCCGCGGAATACTGGAACCACAGGCGTAGCCGAGCACGATGGCGATCGGGATGCGCACCAGCCACGAGAGTTTGGGGATGAAGCGAGTGAAGTAGAAGGCACCGATAATCGCGATGCTGACAAGCCAAGCCTTGACCAGCACATTCGGATTGTGCGCCACCGGGGTGAATAAGGTCGGCATGAGCACGCGGTGCCAGTAGAAAGTGATAAAATAGCCGTTGGCAACGCCGACGTAAAGGTGCTCGGCGATACGATAGAGCGGGTTCTCACGGTAAAGGAAAGAGAAGATAGCCAGGGTGAGGATGGCAGCGACCCAGACCCAGATGCCTTGCGCGGTCAGCGGGTTGACGATATTCATGACTTCCTCCTCTTTGAGGCAAAGAAGGCGATGTTGCCGATGACGATGAAGGCCATGATGGCAAGATGAGCCGCGGTCTGCGAGGACATCGCCTCAGTGCCCCTGAACCGCTGGCCCCATTCCATCCCATTCTCGTGCAGTCGTCCCTGCAGCAGCTCTTCGTACTCGGCCGCACCTTTCATGCCGCCCAAGAGACCGGTGAACTGGCCGGAGTTCAGATACGGATAGTAGTCCGCGGCTGACACCGCGGTCACCCCGCACGCGAGCCGGACGCCGAACTGCACCTGGGCGTAGTTGATCCAGGAGCGCGGCATGGCCGTCGAGGCGATCGTCACCAGCAATCCGACGTCATCGTAATTCTTGAGCCGGGTCATAATCGGCAGGCTTTCAGTCCGCGCACCGTAGTAGTCCACAGGAAACACGCGCGCGATACGTTCGCCCATGCCGAGCATGACGGTGACGATCGGCGTGGTCCAGCCCCAGAAGACATAATCCTCGCCGTTGATGACCGAATCAGCATGCGTCGTGGCGTGAGCGTTGAACTCGGCCGTGACCTGGCGCAGGGCATTCTCACCCAGACCAAGCCCATTCAGGTCCATCGCACAGATGCCGACCATGTGGCCGGTGGCAAAGGCATGGCGCAGGAACGCGATCAGCATGGGCTGGAGTTCGGCCTGCGTATCCGGACCGTAGTCCACCGAGACGACCAGGGCTTTGTCGCGCGGCATGGTGTCGATGTAGTTGAACAGGTTCTGTACCGGAGGAGTGGCTTTGGGCCGGATGCGGAACGGGAAGATGAGCGGGAGCATGACCACCAGCCAGACCACGAGATAGACCCAGCGGCGGTCAATCGCCTGCAGACGCTGCCAGAGGTTCATTTGCCACCTCCCCCGCCGAGCCAGCCGCGCTCAATGCCGAGAATGATCTTCATTGAAGTGGCAAAGATGCCGAGTTCGACACCGAACAGGATGCCGCGTTTTGCCGCGGTGTTCGGCACGGTGAGAATCCACTCGGCGAATGCCGGCAGTTGGGCATGAATCATCCGGCCCAGAGGCACGGCGCCAAGCATCAGGATGAAAGCCGCGGCGAGCAGCAGTGTTGCCTCGACGGTCCGGGCGCGGAACGCGCGGTACGCGGCCGACGCCATGAAGAACGCAAGCATCGCAAACATCGTCGCCCCGAGCGGCACCATGACATTGGTATAGAGCGTCTGCATGTGGAACGAGAACGAACCGATGCGGGTCGGCAGAATGCCGGGTCGGCTGGGGTCGATGCCGCCGAAGACGCCGATGATGGCGGTGACGATGAGCATGATGATGGTGATGTAGCTGTACTGCCAGTGCTGAGCGTGACGCCGGATCTTGAGCAGATGGTGCTGGACAATCGAGCCGATGCCGAGTACCAGGCTGAATGCGGTCAGGATACGGATGACGTCGTTGCGGAGTGTTTCGTCAACGTTCCGGACAACCGGGTGCGGGACAAAGGCGGCGATGATGGCAAAGACGCCCACGACAAGCACCAGCGTAAGGGGTATTCGTCGCTGCATTGTGCCTCCTTACAGATACCGGGTAACCGGCAGGTTCAGGGCCAGGGCGAGGAGCGTGCCGGCCAGTATCAATGCGACAATCAAAGCCTTGCCGTAGTCCTGGCCCTTGACCGCGCCCAGGAGCAGCGGCTCGCGGGAAAGGTAGGCGGATGCGGCATAAAGCTCCTCGCCGATAAGGGTGTAGTCGCAGGCGGTGATGAAGAAGGGGAGCTGGGTGACCGCATCGGTTCCGGCAATTTGAACTGCGCCGGTGGCAGCGCCGGTCTCGGCCAGGATGAGCGACTCGGCCCAGAACATGCCGATGAGGAAATTCGTCGCCGGCTTCTCTCGTACCATGATGCCGTCCACCGCGGCGGCGAAGGCGAACTGCTGGTCGGTGACGAAGAAGACAATGTCTTCGGAGAAGATGTCGGGTCGGCCGACCGAGGTGTAGGACTCCTTGACCATCTCCCGGGCAACGGTGTAGACAATCGGGTCGCGGTTGGGAACGATGAGCGGTGTGCCGAACTTGGCCGTCTTCTTCGCCACCTCACCCAGAATATTGAGCGAGGCGATGGTGGCAACATCGGCGATGCTGGAGAGCCCGGGCACGTAGAGCGTGGGTCGGCCCATCTCGGTGGCACGGCCCAGAGCCTCGTCAACCGCGTCCAGACCCGAGATGCGCCGGATGAACAGATTGCGGTCCTTCTTGGCCCGGCTGATGAGATACAGGAATATGAAAGCGAGCACGAACATCCCAATCAAGGCTTGAACCGTGTTGGTGTCGAACCACTGGGCCACGCTCGTAGCCTCGGGTGAAGGCTCGGACGCCGCAGCTTCGGTCTCAGACTCAGCCAGGATGACGTACCGGTACGGCACGCCGCGGCGGGCATCGCTGTCCACGTAGCGGGACCCGAGGCGGCCGACCAGACCGAGCGTCTCCCAGGCTTCACCACCCTGGGTCTGGCGCAGCACCTTGTAGCTGACAACGGTCGTGTCTGGTGACCGGGTCCAGGCAACGGCGATGCTGTTACCCCGGTCGTTGGGCACGTCGCGGGCGGTCACGCAGGTCGGGGGCGAGAGATTGAGCAGCACCAGAACCAGGCTCAAGGTAGCAGGCATTGGACAGCCTCCTTTCGACAAGACACCGGACAGGCGATACTTGTCATTCGTCGCTTAAGGTTCATGCGAGCTAGCACCACTTCTTTCGTTCGGCTTCCATCCGGTCAAGGTCGCGTCGGGCGACGCGGGTCGGGTATTCGCCGTTGAAGCAGGCGGTGCAGAAGCCAAGGTCTTTCCGCTCACCGCGTACCGCATCAACCAGCCCATCATAGGTCTGATACACCAGGGCATCAGCCCGAATCAATTGCCGTACCTGTTCAACGGTCCGGTCTTTGGCGGCAAACTCGCCGCGGGTCATCATGTCAATTCCGTAGACGCAGGGAAAACGCAGCGGCGGAGCCGTGATTGCCAGGTAGACCTGGCGCGCACCGGCATCACGTACCATCTGGACAATCTCGCGCGAGGTGGTCCCGCGGACGATCGAATCGTCAACCAGCATTACCTTCCGATTCCTCACCTGAGACCGGACCGGGTTCAGTTTCTGTCGTACCGACAAGGCACGGCGGTCCTGGCCGTGCATGATGAAGGTCCGGGCGATGTAGCGGTTCTTTATCAGCCCCTCGCTCAGCTCGATACCGGTCACACGGGCAATCTGGCTGGCGGCAGCACGGGCCGTGTCCGGAATCGGCACGATGACGTCAGGGCGCAGTCCCTGAGTTATGAACTGCTCAGCCAGGCGCTCACCCAGGCGAAGACGCGCCTCGTAGACTTCGATGCCGTCAATGATTGAGTCAGGCCGGGCAAAATAAACGAACTCGAAGATGCAGATTCGGTGGCGGCCCGGCCGGACTTGACAGGAGTGACACCGCTGCCGGGCATCAATGAAGACCGCCTCACCCGGTCGGACATCGCGGATGAGCCGAAACCCGAGCCGGTCAAAGGCGACGCTCTCGGATGCGAAGGCGTGGTCATGTCCGCGCTGACCCAAGACTAGAGGCTTGATGCCGCTGGCGTCGCGAAACCCGAGCAACCCCTGGCCGTGAATCAGAGCAACCACTGAGTACGAACCCTGTACCCGGCGATAGACCCCATCGAGCGCGGCGAAGACCGACTTCGGGCCGAACCGCGCCAGGTCGGTCTGCTCCAGTTCCTGCGCAAGGACATTGAGAATCGGCTCGGCGTCCGATGTACTCGTCAATTGACGCCGGTCATGGCCGGTGAGCTGTTCATGCAGACGCGCGTAGTTCGTCACGTTGCCGTTGTGGACCAGGGCAATGCCGAACGGGTGGTTGACGTAGAACGGCTGGGCGTCTTCAATCGAGCCCGGGCCGATGGTCGGGTAGCGGACATGGCCGATGCCGGAGCTGCCGGTCAGCCGGGCCAGGTTCTTGGGATTGAATACGTTCGCGACCGTACCGTTACCTTTCTTGAGGTGGAACGTGGCATCGGATGTGAGGACGCCGGCCGAGTCCTGACCCCGGTGCTGAAGCGCGAGCAGGCCCTCGACCAGTTCAGTACCGACCGGTCGGGAACTGCTGATTCCGATGATGCCGCACATGAAACATGAAGTCTACGAACGGCCGTGCGGAAGTCAAAGTCAGCCGCGCTGCTAGACACCCCTGCCTTCAAAGTCGGGCGTGTACTCACGCCGCGCCGAGTTCAGCTCCTGCGCAAACCCGGCCTCAAACTCCAAGTCCTCGAAGTGCTGGCGCACGTACTCGTACTCGGCCCGGGAGAGTCGCCGATTCATGCCGGGCAGTTCAGCAGCCCGGAAGGTCGGGTAATATTGAGCCATGAGACTGACATGGGTGCGCGGGCCGAGGTGCTCGCAAATCCAGTCAAGAACCGAGCAACTGTCGTCGGCGTGGCCAGGCAGGACAAGGTGGCGGATGATGAGCCCTTTCTCGATAATACCATGTTCGTCGTAGCGGTTGGTCCCGACCTGGCGCTTCATCTCGGCGATTGCGGCCGAGGCATGTTTGAAGTAGTCCGGGGCAGAAGAACAGGCCTGTGCCAGCTCGGCCGAGAAGTACTTCAGGTCCGGCAGGTAGACCTGAGCCAGTCCCTCCAGTTGCGCGATGGTTTCGGCCTTCTCATAGCCGTTGGAGTTCCAGACAACCGGGACCTTGAGGCTCTGGCGGGCCTGCTTCAACACCGGGATGAGCTGCTCGGAATAGTGGGTGGGCGTGACGAGGTTGATATTGTGCGCACCCTGAGCTTGGAGCTCAAGCATGATTGCGAGCAGGCGTTCGGGTGTGACCGGCCGGCCGTGGCCTTCCTGTGAAATGTCGTAGTTCTGGCAGAACCGGCAGCGCAGATTGCAGTGGCTGAAGAAAATCGTGCCCGACCCGTGGGTGCCGGAGATGGGCGGTTCCTCCCAGAAATGAAGCTGGGCCTGGGCAACATGAAACTCCTCCGGTGCTCGGCAGACGCCGAGCTGTCGGGTTCGGTCCACGTTGCACTCGAACGGGCACGCGCAGCACAGCATCGCCATATTATAGCAGCGCTGGCGCCGAGGTCATCCCGACCTTGCCTGCAGCCGCAGCCGGCCTAGAATAGTGTCGAGGCGGGTCGGACGGTCGCCCGGCATGCCGGGAGGAAAGTCCGAGCACCGCAGGGCACGGCACTCGTTAAGAGCGAGGCTGCGGGCCGGAGACGGCTCGTGGACGGAAAGTGTCACAGAAACCACACCGCCCTGTCTTGTACGGGGTAAGGGTGAAAAAGTGCGGTAAGAGCGCACTGTCCGGCATGGTGACAGGCCGGACGGACAAACCCTGCCGGGTGTAAGGCCAATATGGGAACAGGACCGGCCCGGTCCGCTACGATTCCCGGGTAGGCTGCTTGAGGCACCAGGGCAACCCGGTGTCCAGAGAAATGACCGTCACCGGACGCAAGCCCGGTACAGAACTCGGCTTACAGACCCGCCTCAATGCGAGTCGCGACTCGAAGCCTGCTCAGGTTGTCTGGTTGCCGCTCGCACCCGGCGCTGCCATTGCCGGATGCGCATGTCGAGGTAGAGTACCGCGCCGCTGACCGCCAGGAACGCCAGTCCGACCGCCAGGACATAAGCCACATGCCTGAGCACTACCTGCCAGTTGTGCAGCCGGACCGGCGAGTAGTTACCCAGCCTCAGGACAAAGCCGGTAACTGCCTGAAGCAGCAGGAGTGGCGCGAGCGTGAATCCGACGTACAGATGGAGTTTTCTCAGACGCATCATACTATCGCCTCTTTGTGCGCCCCGTGCTGATACCGGCTAGAGAAAGCGACCTGTTCGAGCGGCAGACGCTCGGGTCGATGTAGTTCTGCGGCCACCTGCTTCTCGGAAAGCACCGGACTGATGGTTTCCGCGTGCCGGCCAATGTTGACCAGAGTGATGACGGTCATGTGGGACGGGATACCGAGCACTTCCCGCACAAGTTCCGGGCTGTACCCGGCAATCGGATGGGCGACCAGTCCGAGCTCGGTCGCCCGCAGAATCAGGAACGCGGTCTGCATGCCGGTGTCGAACAGGTAATACTCACGGTCGCGAATCAGGCAGTCGGCCTCCTTTTCGGCACACACCGCAACCACGAGCGAACTGGCGTGACACCACGCGTTACCCTTGCTGAATACCACCTTCAACCGTTCGAGCCGTTCTCGGTCCCAGACAAAGACGAACCGGGCCGGCTGGTTGTTGTTGCAGGTTGGCGCAAGCTGGGCACAGCGTGCGAGGTCCCGCACCAGCTCCTCGGTAATCTCAACCGGGCCAAGGGAGCGATAGGCCCGGCGGGTGTTGATTGCCTCGATGACGTTCATGGGAGAACTCCTCGGCCCGCGGTTGCGTGCCGACCTAGAGCACCATCGTCTTCGTCTTTACGCCCTTGATGCGGGCAAGGTCGCGCTTGAGCGCGGCTACTTCTTTACTGGTTCCGCACAGGTTGAGCAGTATCAGTCCCTGGTCAGAGCAGACCCGGCTTGTTTCGTGTAGCCCGATTCTCAGGCTGATGATGCAGCCGTGTCTGGTGAGCGCTTCCTGCACCTTGACCGCTTCCTTGGTGCGCTTGTCCACCAGCACGGCCATGATTGTCCGGCATTCCATGGCAGCTCCTTTCATTCTGTCTTTCGTCGGCAGAAGTAAATATCGGCCTCAAGCATCCGGCTTGTGTCGCCGCCGGTGTAATAGTGGTGTACGAAGTAGAGGTTGCCCGCGTCGTCCAGGGTCGGCTCGCCGGCAAACCGCACGACAACCTGTTCCGGCGTCTGCCAGTTGCCAGTCGAGTCGGCCCGCGAACGATAGACACAGGGCCCCATGATGGTGTCGCACCACGCCGTATACCACAACTCCCGGCCGTCGGCCGAAAGGAAAGGCTGGGACTGGTTCTGCTCATCGTTCACCGGTGCGCCGAGGTTCTGGGGAGAGTCCCAGCCGGTCGCGTTCCGGCGGCAGACCCAGAGGTCGGGTCGGGCCGTACCTTCGGCGCTGCCGAAGTACATCTGCTGGCGGTCACTTGTCAGGTGGAACTCGCCGATGTTGTAGTCAACGTTGAGCTGTTGACCGGCGTTGCGCCAGTCGGTCCACTTGCCGTTACGCCGTACCGCGTGGTAGACGTCGATGGCGCCCAGATTCCCGGCCCGCACCGAAGCAAACCAGAGCGTGTCGCCGACCAGTTGCTGGCAACCGTCGAGCGCGACATCGTCACTCAGCACCACGCGCTCGGGCTCAATCCACTCTCCGCCGGACCGGCGCGAGTACCAGATGCCGGTCACGCTGTCGGCAAGCTGCTTCTCAGCCGGAACCCGCACGTCGGGCGTGAAAAAGAAGAAGAACTCGGTTCCGTCCGGTGAGACGAAGGGCGAGTCCTCGGCGCCCGCGCTGTTTACCGGCCCGCTCATCGGCACCGGCGGCTCATACTCGGACGACACCAGTATCGGCGGGAACGGGTCAGTCGCAGGCGTACCTTTGCGCGCGTCTGCCGGTATCTTCGTGTACCGGTTCTCAAGGAACGGCCATGGCTTGTGGCAGCCCGCGGCCAGCAGGCCCAGCACGCCAGCCAGGAGTACGGCTCTAGCCGCCGGTCGTGAAGCTGACATCGTTGAAGAGCATGGCTGGTGTCAGTCCCGCAAAGGTTGGATAGGCACGGTCTTCCACCCCAACAACGTTGCGCATCGTCTCGTACACGTTACCCGAGACCATCGCGTCCTTGACCCGACCCACTATTTCGCCCTGCTCGACCCACAGGCCGGGCGAAAGACCAATCGAGTAGTCGCCGTTCAGAACATTGCCCGAGTGCGCACCCATCACGCCGGCAACAATCACACCTTGACCCATCATTTCCACCAGGTCGCGGAAAGAATGCTCGCCGGTCCCCAGCCGCACATGTCCGAGCGAAGGAACCGCCTTGGTCGTGATGCCGCTCCGGTATCCGTGCCCGGTTGGCCTGACCCCGCTTTTGGCCGCGTAGAACAGGTCATAGTAGAAACTCCGCAGCACGCCGCGCTCGATAATCGACGTATTCCTGGTCGGCGTACCCTCATCGTCAAACGCGCGTGCTCCGGGCTGCTGGTCATCGAGCGGCCTGTCGCTCATCGTCACTTTCTCGCTCAGCACTTGGTCCCCGCCCCGGTCCCGGAGCGGCGAAACCCCTTCGTAGACGCTCTTGCCGTCGGTTGCCGCGGTGAGACGCCAGACCAGCGCGTACATCGCTTCGGGCAGGAACAGCACCCGGGTCCGGCCGCTCTTGGGCTTTGCGTCCTGCCGGGAAGCGTTGTACAGCCCGGCAAGAAACTCAAGTTCATTATCGGGGAAGGCAACGAAGCTCTTGCCCGAGACATCGCGCCGAACCGCGGCATAAGACCCGGGGTAAACCAGCGAGACCGTACACTGGTAGCTTGACAGCCGGGCCGACAGGTCTGTCCCCTTTGAGTTCAGCAGTCGAACCGTGGTTACGGTCTGGGCCGCGCCGACGTTGACCTGGGTATCGACCAGCTCCTGCAGCCAACTGCAGACGCGACCGCACTCGTCCACCAGCGCCGAGTTGGTCAGCTCCTCGATTGCCGGGTCATAGCTTGCCGGCGTTGGCAGGGGCCCGGTCTGGGGCAGCTCGTAGTCGGCCGCGACGCCGTTGGCCAGGGATGCCAGGGCGTCACCGATCAGCTTGTCCCGGTCAATCAGGTTGCGGGTGTAGGCACTGCCCAGCCGGCCGTCTTTGATGAGCAGAAGATTGACGCCCGACTCCATCCCGCTGCTGATGTTCTTGAACCTGCTGTTCTCGAAGTCAACTCCGTCGCTGACCGAGTCTTCGCTGTACACCGCCACCTGGTCCGCGACCTTTCTTGCGTGCTCCAGCAGTCTCTCCATTATCTGCCTCCGACAACCACGTTCTCAATTAGAAGATGGGGCGAGCCATAGCACGAGCGGATGTTCATCTGGCCCTTGCCGCAGCCCCCAATCTCGCCCAGTTTCAGGTCGTTACCAACCGCCCTGATGTTCTGCAGAGTCTGGTACAGGTTTCCCGAGATGTTGATATCCCGCACCATCTGACCTGGTTTGCCCCCCTTGACCGCAAAGCCGTACTGAGCGCCGAACGTGAAATTCTCGCCTGAAGTCTGGCCACCGTACGCGGTCGCAAGGTACAGCCCATCACCCAGTTGTTCGAGCAGCTCTTCCCGGCTCCACTTGCCCGGTTCGATGTAGATGCATCCCATCCGGACAATGGGCGCGTACCGGTAATCCTCGGCCACCGTATGACCGGACAAAGGCTCATCATACGCGGCCGCGGTCCGGCGCGAGTGGAGCCGGCCTGAAAGCACGCCTGCCTTCATCAGTTGTGTCGGCCGCGCCCGCACGCCCTCATCGTCGTACTTGTAGAACCCGAGCTGGCCCGGCCGGGTCGGGTCATCGACAATGCTCACAACGTCGCTCCCCAGTCTCGCGCCGAGCTGCATCTTCTGGCGCATCGTCGGGTTGTCTTCGATGATGTCCGCTTCTGAGAAATGGCCGAACGCCTCGTGGGTGAACACGCCGCCCAGCTTCTGGTCCAGCACCACCCGGTACGTGCCCGATGTTACGGGCCGGGCTTGCAGCAGGTCAACCGCGATACCGGCGGTCTTGTCCACCTCGGGCTCGCGGCCCCGGAGCACATGAAAGCCATCGCTGCCGCCGAGTCCGAAAATCGCCCGCTGGGTCAAGCTGCCATCCTGCGCGGTGACAAACCCCGAGATGCGGACCGTAACCAGGTTTTCTCTTACCTCGCTGCCCTCAGTACTAACGAAATATTTCTCCCGCACAACGTCGACGTAACCCACCTGGGTCGTAACGACCTTTGGTCGGCCGAGCGCCAGCTCGTTATACGACCGGGTCAGGCCCAGCTTCTCCTCGACCGGGACTTGGCGCGGGTCCTCATTCAGTTGCGGCCGGAACTCGTCCTTCATGACCTCGGTCGGCGCAAGACGCACCGGTTCCTTCGCATGCCGGGCCATCAGTTTCGCGTTCTCGACCGCGGTCTTTGCGGCGCGGCCCGCGTCCTCGGGCCGGGTAAACGAAATGTCGGCAAGACCCCCGTCCTTGAGCACGCGCAGCACAAAGCCGTCGGTCGAGCTCGATACCAAAGTCGTCAGCTCCGGGCCGCTGAACCCAATCTTGGTCTCGTGCATCACTTCATAGCGGATATCGGCATAGTCGGCGTCGATACCGGCGAGTACGGTTTTCAGCCTATCGAACACTCTGGCTCCTTGGTTGGTTGACCGAGGCAATAGACTAGACGCGCGAGCGGCAAAGTCAAGACCACGTTGAGGCGGCCGCCCCCGGGGTCAGGTTCAAGCTTCGGTCTGCCCGGGGCGCCGAACCAGACCGGTTGCGGGTCGGGTTTGACCTATCACCTTCATTTGTCTATAATTTACTGCTGGAAAGGAAGGAAGGGAATTGTCTGGAGTCATCTTCGCAGCTCTGGCTGCGCTAGTCGCGCAGTCGCCATCAGTCCAAGACCGCAGCCTCCTCAACTCGCCCCAAGCCAACCGTACCTGGACCGAAACCTCGGTCGAGGACTTCCGCGACGGCATGCTCGACCCGACGATGTACGTCTCGCCTCGCGCCGGCCTGGACCCGGACTCAGGCTCGGTCGAGTTCTTCAGCCGATTCGACGTCAACAACGACGGTTGGCTCGACCTGGTCTGCTCGGACGATTCCGGGCCGTACCTCCGGCTCTACTTCGGCAGCGCCACCGGCTACGACTCGACCCGCTGCCGCTACTACCCGGTCCCGGGCGGTGGCAACAGCGACCTGGCCGACCTGAACCTCGACGGCTTTGCCGAGCTCATCCACTCCGGCTGGCGGACCAACTACGTCGTTGTCTACTGGGGCACAGACTCCGGCCCTTCCCTGACCGACACGACCTGGCTCGCCATCGCCGGCTCGAGCGAAGCAGTTGCGGTCAGCGACCTTGACCGCGACTGCTACCTTGACATCCTTGCCGGCTCGGATAACGGCAACCTCTATATCTTCTGGGGCTCGGCCTCAGGCTTTTCCAGCGCCCGCCGCTCCAGCGTCTTCCTGAACGGCAGCGTCGGCCACAACATCGAGCTCGCCGACTTCGACCGGGACGGCTATTGCGACGTCGCGCTCTCGCTCTGGAGCCGGGACCGGAACCCGGTCATCTACTGGGGCGCGGGCCGCACGCCGCGCACCATCACCTGGCTTCAGGTCCTGCCCGACAACCCGCACGGCATCACCGTCGCCGACCTTGACATGAACGGCTGGCTTGACATCGTCTACACCGGCTATGACCAGGTGACCGCGGCCTACATCTACTACGGCGGCCCGAGCGGCTTCTCGGTCGCCAACCGCGAGACCGTCAACCCGGGCAAGTGCTACGGCGGCAGCACCGCGGTGCTCTGGAACGCAGACAAGACCCTCGACCTGGTGTTCTTCCGGGGCGAGTGGGGCGTTGACACTACCTTTCGGCCCAGGGTGTTCTTCAACCGGGCCGACACCTTCCCTCACTTCTCCAATGCCCGCAGCAGCGAGATCGGCCTCTCGTTCTTCAACGCATCGGGCGGGCTTGTTGCCGACCTGAACCGCGACGGTTATCTTGACGTCTTTGTCAACAACATGCGGCCGAGCAATTACAGCCGCGTGCTCTGGGGACCAGCCTACGACTCCACCACGCCCCTGCCGGTGCACCGCGACCACCACGGCATCTGGCGCGAACCCGGTAACATCTACACCCGGAACTTCGACGCCACCTACCTTTCGTCGGTCTTCGACATCGGCCCGGACTCCTCTATCACCGGTGGTACCTGTACCTGGGTCGCCAGCGAACCGGCCGGCTCCGAGGTGATGCTGCTCGTGCGCAGCGGCAACACCCCGGTCCCGGACCAGACCTGGTCCCCCTTCTACCCGGTGCCGTTCAACGGCGGCGAGCTGCCCGACGTTGTGATTGACAACCGCTACCTCCAGTACCGGGCCGTGTTCTGCTACCTTTCACCCAGCTATCTGCCCAGGCTGGAACGGGTGACGTTCGACCTTGCTGCCGACCTGGCGGTTGATGTTGCGGTCAGTCGGATTCTCGCGCCCACCGGCACGGTCGACTCCGGCGTCGCGGTCGTGCCGCGGGTGGTCATCGCCAACAACGAGCTAAGCTCGCCGGTCGTGACCGTGAACCTGCGCATCGGGTCAGGATACAACCAGACGGTCACCGACACGATTGCACCACGTGGGGTGGACACGGTGGTCTTCCCGGTCTGGACTCCGACCGCCCTGGGCATGTTTGGTGTGCGCTGCTCGGTCTACGCGGCTCACGACCGCGTGCCGGCCAACGACACACTCAGGGACTCAGTCCGGGTCCGCGCTCATGAAGACGTCGGGCCGCTCCTTATCATTTCCCCGCCTCCGGCCGCCGAATCCGGCACGGTCCACATCCCGGCAGCCACAGTCAAGAACTTCGGCGCACGCACCGCGGTCTTTCCAGCGACCATGCGCATCGGCTCAAACTACGCCCAGACCCGGTACGACACTCTCCTGCCCGGTCAGACAGACACAGTCCTCTTCCCGGCCTGGATTGCCCGGCCGGTCGGTAACCTCGCGGTCCGGTGCTACACTGCAATGACCGACGACGGCCACCCGGAAAACGACACCATTACTGCCGGCACTGCTGTGTACGTCAACCTCGATGCCGCGGCAGTCGCTATCCTCGCGCCCACCGGCACGCTCGACTCAGGCACGGTCGTTACACCTCGGGCCCGGGTGACAAACCTCGGCACCAGCACCGCGCTCATCCCGGTCCGACTGACAATCGGCACCGGCTACAGTGATACAGCCAGTGCCAGTGTTGCGCCGGGCGAGACCGCAATGGTCAGCTTTGCCAACTGGGTTGCCTCACCGGTCGGGCTGCTGGCGGTCAGATGTTCGACGTTCCTGGCCGGAGACACGGTGAGCAGCAACGACCTGGCCGTCGATTCAGTCACGGTCATTGTGCACAAAGATGCTGCCGCGGTCGCTATCCTGGCTCCGACCGGCGTACTCGACTCCGGGACAGCCCTTACTCCGGTCTGCCGTATAGCCAACAATGGGACCAGCCCGGGGCCGATCCCGGCCCGACTTCGCATCGGCACTTCCTACGATGAAACTGCATTCAAGTTCCTGGCTCCGGGCACAAGCGACACAGTGCACTTCCCGGACTGGGTTGCATCGCCACTTGGCCTGCTGGCAGTCCGGTGCTCGACCGCACTTGCCGGGGACGAGCACCCGAGCAATGATACGGTCTCGACCGCTGTGTTGGTCACAGTCACGGTTGACGCTGCTGCCGAGGCGATTCTCGCGCCAACTGGTACGCTTGATTCAGGCGCGGTCGTCACACCGCGGGCACGGGTGACAAATCTGGGCACGAGCACTGCGCTGATCCCGGTGCGGCTGAGAATCGGGACAGGTTACAGCGATACAACCAGTGTCAGTGTCGCACCAGGCGAGACCGCAACTGTCAGCTTTGCCAACTGGACCGCCTCACCGGTCGGCCTGCTCGCAGTCCGTTGCTCGGTCGCCTTGGCCGGGGACACGTTCCCGGAGAATGACACGGTCAGCAGTAGTGTGGCCGTGCGGCGGGACTATCTGGTTGACGCCGAGCTTGCCGCCATCCTCGCACCGACCGGCGCGGTCGACTCAGGCACCTCCATCATTCCTGCTGTTCTGGTCAGGAACAATTCTGATACCGCAGCCGCAGTGCCGGTCAAGATGGCCATCGGCACAGGCTATGTGCAGCATGACACGATACTCCTAGGCTCAGGCGCGACCGACACGGCCCTGTTTCCGGTCTGGATTGCCCAGCCGGTCGGCCTGCACTCTGTGGTCGCAAATACGTATCTGGCCGGGGACGAGGACCCGGGCAATGACACCGCCCGTACCACCGTTCTCGTCACAAGGGACACCGTGCTCGACGCCGGCGTGGTCTCGATTCTCGCACCCTCAGGCACGGTGGACACAGGGCTGAGCATTATCCCGCGAGCCATCGTCGCCAACTTCGGCAACACCGACACCGCGTTCCCGGTCACCATGCGCATCGGCTCAGACTACAACCAGTCGGTCATTGTCGCCCTGGCTGCCGGCAGCACCGACACGGCCGAGTTCCCGGTCTGGACCGCTGCGCCTTGTACTACCTTGGCTGTGGTCTGCTTCTCTGTGCTGACCGGTGACGCCAACCCGGCCAACGACACCGCCTACGGCAGCGTGACGGTGCAGCCAGTGGTCGATGCCGCACCGGTACGCATCATCGCTCCGGTGAGCAGCCTTGATTCCGGCACTGCGGTGACACCGATGGTCAGTGTCACCAACGCCGGGACGAGAGCCGAGAACATCCCGCTGCGCCTGCGCATCGGGGCCGGCTACGAGAGGACGGTCAGTCGGACGCTGAGTCCTGGTCAGACCGACACGTTCAGCTTCACTGAGTGGATTGCCCAGCCTGTGGGCACGGTTGTGGTCCAATGCTCGACCATGCTGGTTGGAGACCGGCGGCCGGAGAACGACACGTTGTCCAGCGCAGTAACTGTTGGTCGCAGAATCGATGCTGCGGCAGTCGCCGTACTGGCACCGACCGACACGGTCGATTCAGGCACGGTCGTGACACCTCGGGCCCGGGTGACAAACCTCGGCACAAGCACCGCACTCATCCCGGTCCAACTGACAATCGGCACCGGCTACAGTGATACAACCAGCGCCAGTGTCGGGCCGGGGGAGACCGCAACCGTCAGCTTTGCCAACTGGGTTGCTTCACCGGTCGGGTTGCTCGCGGTCCGCTGCTCGACGTTCCTAGCCGGAGACGAGAGCCCGGTCAACGATACCGTCAGTGCAGCGGTTCTGGTGCGGCACTTTGTTGATGCGGCGGTTACCGCTCTGGTTGCTCCGCTGGGCGTGGTCGAGTCCGGTGCTGTGGTCACACCGCGGGCCGTGGTGACCAACCTGAGCACCCGGACTGCGTCCATTCCGGTCTCCATGTGGGTCGGCAATGACTACCTCGAGAGCAGCGAGGTCATCTTGGGGCCAGGCGCGTCGGATACGGTTTCCTTCCCGGACTGGACTGCTTCGCGGCTGGGCTGGCAGGTGGTGCGGTGTTCGGTCGGGCTGGCTGGTGACCAGGAACCGGGGAATGACCAGATGGTTGACTCGGTGCTGGTCACAAGGGACACGGTGCTGGACGCTGCGGCAGTGGCAATCCTCGCGCCGACTGGCACGGTGGATTCGGGCACGGTGGTAACACCGCGGGCACAGGTGACAAATCTGGGCACGAGCACTGCGCTGATCCCGGTGCGGCTGACAATCGGGTCCGGCTACAGTGACACGACCAGCGCCAGTGTCGGGCCGGGCGAGACCGCAACGGTCAGCTTTGCCAACTGGGTTGCCTCACCGGTCGGGCTGCTGGCGGTCAGATGTTCGACGTTCCTGGC
>CBFGIT010000003.1:0-157843 GCA_965648905.1 Caldifarciminota bacterium
AGCCGGACACGAACCACGTCCGTAAGCACCAGTTCCTCATGGCGTTCCAGAATCGGCACCAGCTCGGGCAGAAACGGTGCCAGACGCTTGCCACAGATGTAGTCCATGATCTTCCAGACCCGTTTGAGTGTGGTCCGCACCGACTCATCATAGATGCGCGGGCGTGCGCGCCGGCGCTGGTCGTGCTGGGCAGCTTCAACCACCACCCCCGGCTCAGTCGGGCTCGGCAGCATCACCTTCCGGCCATGGGCTCGCAGCAACCAGGCGGCATAGCTCCGGTTGTAGCCGGCAAGGTCGACCACCTGGTCGATGATTGCCTGCTTCTCTCTACGGTCAGCCCGGCGATAACGCCGAGCCAGTTCTTTCGTCACTGCTTGTTTCTCATGCATCGTCAAAGCCACGGGACCATCTCCTTTCAGAGTTAGAGATGGTCATATTGTGCCTCCGTTTCGAGTAGATTTCCCATGTGAGGCAACGGGGTGGCTTCGAGTAGATTTCTCGTGAGGCAACGCGCATTGTTGACGCCGGGCCATTTGTGTGGTATCATTTAACCGAGCAGAGGACACTGAATGCGCACGTATACGTTTCTCGCTTTTGCAGAGCCAGAAGTGGTTCGTCGCCGCATTGGCGGCTTCTGCTCGCCTATCCCCAAAAAGAGAGGAGGTGACTCCAAATGAAGAATAAGGGCTTTACCCTGATCGAGCTACTGGTGGTCATCCTGATCATCGGTATCCTCCTCGCCCTCATCATCCCGAACTTCGTGCTGTTCCAGGAGCGCGCTCGTCGCAGCTCAGTGAAGAACAACATGCACGTCGTTCAGACCGCGCTCGAAGCGTACTCGGTAGACCACTTTGGCAACTACCCCAACGCTGACGTGGGATGGGAGGCAGAGGAAGACGGCGGCATCAACCACTGGTTCCCCGGTGGTGACCCGGTGGGCATCGACGGCGAGTTTAAGTACGGCAACTTCCCGGTGAATCCTTATACCGGTCGTCGCTACAACGTTGACGACATGGATATGAACTACCAGGATTTCATCGGTGAGATTGAGATCGGCACGGCGGCGCAGACGCGCGGCGACGACCCCGAGTGCCCGTACCTGGATGCGACCGTTGAGTACACGGGCGGCATCGGTATCTTCACTGCGGTCCTCGAGATCGCCGGTGATGAAATCCCGGTGGAGTACGGCATTTTCGGACACGGCCGCGACTATTCGCAGCCGATGTACGACCTTGACCCGTACGCCGAGTCGCCGGACGATACCGACTACTGGATCTTCTTCGTCCTGCACAACTAGTCGGTCTCCGACTCATCCGGTGGGGCACTTCGGTGCCCCACCGCTTTTTCGGGCGCAGTCAGAGAGGAATGGACGGGCTAGAACCAGCCCTTGGTGGTGTCGACGCCCCTGCTCTTCAGGTACTCTTCCCATTCGGCAAGGTCGCCCGGAGTCATTTCGGGTTTGTCGCTCGACCCTTCTCGTTCCCCCCGGGACGTGTTACGTCTGCCCGGCGCCGCCAGCAGACGGACGAAGGCGCGGGACGAAGTGGTCTTGGCCCCGTAGTCGCGGGCCGAGCGTGCCAGGGATGCGTCCGACGTGACAATCGTGACCGAGCGCGGCCGGGTGTTGCGCCGAAGCAGGGCGATGATGGTCTGGTCCGCGTCGTGAGGCGGGCGGGAGAAGACGACCTCAACGCCCGCGACGCGGCTGGGGTCGTGCGGCACAAACTGCGGGCCCCGGCCGTCGAACACGACCGTGACTTCGATGTTGCGTACCGCCGCGAATTCGGACAGGTGCGCAACCAGTCGGTCCCGCGCCCGCAACAGGTCGGTGTCGATGAGTCGCGCCAGCTCCGGCAGCGCGTGGATGAGGTTGTAGCCGTCGACGATGAGTCTGGGGTCTGCCATTGCCACAATGATAGCCCGCGGTGAGTGCCGGTGTCAAGGCGCCGTTCAGGGCGCCAGCGAGACCTGGACGAGCAGGGCCAACGTGGCCGCAGCGAGCGACACGATGGTGACGACCAGCCCGGTCTTGAACCACTCGCCAAAGCGAATCGACTGTCCGGTGACGCGTTCGTAGACGCCGACCGCAACAAGGTTGGCGCTGGAGCCAACCATGGTCAGGTTGCCCCCGAAGCAGCCGCCGAAGAGCAGGGCCCACCACAGAATCGATGCGTGGGGTAGACCGACGAGCAGCAGTCCCTTGACCACCGGGACCAGAGCGGCAACGACCGGCATGTTGTCCACAAAGCCGGATGCGAGGCCGGAGCCCCAGAGCATCAGGATGAGCGCCGAGCCGGTCGTGCCGTTTGCACCAACGAGATGATTGAGCGGCGACTGCTCGGCCGCCCGCAGGACGAGGTAGCCGAGCTTGATGGTCACACCGGTGTGTTCGAGGCAGGCGGCGCTGGCGAAAAGGAACATGAAGAAGAGCAGCGTCCACCAATCGATGCTCCGGGCGAGGAGAATCCGACCCTTCTCCTGCTCGACAAAAATGATGAACGCGACCGCGGCCAGAGGCGCTACCATCAGCATCGTTCCCTCGGGCAGGTGCAGGAGCGCTTCAGCCCGGGCGTGGAACATGATAAACAGGACAACGACAAGAAAAGTCAGGGCACCCAGGCGCAGTTCGGTCGGGCTGAAGCTGCCAGCGGTCTGCTCCAGACCTGCGAAATCGGCCTTGGTGCGGGTCGAGAGATGCCTCTTGAACAGCAGGATGATGAGGATACCGACGCACAGGCCGGTGGCGAGCGCTATCGGCGTGGCCCAGCGGACGAAGGACTCGAACGTCAACTGCCCGACAAAGGCCAGGTAGACCCCAATCGGGTTACCAACCAGAGTGAGGGCGCTGCCGATGTTCGTTGCGAAGACCAGGGCCAGCAGGTAGGGCATGATCGGCGTCCGGGTCCGACGGGCAATCTCGACGGCGAGGCCAAAGGTCACAAGGATTCCTGATACCTCGCCGACGAAGCCGCTCAGGATGACCGAAAAGCCCATGAGTATGAGGAGCAGCACCCAAGGTACGCCGCCGACCCGCTCAACGACGCGCAAGACGATGAACTTGAACACGCCCTTGTCTTCAAGCCACTTGATCAGCACCATCATTGCCATCACGAAAATGATGGTCGGCAGCGACATGTATTCAACCATGCTATCCAAGTCAATGACGCCGACCAGCAGCAGGCAGGCAAGCCCGACCGCCGCAATGGCAAGGCGGAACTTCCAGAACAGCAACGTGCCGACGACCATGCCGAGGAAGACCGCCACGACCAGCATCTGCTGGTTCAGCCAGGGCTGGGAGTTGAACTTGAGGTAGCCGAGCTGTTCGTAGATGCCGCCCGCGGGAAGGCGGATCGCCGGCAGCGCGAATCGCGCCGCGATGTAGGCCAGTAGGACCGCGCCAGCCAGGAGCAGAGCCGGACGGTATGGGGCAAACCAGTCATGCCGAGACGGGTGGGTGAAGATGCGGCGCACGCGGTCCGGCGAATCGGCCTTGAGCAACTGCGCGCGGATGCGTTCAGACCTGAGTGCCCGGGCGACTTCGGCCAGGAGATGAAGATAGGCGGGGCGGTCAGATTGCGCCGCCACGATGACGGCGACGAGTCTGACCGGCTTGCCATCGACCGAGTGCCAGTCTACTCCGCGTCGGACCCGGACCAGCGCGAACACCGGGCGGTTCAGTGGGGCAGCGATGAGTGCATGGGGCAGCGCGACCTCATCGCCGACACCGGTCGAACCTTCGGCCTCGCGTGCCCCGAGGGCAATTACCAGTTGCGCAGCATCGGGGACTGCCCCGGTTTCGACCAAACGCTCTGCGACCGCAGCGAAGACCCGTTCCACCGATTCCGCGGCCGGCAGGTCCAGTACGCACTCCGGCCGCACGACCTGTGCGGGGCGTCCGAGTGCGTCTTCCGAGTCATTCACGATGGCGCGATGGGGCGACGCGGGTCTAGCCGGCGTTGGTGATGATTATCGGGCAGGGCAAGCCGGGTATGAATTCATCGGGCAACCGGTAGTTGGTCCCGGCCAGACTGCTGGCGCTGAGCACAATCAGGTCGCTACCCGTATTGTGGGCAAGAGTCTGAATGTCCTCGACGTCGCCTTCCCGGGCGATGACCGAAGCTCTGATGCCTTCCGCCTTGAACTCCTCCTCAAGGCGGTAGAGATTGTGCCAGGACCTGCGTTCGTGTTCTTCACGCAGAACCCGGCGGCGCGTTTTGCCTTCGGTTGAGACCTCATGGCCGCTGCCAATGGCGAGCATTGCGCCCAGCAGCACGGCGCTGTCGTGTGCTCTGGCTAAGTCCTTGACCAGATGCTTCTCTTCCTGTTTCTCGCTCACGATATAGAGTATCCTTTGAAACATCCCTGTCTCTCCTGTTATGGCGCCAGTTTGAGCTGCAGCAGCAGGGCTGCGGTTGCAACGAGTAGAGATACGACGGTTATGATTGTGCCGACTCGAATCCAGTCCCGAAACCGGATGGACTTGCCCGAAACCCGTTCGTAGGCACCGACCGCGACCAGATTCGCCGTTGACCCGATAACCGTCAGGTTGCCACCGAAACAGCCGCCGAAGAGCAATGCCCACCAGAGAATCGAGGCGTGGGGCAGACCGACTCGTCCCAGGTCTTTGGCCACCGGAACCAAGGCAGCGACGATGGGCAGGTTGTCGACAAATCCCGACGTGATGCCGCTGAACCACAACATCAGCACTGCGGTTACGCTCGTGACGCCAGCCGGTGTTGCTCCGGCCCCGGCCAGCGAATGCGACAGGTTGAGCATCACGTAGCCAAGCTTGGCCGTGACACCGGTGTACTCCAGGCAGGCCGCATTGGCGAACAGGAACATGAAGAAGAGTAGCGTCCACCAGTCAATGCCGCGTTCAACCAACAGCCGACCGCGCTCCTGCTCGAAGAAGACAATGAAACCGACAACCATCAGGGCGACGGCAACGAGCACCGTGCCGTCGTGGAGGTTCAGCAGAACCTCGAGCCGCCGGTGGAGCGCAATGAGCGCGACGGTGGTGATGAAGGTGATGGTGCCGGTGCGGAGGCGGGTGAAGTCGATGCCCTCGGCAGACCGTTCCAGGTCACGCAGGTCGAGGTCGTAGCGCTGACCGAAGAACTGACGACGGTAGAGCAATAGACAGATGCCGGCGGTGATGACTGCGGCAACGGCCGAGACCGGCGTGGCCCAACGTAGGAAATCCTCGAAGCTCAGGCCGCCAGCAAACGCGATGTACACGCCGATCGGGTTGCCGACGAGCGTTATTGCGCTGCCGACATTGGTGGCAAAAACCAGGCACAGCAGGTATGGTACCAACGGAGTCCGGGTCCGGCGCGAGACCTCAGATGCCAGCCCGAAGGTCACGAGGATTGCCGAGACCTCATCGGCGAACCCGCCCATCAGTACCGAAAAGCCCATCAACACGACCAGCAGCAGCCACGGTATGCCGCGCACCTGCTCGATTGCCTTGGTGACAAGGTAGCGGAACACACCGATGTTCTCCAGCCACCGGACGATGACCATCATCGACATGATGAAAAGGATGGTCGGGATCGACATGAACTTGACGGTCGTTTCCAAGTCCATCACTCCGGCGATGAGGAGCACGCCAAGGCTGGCCGCGGCGATTGCGACGCGGAAGCGCCAGAACAGGAGAGTCCCGAGCACCATTCCCATGAACAGAGTCACGGTCAGTTCCTGGAAGAGGAGCCAGCGTGGTTCGTTGAGCTTCAGGTAGTCGGCAGTCGCGTAGATTCCGGTTTCGGGCAGCACCACCCGAGGCATCGCGAGCCGGGCCGCAACGAAGAGCAGCGCGATTGCCGTACCGAAGACGAAGAGCCGTCGATTCCGCATGATGAAGCCTTCGTGCGGCGGGTGAACAATGACCCGGGCCGCGTCAGCCGCGCTGCGGGCCTTGATCGTCCGGTCGCGCACCAGGGGATGGTTGAGCGAACGGGCGACCTCGGCCAGGACTTTGAGATACTCATCTTGCTCGCCCGCCGGGGCGAGAATCACGACCAGGAGTCGTATCGGCTCGTTATCGACCGCGTCCCAGTCAAGTGGCGACCTGAGCCGCACCACCACCACGATGGTCTCGTCCAGTTCCGGCAGCATCACGTGGGGCAGGGCGATGCCGTGCCCCACCCCGGTCGAGCCTTGTCGCTCGCGCGATAGAAGCTCGGCAACGAGCTTCTCGCGGTCAACCTTGATACCGTGCTCAATCAGCCGGGCAGCGACCAGGCCGAACAGCTCCTCCGAGGTTGTGACATCCGGAGCGTCAAAGGAGAGCTCGGGCCGCACGAAGCGAGTGAGTTTTAGCATCAGACCGCGGCCGTGGCTGTGATGATGTTCATAGCGGGGCGAGATGATAGCCGCTGGTGCAATAGAAGTCAACGAAACGGCCTGGGAGCCCCAGCAGGCTTAGCCCGCTTGTATTCACTGCCGAGTCTCGTATACTCTGCCGTGTCTCTCACCGGTGTGCTGCTCGGGTTCGTTGCCGGGGTGGCTAGTTTCGGCGTCTTCTACCTTGGTGCGCGCCGACTGATGGTCAGCCAATCGGCCCGAATCAAGGTTTGGCTGCCGCTGCTCTACCTGGTGCGCTACGGTCTGTTCGCGCTGCTGGTCTATGTCTTCCTGCGGCTCGGACTTGGGGACTTCTGGGGACTGTTCGTGGGCGTGACAGTAGCGATTGTCGGCTGCTTCGTCTTTGACTTCTGGCAACGGCACAGGACACTGGGTCCCTAGTTCCTGCGCACCTTCTTCAACTCACGCCTGCAGTTCCGGACTGGTTTGACTTGGTCAACAGGTCGGCTAGACTGCTGCCGTGACTCTCGTTCTGGGACTGGTAGTTGCACTGGCGCCGTCCGATTCAGGGGACCGGGTCATCCAGGCGCACTTCACGACAACACCACCGAGAATCGACGGCCACCTCGAGGACATCTGGTCGACCGCTGATTCAGCAACCCGGTTCACCCAGTTCACCCCCGACCATGCCGAACCCGCGACCGAGGCGACCACGGTCTATCTCCTCTATGACCGACACAACGTCTACGTCGCGTTCCGCTGTCTTGTGCGCGACCGTACGACCCTGCGCGCCCGTCTGACCGGCACCAACGACGGGGTCAGGCTGTTTCTTGACACTTTTGACGACAATGCCAGTTGCTATGCATTCGCAGTGACTGCCGCGGGGGTCGAGCAGTCGTATCGCCTGACCAATGATGGTAACTGGGTCGAGCAGTGGAGCGGTATCTGGTGGTCGAGCACGCGGATTGAACCATGGGGCTTTGCCGTTGAGATGGCGATACCATTCAAGTCCCTGCGCTACCCGACGCAACTGACTGGCTGGGGCATCGAGTTCGGCCGGTACGTAGCAGCCAGAGGCGAGAAGAGCTACTGGTGCGAGCACGACAAGACTGTTGTCCGGGTGTCAAGGTTCGGGCGGATCGCCAGTATCAGGACACCGGGCGCTGGTCTGCACCTTGAGGCCTATCCGGTCGGACTGGTGCGCTACGAGCGCGACTCGGTAGCCCGCGTTCGCCCCACCGCCGGACTCGATGCAGCCTGGCTGCCGACACCAACTGCGAACATCCAGTTGACCACGTTCCCCGACTATGCTGAAATCGAGGCTGACCCTTACCGGGTAAATCTTTCCAAGTACGAGCTCTGGCTGGCCGAACGCCGGCCTTTCTTCGTTGAGGCAAACGAGAACTTCGGGTCCGGATTTCCGGCCATCAGGTTGTTCTACTCCCGCCGCATCGGCCGGCGTCTGGCCGACGGCACTGAGGTGCCGATTCTTTCGGGCCTGAAGTACACCGACCGTCTTGGCCGGTACCAGCTCGGGGCACTTACTGCGCTCACCGGCAGAACGAGCTACAACAGCGGTGCCGACACGGAGCCGGCTGCGGTATACTCGGTCGTGTCGTTACGGCGTCAGGTGCTGGCCAATTCCGAGATCGGGCTGCTCTATGCCGGCAAAGATGCCGGTAGTCCGGTCTGGTATCATGGCGACACGATGCACCTGGACGGCAACCACGGACTCCGTCTGGACGGCATCTGGCGTCAGGGCAGCCTGACCACGGAGGTCGCCGCCGCGGCCAGCCAGCGCGGCGACCGTCTCGACCACGCCTTGTCCTTGACCGCAAGCTACGAGTCTTCAGTCATGACCGGCTACCTGTCGGCAGGGCAGGTCAGACCCGGATTTGACCTAAACGGCATCGGCTTCACCAGTTGGCGCGGCCAGTCCTTCGCGGCCGGGGCTGGTCCGGTGTTCTATGCGCGCGGGCCGTTCCGGACTGCCAACCTGATTCTGGCCACGGAACTGTCGCGCGAGTGGGACTATCCTGACCGTGCACTTGACCGTCAGGTTCGAATGCAGTTCTACGGCTTGACGGAAGACCAAGTGGGCTTCAACTTCTGGGGCTCACAGAGCCGTGCGTACTACCCGGACACCACCGGAACCTACCAGGCCTACGACGGCGCGAACTTCGGCGGCCTGGGCTACACCGACGACAGCCGGGCACTCTACCTGTTTCTCTACGTCGACTACACGACCAGGTCGTTCAACTACAACCGAATGGTTCTCGCCCCGAATGCAAACCCCCAGGCTGAACTGACGTTTCGGCTTGGTGACCGACTTGAGCTCTCGGTTGGGGCAGAACTGATTGCCGAGTTCCAGCCGGACGGGACACTAGACCCGCTGCGTGACCTGACCGGCATCGTACGCCCGCACGCCGAGTACTCATTCACACCCAAGATGAGTGCCAACATGGGTGCGGAGACCGTGCGCAGCTACGACCTTGCGCGCGACCGGGAGGAGTACTCTTATTACCTGACCGCCCTGTACAGTTGGACCGTGCGGCCACGCAGCACTTTCTACATCGCCCTGAATCAGAGGCTTACCGGCGGAACCAATTGGGTCGAACCCTCAGGCACCGCGGCCGCGGTTAAGCTGCGCTACCTGTTTGTGTTCTAGCCTCGGGCGAAGGTCCGAGGCCAAAGGCCGCGCGTCGGCTTGACTTGGCCGGTTTTCCCGGGTAGCCTGAGTAGTTGTCGGCCGATACATCCGGCTGGACAGCAACTCTGACCAAGGAGAAACTCATGAAGATTGCTTCGCGTGTTCTGACCGTGGCTGCCCTGGCCGCGGCTGCGCTCGTCTGCCTTTCCGGCTGTGGTGTGCTTGGTGGCCCGCCGACTGGCATTCAGTTGGCCGCTGCGACTGACTCGACGGTCCAGGTTGTCTGGAACACCCCGGCCGAAGGAAGTCCGGATAACTACCTGCTCTACTTCCGTCCGGTGAACGAGTCAACGTTTATCTTCCTTACCGAGACCCAGGCCAACTCGTACGAGCACAAGCCCGCGGGGATGACCGGCGTCTACAAGGTGGTGGCGCGTTTTGGCAGCGACACCTACGAGCCGGTATTCATGCCGACTTCGGTTCCGGTGCACTCGGCCGCGGTAACACTGGTTGAGCTGAATGCCGACACGCTGACACCCGGTTTCGGCTCAGGCTACGGTTGGTTGCGCGATTCGGGCATTGGTCGAAGCTATTCGATGGCCGACGCCGGCAGCGCCGCCGACGTCGACTTCTATGTTTCCGACCTTGACACCGGGCATACCCGGTTACCCTACGTCATCATCAGCCCGGACTGGGCAGACTCGATCGACCGGGGCGCACCCGGCTTCGTGCCCCGCGCCAACTGGCGGACGAACGGCTTCAGCGGTGCTCTCGCCGACGAACAGACGCCGCTGCCTAGGCAGGTCAACGACCCGGCCAACTACTTCAACTACGCAAGCATCACGACCACTCCATTGTACGTCGGTTTCTACAACGCGGGCGAGCCGGAAGAAGACCGGCATTATGCTCTAATCAAAGTCCTGACCGTTGAGCCGCTGACCGGACGAGTCAAGGTCGAGACGTGGTATCAGCTCATCGCCGGCCTGAGGCTGATTCGACACTAGCGGAAATGGCCGTGGACTTGAGTGGCCCGCCGCGGTTGGTCCGGGCAGCGTTGGTGCTGGTACTGGCCTGGGCCGGGCTGGTTTGTTGCGGCGGGCCGGGCCGCGTTCCTGTCAATGTTCGGCTCGAGGCCGAGACCGACTCGACGGTCGGTATCCTCTGGCGTTCTCCGGCTGAGGGTACGCCCGACCGGTACTCGGTCTACTTCAAGCCCATGGGCGAGACCGTCTACGCGCTCGTGGCAGAGACGACAGAGAACGGGTATGTTCACGACCCGCAGGGCAGAACCGGGTGGTATCGGGTCTCGGCCTGGTTCGGTGCCGAAGAGCACATCGCCCCGAGCAGCCCGGGCACAATTCCAGTTCACACGGACACGATTGCCGTCGCGGAGCTGAACGCAGTTGGCAATTCGGGCTGCGGCTGGGACCGCTCGACCGGCACGGCCCGGTCGTTCTCGATGAGGACTGTCGGCAGTCGGGACAAGGTTGATTTCTACATTACCGATTTCAAGCCCGCGGCCTCCAACCAGTTCCCCTATTCTATTGCCAGTCCGGACATGGGCCCGTCCGACCTGGGCGGGGTGGTTCCGGTCGGAGGTTGGCGTCTGACTTCTTTCACCGACCCGCTGGCGAATGAGAATGTCCCTCTGCCTGCCTACGCCTCCAATTCGTACTTCAACTATGTTGATGTCTACCACACGCCCTGTGTCGTCGGGTGCCACACGCA
This sequence comes from Caldifarciminota bacterium, assembly GCA_965648905.1. GTDB lineage: Bacteria > Hydrothermota > Tepidihabitantia > Tepidihabitantales > Tepidihabitantaceae > CAZQFS01. The sequence goes on from CBFGIT010000003.1 coordinate 10,682, forward strand.
GGACGGCCGCTACGCAATGATCAAGGCGACGGCCGTGAACCGAGAGAATTCCTGGGTCCAGGTCGAGACCTGGTTCCAGTTGGTGGCCGGGCTCAGGTTGATCCAACACTGAAGTCGGGGAGCGCGCGCGTTGGCAGCAGACGGCACGATTCCGACGCACCGGGAGTTGATCGCCCGAGAGCTTGCCCGTCTTGAGCAGCGTGTCGACGAGGCCATCGCGCTCGTTACCCGGCTGCGTCGAGAGAAGTCTGAACTTGAAGCCAGGCTGGCAGCCGCTGACCGACTCCGCGGCGAAGCGGCTCAGCGGGTCCAAGCTCTGCTTGACAGAATTGATGGGCTGGGATAGATTGTCCGGCTACGGGCCACAGGGCTGGCCCCAAACTCACGACGGGAGCCTATGAAGTCAGTAGCAGTGCAGATATTCGGCAGCGAATACTATGTTAGGGCCGATCGCGACGTCAGTCATGTGCAGGAGATAGCCGGCATCGTTGACCGCAAGATGCGTGAGATTGAGGAGCAGTTCCACCAGCCTTCGAGCACACGCACCGCAGTGCTGGCGTGTATGAACCTGGTTGACGAGTATTCCCGTTCCAGCCAGGAGGACAGCGTCTGGGTGGCGGCGCGGATCGGTGCTTTGACCGACAGACTCGAGAAAGTACTTTGACAGGCTCCCTGCCCTGCGCGTGATAGCGGCTGAGTCTTGAGCCAACACCCGAGAACCGGGTGCCGTCATAGAGGAATGAACGGCCACTCCTGACCGGAGAGGCCCGCAGGTCCTCTGAGGCGCCCACTTCAACCTTCGGTTCATAGACTTGACCCTACACGGCAGTGGCGGGGTTTTGTTTGATTGCGGAGGACGTAATGGAATTCAACCCCTATTGGGCAGTCGGGATACTTGTCTTGCTGGGCGGAGCCGGACTGCTGGCCGGGTTTCTTGCCGGCCGCCGCACGGCCCGCGGTCTGCTGACTCAAGTGCAGGCCGAGCGCGAACGGCTGCTTGCCGAGGCGCGGGAGCAGATTGAGCAGCAGCGAAAACGGTCTGAGTCCGAGTTGAAGGAGGAGTGGTATCGGGAGAAGCTTCGCTTCGATTCGCAGACCGCGGCGACGCGTCGGGAACTGGAGCGTCTCGAAGCCAAGCTGTCCGAGCGGGAGGCTTTCCTCGCGCGCCGGGACAGCGTCCTGACCCAGAAAGAGGCGGACCTGATGCGCAAAGACCGTGACCTGGCATCACGTGAGAAGGTCGCCCGAGCCAAGATCGAGCGGCTCGACCAGCTCATCAACCAGGAGAACTCGAGGCTTGAGCGTATCGCCGGCATTTCGGCTGATGAAGCACGGCGCGAGCTCTGCCGAAATCTCGAGAACGAGGCTCGGCTTGAGGCTGCCAAAATGGTCAAGGATATTAAGGAGGAGGCGCGTGCCCGGGCCGAGGAGGAGGCGAAGGAGATCATCACGACCGCGATTCAGCGCTGTGCCGTTTCTCACGCGAGCGAAGCGACGGTCTCAGTCGTCAGCCTGCCTTCCGACGAACTCAAAGGCAGAATCATCGGCCGCGAGGGGAGAAACATCAGGACGTTCGAATCCATCACCGGGGTTGAGGTAATGATTGACGACACCCCCGGTGCGATAATCATCTCGGCGTTCGACCCGATTCGGCGCGAGGTCGCCAAGCTCGCAATGGAGAAGCTCGTGATCGACGGCCGCATCCACCCGGCACGAATCGAAGAGGTGGTCGGACGGACGCACGAGGAGATGAATCAGATTATCAAGTCCACCGGCGAGGCCGTGGTGCTCGAACTCGGCATCGTCGGGCTGGCACCTGACCTTTCGCGGATGCTGGGCCGGCTCAAGTATCGGACGAGTTACGGCCAGAACGTGCTCCTGCACAGCAAGGAGGTTGCCTACCTCTGCTCGCTGATGGCGCAGGAGTTGGAACTTGACCCGGCGCTCGCGAAGCGGGCCGGACTGCTGCACGACATCGGCAAGGCGGCGGATCAGTCGGTTGAAGGGCCGCATGCGCAGATCGGCGCCGAGCTCGCCCGACGTTACGGTGAAGCAGAGCTGGTCGTCAATGCGATTGCGGCACATCACGAGGAGACGACACTCGACTCACCCTACGCGTTCCTGGTGGCCGCGGCGGACAGCGTGTCCGGGTCCCGGCCCGGGGCGCGGCGCGAGAGCTTCGAAACGTATGTCAAGCGGGTTGAGAGCCTGGAGACGATTGCCGCTTCTTTTCCCGGGGTAGAGAAGGCCTACGCCATCCAGGCGGGACGGGAGATCAGGGTTCTTGTCGAGCCGGACAAAGTCAGTGATGACCATGCTCCGGACCTGGCGGCACGAATTGCCGCCCAAATCCAGTCTGAACTCAAGTATCCGGGTCAGATAAAGGTGACGGTGGTCCGAGAGACGCGGGCGGTTGACTATGCCCGCTGACGGCGGTGAGTCGACGGATGTCGGCGGTCAGCCAGGCGTGTCCGAACCGCGGCTGCGGATTCTCTTCCTGGGCGACATCTGCGCCGAGCCGGGACGCAAGGCAGTCGAGCAGTTCCTGCCCGGCCTCCGTCTGGAACTGGGTGTCGACTTTGTCATCGCCAACGGCGAGAACGCCGCGGCTGGCTACGGCATCACGTCCAAGCTGGCTGAGCCGCTGTACAAGGCCGGCGTTGACTGTCTGACCGGCGGTGACCACATCTACGACCGACGCGAGGGGTGGTCCTTTGTCGCCGCTGAGCACCGACTCCTTCGACCGCTCAACTACCCGGCTGAAGCACCAGGACATGGGGCCGGCGTCTTCGAGTGCGCTGGCACCCGGGTCGGGGTCATCAACCTGCTGGGCCGTGTCTTCCTCAAGCCGCTCGACTGCCCTTTTCGCCGGGTGCTGCCGGTGATTGAAGAGATGTGCCAGTCGACCCCAATCATCGTTGTGGACATGCATGCCGAAGCGACCGCGGAGAAGCAGGCCATGGGCTGGTACCTTGACGGCCGGGTTTCAGCGGTACTGGGAACTCACACGCACGTTCAGACCGCAGACGAGCGGATTCTGCCCCGCGGTACCGCATACGTCACCGACGTCGGCATGTGCGGTGCATTCGAGTCGGTGCTCGGCATGAGGGCAGACCTGTCCCTGCGCCGGATGCTGGAGCAGGTTCCGGTTCGGCTCCATCCGGCGATCGGAGACATCCGGCTGAGCGGCGTCGTGCTTGATGTCGAGCGGCCCACCGGTCGGGCGACCGCAATCTCCCGGTTCTGCCGGTCGGTCGTACTGAATCAGCCCGAGGCCGAGCAGGTCTAATAGGCATGTCTCGACACCGGCAACTGCGGGCCGTCACTGCGTTGGGCCGCGAGGTAGATGAGTTGTTTGAGCAGTTCTTTGGACCGGATACGAGCGAGGCAGTGTGGCAGCCGCTGGTCGACCTCTACGTGACTCGGGATAAGGTCTACCTGCTGGCCGAGGTCCCGGGAGTGGGCGAGGGCGACATTCACATTGCCGTCGGAGCCGGGTCGGTGCTGATTACGGGCGTGAAGCGGGTTCCGGTCGGCGCACGTCATGGGGCGAGTTTCTACGAGTCCGAAATCCCCTACGGCAGTTTTGAGAAACGCGTTGCGTTGCCGGTGCCGACCCGTCCCGAGACCCTGAAGGCCGAGCTGGTGAGCGGCGTCATCCACCTCGAGATTGCCCGGCGCCATGCTACCGGGAAGGTAGTCAAGATTGACTGACAACACCGAGCTTCTGGTCAAGGCGGGTGGCACGGGTGGGTCCGGCCGCTTTCCCGCGACGCTGCCGATTCTCGTGGTCAAGGGGGGAGTCGTCTTTCCCGGGCTGGTGTCACCGCTGGTCGTTTCGACCGAGCGTTCGGCCCGGCTGGTTGATGACGCCCTGGCCGGAGACAAGCTCGTCTGCGCCGTAACCCAGCAGGACGTGAGTCTTGAAGGCGAGGCCGGGCCGGCTGACCTGTACCGGACCGGCACGATTTCGGTTATCCTGAAGATGCTTCGGTTTCCGGACGGCACGATGCGGCTGCTGCTTCAGGGGATGAAGCGCGGCCGGGTCGAGGAGTACGTCCAGACTGAGCCGTACATGCGCGCGCGGGTTGAGCCGCTTGAGGAAGTCGGCGCGAAAGACAGCGACGACGTCAAGGCGCTGATGCGTAACGTCGCCGAGCTGTTCGGCCGGCTGGCGGAGATGGCTCCCTATCTGCCTGAGGACATGACCGCGGTGGTGATGAACATCGAGAGCCCGGGCCGGCTGGCAGATTTCGCCGCCACCTACGTCAACCTCGAACTGACCGACAAACAACGGTTGCTTGAGACACTGGACGTGCGGGAGCGGCTTGCGTCCCTGCTGCCGCTACTAACCCGGGAAATCAAAGTGCTTGAGCTGAGCCAGAAGATCCGTGAGCAGGCCAAGGACGAGCTGGACAAGAGCCAGCGCGAGTATTTCCTGCGCGAGCAGATGAGACAGATTCAGAAGGAGCTGGGCGAGACCGACCAGACCCAGGCCGAGATTGACGAGCTGCGTGCCAAGGTCGAGTCCGCGTCCATGCCCGAGGTCGCGCTCGAGGCGGCACGCCGGGAGCTGGACCGGCTCGGCCGGATTCCTACGACCTCGCCCGAGCACGCGGTGACGCGGAACTATCTCGACTGGCTGCTCGCCGTCCCTTGGAAGAACCGGACCGAGGACCGGCTTGACATCAGAGCGGCGCGCCGCATCCTCGATGAAGACCACTTCGACCTGGCCAGGGTGAAGGAGCGAATCCTCGAATACCTGGCGGTGCGCAAACTCAAGGCCGACTCCAAAGGACCGATTCTCTGCTTCGTCGGGCCGCCCGGGGTGGGCAAGACGTCGCTCGGCCGCTCGATTGCCCGGGCGCTGGGCCGCCGGTTCTTCCGTTTCTCGCTGGGCGGCATCAGAGACGAGGCTGAAATCCGAGGCCACCGCCGCACCTATGTTGGCGCGCTGCCGGGCCGGATCGTCCAGGCCCTGCGCACGGCCGGTTCGATGAATCCGGTGTTGATGCTCGATGAAATCGATAAGGTGGGGACCGACTTCCGGGGCGACCCTTCATCGGCCCTGCTCGAAGTACTCGACCCGGAGCAGAACTGGAGTTTCTCCGACCACTACCTTGAGGTCCCGGTTGACCTGTCTCAGGTGATGTTCATTACCACCGCGAACATTGCCGATACCATCATCCCGGCGCTGCGCGACCGGATGGAGGTGTTGGAGCTGCCCGGCTATACCGACGAAGAGAAGCTGGCCATTGCCCGAGGCTTTCTCGTGCCGCGACAGGTGAAGGAGAATGGGCTTGTGCCGGGCCAGGTGATGTTCGACGACGATGGCCTGAGGGTCATCATCAGTCAGTACACCCGGGAAGCAGGTGTGCGGAATCTGGAACGTGAGATTGGCGCCATCACCCGCAAGGTCGCCCGGCGGTTTGCCGAAGGGGACGGCAAGCCCGCGCTCATCGGCGCGGCCGAGGTGAGAAGGCTGCTGGGCCCGCGCAAGTTCAGTCCTGAGGTTGCTGCCCGGCGCGGCACCGTCGGCGTGTCAACCGGACTGGCCGTGACCCCGTTCGGGGGTGAGATACTATTCGTCGAGGCCACCTTGATGAAAGGCAGGAAGGGTCTGATTCTTACCGGCTCACTGGGCGAGGTGATGAAGGAGTCGGCCGAGGCTGCTCTCTCGTATGTCCGGGCGCATGCTACGACGCTCGGCATCGAGGAGAAGAACTTCGACGACACTGACATCCACATCCACATTCCATCCGGGGCCGTGCCCAAGGACGGGCCGTCGGCCGGGGTGGCGGTGGTTGCGTCGCTGCTATCCTTGCTGCGCCGCGAGCCGGTCGACCCGCGCATCGCCATGACCGGCGAGATTACGCTGACCGGCCGGGTGCTGCCGATTGGTGGGGTCAAGGAGAAGGTGCTGGCCGCGAGTCGTGCCGGCATCAAGGAGGTCATCCTTCCCTCGGAGAACCGGCGCGACCTGCGGGAAGTGCCGACCAACGTGCGAAGGGCGCTCAGGTTCCATTTCGTGCATGACGTCACCGATGTCTGCCGGGTGCTCTTTCCAGACCATTGCCCGGCCAAGGCCGGCCGCAAGACCAGGTAGAGTGCTGGCCGTGCCGGTTGCCGGTTAGTCGCGGCTACCGACAAACGGGCGAACAGTCAGGCTCACGTCAGGCGCGCGAGGCGGACGGCGAAGTCAACGACGACATACCTGCCGCCCTTTTTTGTGACCTTGTGGCCTTCGGATTCAAGCAGTCGCTTGAGCGCCAGGATGCCGCCCGGGTACTTCGGGTTCAGCTCACCGCCGGCCTTGAGCGTGCGCCAGTAAGGGGTGATGTTCTTCCTGCCCTGGGCACGGGCTTCCTCGGCTGCGTGCGCCGCAATCCAGGCAAAGATGCCGGTGGTCCTCGGACAGGCGATGTCGGTCCGGTGTTTGCGGGCAAGGGCGGCGCGGATTTCGTCGATGGTCACGAGCCTGCCCTTGGGCACGCGGCGCATGACTTCGTCTACTTCGGCCGGTGACGGGATGACCATGGTCTTGGGCAGGTCTTTGCTGTCAGAGAGTTTCTCCTGCCAGGTCTTTTTCTTTCGGGTCATTGGCGCTCCTCTCGAATCGGTTTCAGGCGAGCAGCTCGAGCGCAACCGGAAGCTCGGGCAGCGAGCTTATCACCGCGTCCGGAGCCGTGCCTTCCCGGGGCGGACACGAGTCGTAGTTGGCCCAGACCGCTCTCATGCCAATAGTCTTTGCTCCGACAACGTCTTTGCTCAGGCTGTCGCCGACATAGACCGCCTCGGCCGGGCAGACCCCTAGCCGGTCGAGCGCGAGCCTGAAGATGCGCGGGTCGGGCTTCATCATGCCGACTGCCCGGGATATGACCACAGCCGTGAACCGGTCTTTGAGCCCGGAGCATTCGAGCTTGTCCTGCTGCAGGTCAGCCGGGCCATTGGTGACAAGACCGAGCTGGAGTTTGCTGGCGAGCCGGTCGAGCACAGGTAGCGCGTCTGGGTAAGGCTGATACCGGGCCCGGCGTTCGGCTGCGTAGGTGGCTGCAAGCAGGTCGGCAAGCAGCGGGTCGGCAACGCCGAATTCGGCCAGGGCACTGGTCCAGACTTCCTGCCGGTAAGCAGGGGCCCAGGCGCGCAACTGCCTCATTTCGTCGTCGCTGTCCTCGAACCGGGCTGTGAGTGCCTCCCAGGAGCTGATGTCGTAGCTCCCGCGGTAGGCAGCCACTACCGGGTGCGCGCGCCAGATGCGGCGGGCAATGCGGCGCACCGTGTCCTTGAGCTCGCTGGGCAGAATGCGGTGCCATTCAGCAGCGAGCTTGCCAGCAGCGACGAGCGCCGCATCGGCCGCAGACTCATCCGGCATCAGTGTGTCATCCAGGTCGAACAGCACGGCGCGGAGCATGACGACTGATGTTACCCGGTCACCAGGCGAACGCAAGCGCGGCAGGGATGGTCACCCTGGTACATGTCGATTCGTATCAAGAGGTTATGTCTTTGACCGGACGCCCCTGGTGCGACGAGTGCGGGGCAACGGCGGCTCATCCAAACAGCGCTGGCAGTGCAAGCAGTGAACGGCCAATAGGTTGGGCGAATCGGTGCGACGGCACACCGGTTGCAAGACAGGTCGTCAGGTGTAACATGGCTACGGACATCGTTATTCTTCTGTTTCTTGCCCTGACATCGGCATATGGCTATGGTCAGGGGTTCTTGCGCGGTCTTGGGTCGGTCGCATCGGCGATCCTTGGAATATGGCTTGCACTTCGTCGGGTTGACCTGTTGGCCGCAGTCCTGGACCCGCTTATCAAGAGTCCGCGCGTGTCGGCGGTGGTGGCGTTCCTTGTTCTGCTGGTTCTCTTCTGGGTTGCGCTGCGCGTCGGCCGGACCATGCTGACGAAGCTTCTGGACTGGGCCCGGCTCCACGACCTGGACAGCTATGCCGGCGGACTGCTTGGTTTTGCCCGGGGTGTTACCGTGGTGTGGCTGCTGCTTGCAGCAGCGCTGGCGGTATTCCCGTCGAGTGTAAGGTATATCAGCAGTTCAGCGGCCTCGATGCGGATCCTGCGACTGGGTGAAAAGCTGACCGCAACTGACTTGGAGCAGGGCGTGGCGCACGCCGTTGCGAGCAACGGCTCAGGCGACCGGCAACATTCCCCCGCCCTGCTCCCTCAAACCAAGGAGTATTCTCATGCCAATCAACACTAAGTTCCGCGACCCTGATTCCGGCAAAGCCGGTGAGGCTCAGAGGGCACCGCCGACCTAGGTGGAGAATGGCGAGGGCACAGTCAGGGCCGGATGTTTCCGGCCCTTTCCTTTGGATACAACCGAACAACCCGCCGTGGTTGCGAATCAACCGTTCTTCTGGTATAATTTACACCGAGATGGCAGGGGGCCGGTATTCATGCCCCCAGGAGCCGGCCTTGAAGACCAAGACACCGGCCCACTCAGAACAACAACATAACACCGGGTAGAGTGAAGTCCCGGCGTGCAAGTCCACTAGACCTGACCCGTGTCAGGACATTGGGTTTGCGGCCGAAAAGACTCAAGCAAGAAGAAGATGTTCTGCCCGGACAAAGAGAGGCTGAGATACATTCCGGAAGGGGTGAACGATGACCGACGTACTCAGGACCGCATGGACCAAGGGTTTGGAGCGGCTCAAGGACCAGGGTGTGCAACTGCCGCCACCAGGCCATCGGGCGATTGAGAATGCGCGCACCGAGTTCGAGACGATTGCCGGCCCGATTCAGGGTCAGCCCAGGTTCGACCGCGAAGCGCCCAAACTCGCTGCGCACCTGGTGACTGAGTCCCTGGCCCGCCACTACTACGAGCTCGCCAGCCGCGACTGGCTGTAGCACCCGAGCGGTTCAAAGTCGCCTCAGCTCCTCCTCTGTTGCAATCGCGGCTGGTCAAGGTAAGCTGAAGGCGCATGAGAGACCAGTCGCAACCGACTGCGGTCGCCCTCTTGTCCGGCGGGCTTGACTCGACCCTCGCGGCCAGGCTCGTGCTTGACCTCGGGGTGAAGGTTATCGGCGTGAACTTCGCGGGAGCCTACTGCCCGCGGCCGCTTCAGGGCAGAAGCAATGCCGAAAAGGCTGCCGAGCAACTGGGTATCGAACTTGTCACCCTGCCGATCGACCAGGAGTTCATCGAGATGGTGAAATCTCCGAAGCACGGCCGGGGCAGGAACATGAACCCATGCATCGACTGCCATATCCTGATGGTTCGCAAGGCATGGGAGTATGGCCAGACGCGCGGTGCTCAGTTCATCATCACCGGCGAAGTCCTGGGCCAGCGGCCGATGTCTCAGAACCGGCAGGCGCTCGTGAAAGTCGCGCGTGAGTCAGGCACCGACGGACACCTGGTCCGGCCGCTTTCAGCCAAGCTACTCGACGAAACCCTGCCCGAGAAGCAAGGCCTGCTCGACCGGCGCAGGCTCTTCGACATCCAGGGCCGGATGCGCAAGCGGCAGATGGTGCTCGCTGTGCTCTACCGAATCAAAGATTACCCGACTCCGGCTGGCGGCTGCCTGCTGACCGAGCCGGTCTTCTCCAGCCGACTCGAGGACGCCTTTGCCCACGGTGAGGATTCAGTGCCGATAGTCGAGCTGCTCGGCCTGGGCCGGCATTTTCGGCTGAGCTCGGGCGCGCGGGTCGTGGTCGGCCGGGACCAAGAGGAAAACGCGGCGCTGGCAGAGTTTGCCCGAGGACGCAATCCCAGTTCTCTGGCAGAAACGGGTCATGTCCCCGCGGTCATCGACGCAACACACTTGCCCGGGCCGCTGTGCCTGCTTATCCCGGTTGTTCCCAATCCCACGGCGGAATTGGGTCATGTCCCGGTCTGGGACGAAGACGTCGGTGCTGCGGCGCGGTTGTGCGCGGCGTTCAGTGACCGGCGCAGAGAGAAACGTGTGCGCGTGCAGGTGAACGGCCGCGAGCTGGATGTGAATCCCGCAACTCAGGAGGAGATTGCGGCCTGGCGCATCGACTGACCTAAGGAGGCTTGAATGACCATCCTGCTGTTGTTGTGTCTTACCAGTCAGAACATCGAACGCGTGTCAACGGCCGTGCTCTCTGGTGCGGACCGGAAGCTGGTCGTTGACGGCACGCGGCTCTACTCTGCCTGCGAGCGCGGGCTTGATATCTTCGACATCACTGAGCCGGAGAGTATCAGGCTGCTCGGGTACTGCAACACGCCGGGCTTCGCCTATGGCTGCGCGGTGCAGGAATCGATCGCCTTTATCGCCGACAACTTCAACGGTCTGGTGGTGCTGGACGTTGCCGACCCGGCCCGACCGCGCGAACTCAGCCGGTACCCGATGGCGTCAATCGAGGATGTCGTGGTCAAGGACACCTTTGCGTTCTGCGGCTCGAATGACTTGGCGGTGCTGAGCATCGCCGATTTGGCGCGGCCGCGGCGACTAGGGCTTCTGTCCGGAGTCGGCATCAAGCGCATGGCGCTCAAAGACACGCTGCTCTTTGTCGCGACCCAGACTGGCCTTAAGGTGCTGAGCGTGGCCAGCCCCCAGTCGCCGCGCCAGGTCGCGAGTATCGAGGCGAGCTGGCTGCGCGACGTGACCGTGCAGGGCAACTACGTCTACACCTGCGGCGACACCGAGCTGCTCATCTACGACGCGACAACGCTCGCCCGGGTCGGACGCTATGACGGCGGCTATCTGGCTTTCGGGCTGGCGGTCAAAGACAGCCTTGCGTTTCTCTGCCGGGGCCAGAACATGGACGTAAGAATCGTGAACGTGGCAAACCCGGCCTTGCCGGTCTACCGGGGCCAGTTCACCTGCCAGAACGGGCCCCAGTCGGCCGCGGTTTCGGGCCACTATGTGTTTGCCGGGGTCTGGTCGCGCGACCTGCTCGTGGCCGATTTCACCAATCCGGCTGCGCCGGTAGTACGTGGCCGGTTCAAGCGGCCCGGCGAAATCAACGATGCCTGGCGCAACGGCAACCTGGTCGTCACTGCGGACCGCTGGTATGGAGTGACGGTCGTGGACGTGACCGACATCGAGCACCCAGTCGAGCTGGGTGAATTGGTCTTGTCCGGGTATCCCCGGCGCGTGGTCGTGCGCGACTCACTCGCCTTTGTCGCGAACTACGACGGCCTGGCGATTGTCAGCCTTGCCAACCCGGCCCGACCGGCTCTTCTGGCCCAGACCACAACCAGCTACTACACCTACAAGGTCACAGTCAAAGATACTTTCGCCTATGTGGCCGAACGCGAATGGAACCCGTATCACGGCACGCTCCTGGTCTACGGCCTGAGCGACCCCCGGCAGCCGCACCTGCTTGGCAGCTACTCGACCAATGGTGGCGGCGTCGAAGCGGTCGCCCACCCGGTCGGCCGGTACTGCTATGTCGTGAGTCAGGGCTGGAGCCTGAACGAGTTCGCCATCATCAACGTTGAAGACCCACGCGCACCGCGCCGGGTCTCAGGCCTTGCCATCAATGGTTACCCGATTGACGTCGATGCCGCGGGCGAGTACTGCTACGCGCTCGTCACCAGCCCGAACCAGCGCATCGAGGTCATCTCGGTTGCCGACACGCTTCAACCGAGCCTGCTTGCGACCGTGGGCCTGACCAACAGCCCACGCGCACTCTACGTCCGTGCGCCCTATCTGTTCGTCTCCTACTACTACCACGGCATCGAGGTGTTCGACATCTCCAACCCGGCTGCGCCGCGCTCAATTGCCACCTGCGACCTGCCCGGCAGCGCGCAAGGGCTGTATTGCGACGACCAGTGGTACGTCTATGTCGGTGACTCGCACTCCGTTGAGCTGCTCCGTCTTGTTCTGACCGGCATCACGGCCGAAACCAGCCGAGCCGGAAACAGATGCAACGCAACCCTGTGCCGGAACCAGGTCAAGCTCACACCCGGGAAGGTCGATGTTGTGGACGCGACCGGCCGAAAAGTCATGACCGGCACGGTCACTCAAGACGGCACGCTCGACATCAGTCGGTTGCCGCCGGGCGTCTACTACGCGACCGGTACTGAGCCGGCGCGGTTCGTCAAGGTTCGTTAGGCAGACAAAGCAGAGGCCGGCAGCACGTAGAAACCTGTGGCCAAGCTGCATCCCCATCTGCGTCTCCGGGTGCGGTCTGGTCTGGTGCTCCCAGTCTAGACTCGCCTGCCCGCCAGCCTGCAGTTCGGTACGCTCTCGAACCCGGCTTCTTAGTCGGTCTGTCACTTGAGTCCTGCTCTGCTTCCTCACCTGCGCTGACGCCCGACTGCCCAACCGCATTCTGAGCCGGCGCTGACCGCGCTGTCTTGGCTGGCAGAGGGAGCGACTCCCCCACTCGCTCCCCCTGCCGGTTCCGAAGACAGGTCGGACACCGGGAACTAAAGCTAACATGCTCAAGATACGATAGTTAGAATGACCGGTCAGGTTCTGAGAGCCTTATCCGGTCTGGTCCCAGGGTGCTCTGGCGCGGAGTTCGGCCTGCCCTTCGCCTCTGGTGGTCGTTGGGCGAGTTCCCTAATCCTCTCGCACCTGCCAGACCCTCCTCTCAAGTCCCGGTATGCCGGCTCGATGCCCTGCACCTTCATCTCAGCCCGCCGCCAAACATGAACCGGTCAGCGAAGCAGCCCCGCTGCCCCGACTTCCCCTCTGCGTCAGAACCCCAGTCGGACTCTCTTCTCGACCTCCGTGTATCCATCCAATTCGCGCCTGGCTGCAGCCTCGAAGTCAGCCATGGCAATCCGCCCTGTGTCCGAGTCCCCACTCATCCGCGATGCTGCGAGTGAAGCCGCCGAGAGAACCGCGTTGGCAATCTGCCCACCGGTCAGCTTGTAGTTCTCGGCCAACTGCCTGAGGTCAACGTCCGGCGCGAGCGGTACGGCTTCGGGCAAGTGCTTCCGCCATATCTCGGCGCGGACTTTAGCATCTGGTGGTTCGAAAAAGACCTTGTGCTTGATGCGGCGTTCGAACGCCGGGTCGAACACGCCGGCGTGGTTCGTGGTCAGAATGACGATTCCCGGAAACTGCTCCATCTCCATCAGCAGGGTATTCACCTCGCTGTTGGCGAAGCGGTCGCTTGAGGTGTTCACGTCGGTTCTCCGGGCGAACACCGCATCAGCCTCATCGAAGATGAGCACCTTGCCCTGCTTTGCCGCCTCGGCAAATGCGCCGTGCGTGTTCTTCTGCGTCTCGCCAACCCACTTGCTCACCAAGTCCGGATAGCTGACAACCAGCGGCTCGCGGCCAAGCGCCCGGCACAGCATCCGCGCGGTCAGAGTCTTGCCCGTGCCCGACGGCCCGTGAAACAAGATGCAAACCCCGCCTGATACCTGCGGCAGGGAACCGAATCCCCACTTCTCGCGAATCAGGTCCCGACGGCGGACATAGCCCCACAGCGTGCGGATGGACTCGATGGCCGTGTCACCGAGCACGACGCCGGAGCCGACAAGGAACTCGGCGATGTCGCCCTCACAGCAGGCTCCTGCCGCGTCCTTGCCCGTCTGTGCCGGCCCGCACTCGACGCCCATGAGCCTCGCCACCACGCTGTCGTCGAGGCAGAGCCGCCGCGACCCGAATCCCTCCCGGCAGTTCACTGCCGAGAGCAGACGGCTGCCCGGCAGGAAGTAGCCCAGGTACTGCTGCGTATCTTCCTCCCGGCCCCGGGCAAGAAGAATGACTATCTCGGCCACCTTCAGACCAACGCGCCCGTCGTCATGGGTCAGGTCGGTTGCGGCCACGAGCAGCAGCTCTACCACCTCCCGCTCCACCGCATCCAGCCCAAACGACTCCGCGAAGTCGTCTATCGGCAGCCTGATGCCGGCGGCCTCAGTCTGGATTTCGCGGACCAGGTGCTCTTCCTCATACCATTGCAGCGCCGCTTTCAGCACCTCGCGGTCAACCGCGGATGCGTGCTCACGGCGTGGGCGCCACTCGTCGTCCCTGATGCCGCAGAACCGGCGCGCGAGCCTTACGAACCGGCGCTTCCCCTCCAGCCACTCGCCCGGGGTTGTGTAGGCTTCAGGTGCCGCCTGCTTTGCCTCGTTCATTGCTCCTCCTTCCTGGCCTCAAGCCGCTTCCTTTCATCATCGAGGATGAAGTAGAACACGAAGGCGTCTTCGTAGAGAGTCAGAAAGTCCTCGATGTCCAGTTCGCGCTTCTCGTTGACCAGCTTGAACTGGTCGTGCACGTAGTTCTTGATGAGGCCGAGCATGTTGTCGTTCCATGCCTGCCGGAACTCATCCTGGTACTGCCGCAACTCCGGGTCGTTAGCGGAAGCCGCGACGCGGATGTTCTCGTCCACCGGCAGGAATCGGCTTTCGGTCCCGCCTGCCGCCTCCTCGTAGTACCGCCTCGCTACCGGAAGCGCCTCCGTGAACCGGCGCATCACATCATGCACTGCCGGCAGGTCTCGGGCCTCGAATCTCTCCTTGCCGTGAACCAGGCCGAACAGCCGATAGACGTGCGCCTTGGCCGCAAGCGCCATGCATTCCGGCATCGCACTCATTATCTCCTCCCGCCGCTTCCTCATATCCTCGATGAAGTCTGCCACCTTCCTCAAGCTGGCCAGCGCATCCGCATAAGTTTCGGCCGACATTGCTTTCCGGCCTGCGTTGCTCATAGACGAATCGGTCATACGGTCTCCTTTCTGGTTTCTGTAGTATGACAGCTCTCAGCCATCTGCCAAGTAACCTTGTTCGGCCCTTGGTTGCCATGCCACGCCAACACAGGGCCTAACCTCTTGATAAGAAGAGAGTTGGGTCATACAAGCGCGGACATCGCGCATTTCGGCCCGTCCCTCTACTGAAATACGGGGTTCTGGTGCAGAATTTGAGTCTGTCAGCATATTCAGTAAGATTCACAACTGACTGACAAAAAGCGACTTACCAAATCACGCCCGGCACCGAGTCGGCGCATCTGGCTTAAGTGATTACTATTCCTAGGCATAACCACGCTCGCCGCCTTCCCGTCACTGCCTAATGACCGCCCGGCAGGAAGGACAAGACACCGCCTTCACTCGGGTCCGGCATTGCGGGCACCTTCCGAGTTCACCAAGCCATGCCCCGCACTTCGGGCAGATGATGTGCATCATCAGAGTCCCGCATCCCGGGCAGTTGACCGGGAATACAAGCCTCTCGCGGGGCTTCACCTTGAACTCCCTCGGCTCTCGTATCTCCACCTCGTCGAGCACCAGTCCAACCAACGCTCCGGCCGCCTTGCCGAGGATGCAGGCGGCACGAATCAGGCCCACGGTGAACACGACAGCGCCGACCAACAGGACGCAGGCAAAGACTATCTCTCCGGTGGTCATGTGTCTCATAGCGCGTATTATGTGTTCCATGGTGCGTTATGACAGCAAACGGCCGTTTGTCAATCGGTATTTTATTAGAACTGTGTCAGAATCGTGTATGTCAAGCAGTAGCAACCACTTAGCGACTTTCGCCGACTGAAAACCTGGTGTGTCTCACGGCGCGGGTCGGACAGGTCCGAGAGCGCCTGGGTGCTGCCACACGAGGTAAGGTCATAGTGAGCAGTCGGTTATAGCTTGTCCAACTTGACTGGGCCAACCCGCGGCCTATTATCTGGCCTATGAGCCAAGCAGATGATTCGTCCGAGGATGTCCAAGCAGAGCTGAAGAAGCTCGAACAGGACAAGCACCTGAACCTGTTCTACTGCTACGGGGCCAAGGAACGGGACGAAGAGAAGAACGTGCTGATCGAGAACAACCTGACCCGGGCGTTCATTCACACAATCCGGATGCTGTCCGACAAGAAGCGCCACGAGTTCCTGCGTGCCTTGTTGAAGCGCGACAAGGAGCTAGAACAGCTTGACTTCGGGCAAGCTGAGGTAGCGCTGCAGGGTTACAGCCCGGGCGAAAAGGGCAAGCTCGGCGAGGCGTATTGTGTGAAGCGTATCGTCACCATCGCAACATCGGCACAGGACCCCGGTGACAGAGTCAAGCAAGAGAATGACCCGAAGGAACGGCTGCCCGATGCGTGGATCTTCGGCCAAGA
The DNA here is from genome assembly GCA_965648905.1 of Caldifarciminota bacterium. GTDB lineage: Bacteria > Hydrothermota > Tepidihabitantia > Tepidihabitantales > Tepidihabitantaceae > CAZQFS01. Next base: position 26,663 of record CBFGIT010000003.1, read on the forward strand.
CAGACAAAGCAAGTACTGCTTGCTCCTGGAGTGCAAGACCAAGAAGCTCCCTCTGAGTCTGGACCAGATTCGCGGTCATGCCGCTTGGTTTGGTGAGCAGGAAGCGAAGGTCTGGAAAGAGCTCGGTTGGGACCAGATGAAGATAGAGTCGGGACTACGTCTGCTGCCTCTGACGTGGTACAACGTGCTGGAGGCGATTGACAAGATGCTGCCGGAGCTATCCGACAGGGCTAGCGACTCGTCGAACACAGGTCTCATATGGCACGAGAAGATGATACTGACGCATCTATGGGCGTTTCTCGGGTACTACGAGTACTGGCTGTTTGGAGGTTTCTGCTTTCATACCACGAACAGCGCCACCTACCAGCAACAAGTGAGCGGTCCGTGGCGATTGTCGTCCATCCTGTGTTCAGATCGCGAATCAGCAAGGAGGCCGAGTTGATGGAATCCGATATGCAGGTGTTCTATCGGCGATACAACTGGTTCCGGCAATTCTATAAGGACCTCAACTGCCTGATGTGCAGGATGGACTTGGAGGTCGCCGCCCCCGGCCTCGAATACAGCCGCAAGGAGATAGTCAGCGAGCTTGGGGACCTGACTCCGTCGTACATGCTTTCTGGTTTCTACACGCTACCTGATCCGATCGTCAGATACTACGTGCGCACGAAGGCCCCGCCCTACCTGTCTATGAGCGCCGTGCTATCTAGTGTGGCTAGTCAGTGCCGAAGTCGTAGTCTTCAAGGACGCGCGACCGTGCTGATTGAGGTCATCAAGACCGAGCCGCTGAAATCCGCTCTCTGCAAGCCGAGTCTGGTGCTGATTGTCCATGGAGCCATGCCAGGGGACGACGCTTGGCCAAGAGCTGCCCTCAAGAACAAGAGCACGAAATGCTCTATTCTCAGTTGCGAACCGAAGGATGGGAGATTCCACGGTAGCATGGAGGTCGTCTTCAAGAAAAAGGGTGCACCCGAGACAAGAGAAGAAGTGGAGTTTGCTTGCTTCGTCGTATCGCTTGATGAGTTCTCGGCGAATGAGATCCGAAGCCAGGACGAGCTGGCGGGCAAGCTCAAGAGTAAGGTCGTTGCCCCACTCAAGGACGTCTTGAGGAAAGACTTCCCAAGCACGACTTGATACCACTGGTCCGCGCCGAAACTAACGCACAACACATTGAGGGTATGTATGACCAATCTTGAGCTTGTGTCCGATGCCGCGAAGGAGGTGCTCGCGGTGCTAGGTGAAGGGTACGGTGAAGGCGTCTACGAGGAGGCGCTGGCGCACGAACTGCGGCTGCGGCAGATTCCATATGACCGTCAGCGCAACTTCGAGGTGCTATACAAGGGCTATCGCGCCGGTGAGGGTCGGGTAGACTTCATCATCAACCCGCTCTGGGCCAACCAGGGAGGCAAGGAATTAGTCCTTGAGCTGAAGAGGTTGGCAAAGATCGGCTCGGACCAGAAGCGCCAGGCCCAGGTCTATATGCTCTCTCTCAACATTGACAACGGCGCGGTGATGAACTTCGCCGCTGAGGTGGAGGTCGTCGAGGTCACGAAACCAGGCAAGGCCCGCGACCTCACTGTGGCCGCACCCAAACGCGTTGAAGGCGTCGCGCTCCCCGACCTGCTTGAGGCCGGCGCGAAAGAGGTGTACGACTACCTCGGCCAGGAGTTCATCTACTGCGAGAATGCCAAGAAGATATTTGCCGCAAGCCTCGGCGTCGAGTTGCATCTGTGCGGCTGCGAGTTCACGGGACTCGACCGCGAGGTGCTCTACAAAGGTCAGCGCGTAGATGCACACAGCTTCGAATTCTGCTTCTCGGACGGCAGCGTTGCCGACACGGCATTCTACGACAACGACAAGAAGCTGCAGGAACTCTGTGAAGGCCTTCGTCGCTACAAGACGGCTGCCGGACTCAAGGCCGCCCGTCTTGTTGCCTTCCCGAAGAAGGAAAAGGACGAAGTGAAGGTCGTCAGCGTCTAGCCGCTGCGGGATATGACACACGGGGCAGGGAAACCTGCCCCGTTATCACACGTGCTCGGCCGAGACCCGAAGCCGAAAGCGAACCGGAATCGCCGCCCTGGCTACGCTAGTCCCCGCGCACCGGCCGGCCGCGACGCGACCTCAGTCTCTCCCAGAACTGACGCGGAGTCAGAATCTGCACGCGACCGATGTGACTGATGGTCAGAAGCTCCCGGTCGCCCGTCACGAACACGTCCACTCGACCGGCCACCGCGGCAGCGAGTATCGGCAGGTCGTCGCGGTCTGCGAGCTTGACATCCGGCAGCGGGCCGGGATTGGCCAACTCAGCATCATCCCGAAGCAGTTGGACGAAGTCGTCTACTATCTCCGGCGGCGCGCCGAACTTCCGGCGCAGCGTCCGGTTCACCTCTGTCAGCACCTGCGGTGAGACCACCAGGTCATGGGCGGCAAGCACCTCTCGCATCATGTCGGCGCACAGGCCGCGCGTGGCCGCGGCGCTTACAAGCACATTCGTGTCGAGGAAGACCCTCACGACACCGCGTCGAATACGTCTTCGTCCGTCAGATAGCCGCGCGCCTCGGCAAAGGGCATCAGCCGCTGCCGCGCGGCGTCGAACCGGGCAATCCGGAGCTGGCGGCGCATCGCTTCGCGGGCGACATCGCTGCGGCTTCGTCCCGATTGTCGGCACGCCCTGACAAGCAGGTCTTCAAGGTCCTTGTCCAGGCGGATGGTGATGGTGCTCGATTTCATGTATTACAATGTAAGTCACGAAGCCCGGGCTGTCAAGTTCCGCCACGCCGCAAGAGAACTCCGAAGCTTGGGGGGCATGCTACTCAATTATCAGCAATCCCGGTGACACAGTATTCAATTATGCTCCTGTCAAGACCATGGCACGGCGCACATTCCGGCTGCGTCAGATGTTCAGCCGATGCCAAGGAAGGCCGGGCGGCAAGCCGGTTCGTTTCTGCAGGCGCAACGCAAAGCGCTGAGGCGCGAGCGCTGAGCAGCGGACGGGCGAAGTCAGAAGGCAAAGGCCAAGAGCCAAAGGGCAGAAGGGTGGAGGAAGCGGAGGCGGACGAAGCGAGAAGTCAGAAGCTAGAGGCTAGAGCGCAGAGTACCGACTCACTCGCGCTGGCTAGTCTCCGCGGATGCGAATCTGGTGCTCGTCTACAATCCAGAGTCGCCCGGTAACTTCCTCGCTCGCCAGCAAAGGGATAATACGGGCGACTGTCTTCAGAACCTTAGGCTTGTCCTGCCTCGTCAGGCGGAGTACTATGAGGCCTGGGTAATGGTCAGGCGGATAGTTCCGGATGTTTGCGAAGTCAAGGTCGAGGGTGACGAGCACCCGACCTTCACGTCGACAAACCGACACGACCTTCGTATCAATGGCGCCGCCAAGTTGCTGCTCCCCGACGGTCGTCGCGTCATGCCCGGCAGCGCGCAACAGGTCTGCAACCTCGATCGGGAGATTTTGGTCGGTCTTGAACTTCATGCGCCGGCTCATGCCGGCATCGGCACGACCCGTTCGCGGGCGAGCTCGGTTGCGTATTCCAAGGCGGCCCTGACGTCGTCGATGGTCAGCGGTGGGTAGCTCTTGACGATCTCCTCGGGCGGAACTCCGACGGCGAGATTGTCGAGGATGACCGAAACCATGATGCGCGTACCGTGGATGCACGCTCGGCCATGGCAGATCTGCGGGTCAACGGTAATTCTTTCTTTCCAAGACACTGCTAAGTTATATCTCAACCCAGGCCGGAGTCAAGCCGGCGCAACGCGGAGCTAGAGGCGAGAGCGCAGAGCAGCGGACGGACGAAGGCAAAAGGCAACGGCCAAAAGCCAAAGGGCAAAAGGGTGGAGGAAGCGGAGGTGGACGAAGCTAGAGTGCGGAGCGGCGGACGGGCGAAGGGTGGCGAGCGAACTGGCCGCAGGCGCGGCTAGACCGCAGGAGTCAGGACCAGGTCCTCGAGCACGACGCGCCGGAGAATCTGCTCGTCGCCGAACCGCTTGCGCGCGTCGAGTACTTCAATGCCCGCAATCCGGCCATCGGCCGCGTAGTCCACGGCGATGCCTTCAGCCACGTGCTTGGTCGTCACCGTGGTCTCGATGAACCTGATGTACAGTGCATCTACTTCCGAGTCGTATGATATTCTCACTTTGGTACTCCGTTACGATATATAGTACACATAGACCGTCACGACTACAATGGTATCGGGTTCGTCCACAAACACCGGCCGTACCTGTTTGCGTGCGTAGTGGTGACCGTTCCAGTCCGCGTCGAAGGCGAACTCATAGCGGCAATCGAACCTGCCCCGCTCGACCGGCTGCCATTCGGCTTGCCTGATTGCCTTTACCACTTCTTCCTCGGTCGCCCCGCGGAAAGTCATGTTCTCGCGGGCGTGACGGGACAGCCGAATCGGCTTCACGCAGCGATTCTAGCGCGGCCGGTCGGCCTTGTCCACACGACGCCGGACAAAACCTGCCCGTGTGTTTCAAGACGAGGCGGGCGTTATCAGAGGCCAGGATGCAGAAAGGCGGACAGGCGAAGCCAGATGCTAGAGGCTGGAGTGCAGAGCAGCGGAGGGGCGAAGGCAAGAGCCAAGAGCCAAAGGGCAGAAGGGTGGAGGAAGCGGAGGCGGGAGCAGGACTATGCGAGCAGGTGCCCGAGCGGAATCGCCCAGAGTTCGGAGGACATAGTACTCAATTATGCTCCCGTCAAGTCCGTGATGGGATTCAAAGTTCAGTAGTTCAAAGTTCAGGGGACATGATGTCTAATTATTGGTCGTCAATATGTGGACACGGCAACCGAAGCCAGAACACAGGCCGCAGGGCGCACGTGGCGGAGCTCCCCGCAAGCAGGAAGCCGCCATTAGTGGACAGCATCGCAACCTTCGACCACAGTCCATTGTCGTACATTGACGTTGCAAATGGGTTCTCCGCGAGGCTGCTAGGCTCCGACCTAGGTTCTGGTCGTGGCCGGCGCAGCCGCCCGGTGCGCAAAGGCCGGGTCATTGCGCTCTGGGGACACACGAGGCCGCTGGCGCTTCTCTGGGTTTGACAGAGACGGTTGACGTGTGTATATCTTGTAGGGCGCGCCGGTTGCCGGAGACGCTTCCGGACCTGAGCGCCTGCCGTGAGTCACCCGCGTGACTTCAACTTCGAGGTGCATGCAACGCCGTCAACAGAAGACGGAGACAGGAGCGCAGTGGAGTCTTCTGCCAGGTGCGGGGACACAGAGCCCTGCATCGGGCCCAAAACTGCCGGTCAGCGCCTGCCGCGACCGGGCCCGGACTCCGACGTGGCAAGGGCTCATATGCTTCTGTCGTGCGGACAGCAGGAGCCGCGCGTTCCTTTGCCAGCACCACCAAGGTCAATCGTCCAAGATCAGTCCTTTCCGTGCCGGCCGTCAGCCGGCACGAGCTTGTCCAGAGCAAGAAGGGTGTCTGCCCGAACACAAGGTTACAGCAAGGAGAGAAGATGAAACACAACTGCCTACTCGCGATGGCCATCGTGGCCGTCATCACAACGGCCGCACGGGCCGACACGACGAGGGTTGATGTCAAGTTGTGGCCGCCGCCCAAACAGCAGCTCACGCAGGATGACCTGTGGAACGCACAACTTACCACCTACGGTGGGCCGGTTGAGGTGCTCCTGAAAGGGTACGTCATGGTCAAAGGCGACACGGTCCTGCGCGGGTTCGCAAGAAACATGCTTGTGCTCCAGAACGGCATGCGCCGGATTCAATCAACCGACATCACCGGGGTGCGGGACCTGAAGGTCAAGAAGGAATACGAGGGGTTCACGGTTCGGGGCGGACAGGTTCCGGAAGGGAACTACACCTTCTGCCTTGAGGTGTATGAAGCAAGCACAGGCCGCAGATTGGGCGGGGACTGCTTTGAGTTTTCGCCCGTGATTCCCGGCGCGCCGAGGCTCGTTTCGCCTAAAGACGGCGACACGATTCGCACCGCCACACCGACGTTCGTCTGGACCCCGCCGAGTCCGATGCCGAAGGGCCGCGTGACCTATGAGCTGACCATCGTCGAGGTGCGGCCGGGGCAGACCGCTGAGGCGGCGCTGAGAGACAACAAACCGTTCTTCAAGAAGACCGGACTCACCACCACCAGCCTGACCTACCCGACCTCGGCGCGTCAGTTCGAAGACACGCCGATTGGTGGTCAGGGCGGCGGACCCACAAAGCATTACGCGAACATGACTGAACTTCGGCGTCTGCTGGCTGAGTCGCCGGTTGACACCGCTCGGGCGGCCGCACTCGGCAGAGCCCTGATGAAAGCCATCATTGAGGACGCGACCTACACCGAGCCGCCGCCACCGCCAGAGACTGAGCCAACCGGCCCGGATTCGGTGTCGGCCAAGGCATATGCCTGGCAGGTGTCCGCGGTCGCCCAAGGCTCGGCAATAGCGAGCGGCGCCGGGCTGTGTTACAAGCCCTCAATAATACGTCTCGCCGTCCCTCCATTGTTCGACGACCCGGTACCGCCACCGCCGCCGTCCCAACCATGGTGGGTCCGGCTGGGGAAGTGGCTTGACCAGAATCCGTACCCGGGCTGGCACTAAGTCCGGTCGCTTCTTGAGGGACGCATCACTAACTCGGCTAACCGGTCATCGTCGTTGACCAAAGGAGGCAAGGTGCGAATGCGTAGTCTGTCTATGGCAGCCGTAATAGCTGCAACCCTGTTCCCGGCCGTGATGTTGGCCTATCCGACCGTCAGGCTCAAGGTCCCGCCGCCGGGGCGGTACGGCATTGAGGACTTGTGGAAGGCGACCGTGACGTCGGATACGGTCTGCGACGCCTGGTTTGAAGGGTTTGTGTTCGAGGCGTCGCGCGGCCAGGTGTTCTGGGCCAAGACGAAACCTTTTCCGCTGCCGAAGGGTACGAGGCTCTACCAGTACAGAGACGTGAAGATAGACAAGACCGAGACTGTGTCCGGGTATGAGGTGTTCGTCACCCGCTCCGGGCAACTACCTGCCGGAACCTACCGGTTCGTGTTGATACTAAGGCCGTTCGGGGTAGGCGACTCGAACGAGTTCGACGCGGAGCCGATGGGCCCGCCGCGGCTGATTACGCCCCGTGACGGGGATACGGTCAGGCAGAAGTACCCAACCTTCACCTGGACTCCGCCTGCGCCGATGCCTGCCGGAGGCGTGACCTACGAACTGAGGCTGGTAGAGATAAGAACGGGCCAGTCGGCTCAGGAGGCGCTGGCCGCGAATCCGCCGTGGTTTGAGCAGAAGGACATCCGTAGCACCAGCCTGACCTATCCGACCTCAGCACGGCAGCTTGAGGACTTGCAGCCGGGTAAGATGTACGCCTGGCAAGTGACGGCGAAGGCGCGGGACGGAGCAGAGAGCAGGAGCGAAGTCCATCGGCTGAGCATGGGAGTTGATGTTCTCCCATCTGACACTTCGTACTGTGGTCCAATCGTCGAGCTTGATAGCACCAACGCCGACAGCCTCATAGTGCTGGGAAGATCTGTCGTAGTAATGGGACGAGACGATTGGCTGTGGGCCAGTGCAGAGCCCGTCATCAATCCTGCGCTGGAGCCGAGAGGTATGTTACGAGGTTCACCTGACACCTGTGTTCGCTCAGAACCGGCAGGAATCTGGCTGGACCCTCCCGTGAATTCTGCGTTCTGGCTGGGCGCCGGTGCTCGCGCTTTCCTCGAGCTTCACTGCAGAGGTAAGTCAGGGTGGTTGCGCATAGAGAGCCAGTGGTTCAATGAAGCCACAGGCGAGTGGCTGCCTGAGAAACCCACGGCCTCCACCCAAGAGCCTTGGATTGTTGGCGATGGCTGGCTGGGTTTTGTCGTCAAGATGGGCAACTCGTCTCGCAGGTGTCGCGGCAGACTTGTGGAGCAGACAGAACCGGGCGTGTTCAAGGGCACCTACACTGGCTGGGTCTACTACTACTATGCAAAGAGCGTGTGGGGGGTCGAGAGCTTTGAGGCGGCCAGGAAGCCTTGGGAACCTTGGCCGGTCATAACTCTGGTTGTGGGGCCAGCGTCGCTGCCCCAAGGAATGCACCGGGTCAGCACACCTGCTGCGTTCAAGACCGAAGGGGATGGCTACATCCAGGAGTGTAAATGGCTGGTCGATAACCCATACGACGGTCGCATGAGGGTAAGCGTTCAAATGACCGGGCGGCCGACTGATTTGAATTCCAAGGGTAGTCTACGCTGGGTCGTATTCTGTTCAAGGCTTCCGCCAGTATCCTCGCCACATAGAGAGGACACTGATCCATATCTACCCGGCGGTACGAAGTAGCAGGAGTACCGTATGCGTGCTTCCGTGCGATACCGTGACTGACAAAGGGAGGTGAGTTGGCAGGGTTCCCGGTAGCCCTTGTCCTGATCGCCCTCTCTGCCGGGCCGGTGCGGTTCTCTGGTTCAGCGAGTGTGTCCGGTGAGTATGGTTGGGTCTCGGGTGACCCGCTGGTCGAGCCAAGGCCGGAGCTGCGGTTCAGCCTGGACCCCACGATTTCGTTCTGGGGCTTTCCGCTTTCGCTCGGCATGAACCTGAGCACGATGGAGTCGAACCTGCGCCAGCAGTTGAACAAGTATCGGTTCTTCCTGCACCCGTCAGAGTGGGTTGAAGGGATAACGAGTCTTCCCGGGTTCGTGCTTTCAATCAAGAGCCTTGAACTCGGCTCGTGCCACCCGTCGTGGACGGCTTATACGCTCTCCGGCGCGCCGGTCCTGGGCGGCGCGTTCGAGCTGAATCCATGGTACGTCTATCTTGGCGGGGCCGCGGGTCGGGCCCAGCGCGCAGTCGTAGTCTCTGACTCGACCGAAGGCGCTTACTCGCGGATGCTCTACTCAGGCCGGTTCGGGTTCGGCAAGAAGGAGCGCACCCACTTCTTCTTGACCGGCATGTACGTAACCGACGACCCGTCGTCGCTTGAGCACAACCGGTTGCCGATGCCGGGTGATACAACCGTGCCGCCGGACAGCTTCGAGGCGGTTAAGCCGCAGGAGAACTATGTTGTCGGCGCGGAGTTCAAGCTGCACCTGTACGATGGCGCTTTCACGCTCGAATCAGAGCTGACCGGGTCGGAATTGACCCGGGACAACCGGTTGCCGGTTGAGCGCTGGGACTGGTTGCCGGAATGGGTGGCGAGCACGTTCAAGCCGCGGATGTCAACTTCGGTGGACTACGCGTGGAAGGTCAGGCCGACCGCGAATCTGCTCAACACCAGGGTCTATGGCAGGTTCGAGTTCGTCGGGCCCGGCTACGTCTCGCTCGGCGCACCCGGACTGCGCAAGGACAACCTGAAACTGGGCGGTGGTATCGAGCGCGACCTGTTCAACCGGAGTGTGACGCTGACCTGTGCCTACACGACCGAGCGCGACAATCTGCTCAGGCAACGCGTGACCTGGCAGGATGCGGTTGTGAACGGAGCGGAGACAACATACGTAACAAGAGAAAGGGTTCTGACCCTGAAGAGCGCGACGACGCGGTTTGCGAACTGGGAGGCAAGCCTCGGCATTTCGTTCCCGAACCTGCCGTACCTGCAGGCCGGATACTACCCTTATACGCAGGCGAGCGACAGCCTCGATGAACTGGGCAACGCGGCATTGACCAAGACCATGAAAGGCAACGTTGTCTCGGTGAGCGCCGGGTACAGCTTCCAGACCGGCAGTCTGGCGCACTCACCAGGAGTTTCCTTCAGCTACAACGACCTGCGCGGTGACGAACCGGACATGGACAACACGAACTGGGACCTGGGCCTGAGTCACGGCCTGGGGTTCGAGTTCCCGCTGTCGCTTTTTTTGAGCGGCGGCTACAGCCGCTCTGTGTCTGCCTCGGCCAAGCCGGACGAGCGAATCTACTTCGACCTGACGCCTTCGTACACGCTGTTTCAGGTTTGGCGTAACAGCCTGACTCTCGGCGCGACCTTTGGAACTGCCACCCGGTACGACACGCGGCTTACCTCCTCATTTCCGGTCTGGAAGATTGCCGACGCGCGCCTGGGTTTTGCCGACGCTATCTACCAGGGCGACGACGGCAGCTACAACGACCTGCGCCTTACCGCGGAGCTTGCCAAGAGCTGGTAGCCCGGGTTGGCTGGTGTCAGCCAGGGACCCCGCGGCAGCAGAACACAGAGTGCCGGAGCTGTATGTCGAGTCGTTGGTGACCGCGCCAGCCACGGCAATCGCGCCATCGCGGTAGTCGATGCCGACTGCCTGGGCGTCAGCGCCGAAGTCGAATCGATGCAGCCAGAGCGTATCCTGGGCCGGGCCGACCGAAGCCGCGGCAAATACCAGGAGCACGGCCAGACTGAAATGTCCTTCTGCTGCTCTCACGGTTCCTCCTTAGGGGGCACAGATTGAATGGATTTCCGCTGTCCTCGGTAGATAGGTATAGTCAGACCCGTACAGAAGTCAAGCAAGTTGAGAGACTGGACCATCGGGCAGTGGATTGCGCACGCCAGACCGTTGCCTGGTTCCAGGAATCGAACGGCTCGGTCAGAAGTCGCTAGCGCTTTCTCTCGGCCTCGTATTCCTTTTTCTTTGCTTCGAGATCGGATTCAAGCCGCGCGATTTCGCGATACAGGCGCTTGAGTTCGTCGTCAGGGGTAATCGGTTCTTCCGGAGTCCGGGAAAGTCGGTCGTAGACCCGACCACCGAGCCGGGCCATGGCGCGTTCGATTTCACGGCTCAGGCGGAAGAGCTCGACTTTGAGCCGGCCGCGGCGTGTGAGGTCCTCGGCCTCTTTGATGGCCGAGCGGGTCGCGTCACCCAGCCAGACCCGGACGTCATCCCACAGTGTCTCGATGTCCTTTTTTGCCATTGCTGGTCCTTTCTACCTGGATACAAGCACAAGCTTCACTCTTGGCGTACGCCCCTGATTACTTCTACCGAACCCGGGTACGTGTTTCGGCTCCGCGAAGTAGCAGCCCGGCCCGAGCCGGTTGCCGCGACCGTCGGTCCCGTCCCAGAAGAAGGCAGCCGACTGCGGACCGTGGACCGTGGACAGGGACAAGGTGCGGACCAGGCGGCCTGCGGCGTCGAAGATCTGCACAGAGGAGACATTGGGGAAACAGAACGTGAACTGACGTCCTATGCTCGGGACACGATCCGAATTGCCGGGCAATTCGGTCATGTCCCCGCGCTCGGCCAGGCCGGAGCCGTGACCGCGCCAGACGCATATCGGGTTATTCGACACCGGGCCGATGTTGTCGGAGTTGAACCCGGCGACGATGTCCTGTTCGAAGAAAACCGTAACCGAGTCGCCGGTGCAGTTGCGGGCGATAACCGGGAACCGTTTCGAGGTCTGGTCGGTCGGCACCAGCTTGAACGGCTCGGTCCAGAAAAGGCCGTCGTCCGAGCAGGAGAGGAAGACATCGGCCCGAAGCAGGTCTGTGCTCGGCTCGACATTCAATGAGTCGAACTGCTCCCAGGCAACGTAGAGCCGGCCGTTCTCCTGATTCTCGCCGATGCTCGGCCGACCGCAGAGGGCGGCGTTGGCTCCGAACCCGCCAGCGAGGTTGTGCGACTCGGCCCGATGGATTCTCGACCACGTTGCCGCCGCGATGTCGTACAGCCAGATTTCGGCCGGGTTCCAGTAGGCCGAGTCGCCGATAAGCGGAACGAGCGTGGTCACAAGCAGCGGGTTGTCGCTGCGGTCCATAACGAGACCCGCGCCGATTGCGCAGACCGTACCGGTGTCACCACCGAACGCGTCGGGCGGGGTCAGGGTCGTGATGGGTTCCCAGTTCGCGCCTGCATCGGTGGACATGCGGTAGTGCAGGGCCATCTCGGCATTGCTGCCTGACATCCAGGTCGCAACGAGCTTCCCGGACGTATGCGAGGCGATGAGGTTATGGCCGAATGCACCGGTCTGAATCCAGCCGGTCGGCAGCTCCCAGTTGCACCAGCTTGTGCTCCGGGTGTAGAACAGGTTGTCTGACACCGCGAACTTGATGATGAGCAGATGGGTCGTGCCGTCCGCAGTCGCCGCCGCCACCGGCAGGAAGTAACCTTCAAGGTCAGGAGCGCCGTCGCAGTATGAGAAGATCCCTCCGCCAGGAGCCACGTCTTTGGCGACAATCGGCACAAAGGTCGGCGGCATGCCGCCGGTTGAGTAGTGGCAGGCGATAAGCGCAGCGCCGTCTGCCGGGTTCAGTTCCAGCGAGCCGTACCCGGTGCGCTGGGTTTGACTGTTGATGCCCGAGGCCATGAAGTCAGGGTCGTTCCAGTTCCAGGTTCCGGTGTTGCGGTCAAAGTAGTTGTAGCGGACCGTGCGGTCCGGCCAGTTCGAGCCGTAAGGTAGCGCGCTGTACAACCAGATGACGTGGATACCGTTGGTCGGGTCCTGCGCCACCCACTGCAGGGCCGGGACCGAGTTCTGGTTGTCGAAGGTCGTGCCGCCAACCGTATCCACGATTCCGACCGGCTGGGCGACCGTCAGGCAGGTCGAGGTCAAGAGTATCGCAAAGAACCTCATGTCGTTCCTCCAGTCTATCGGACCACAACGATGCTGATGTGTCGGCCCGAGTGCTCAAGGCGGTAGACACCGGTCACCAGTCCGGCAGTGCTCAATTGGTCTTCGCCCTCGGTAACCAGGCGTCCGGCAGCCGAGAACAAGCGGTATCTGCCGGGCAAGGATAGAACGTTGCCGGCCGGAAAGAAAGTGGATGTGGGATGCGCGCCGAAAAGTCGCGTAGCTTCGGACGTCTCCGGCCGCTCGGCAATGCCGGCTGCTGCGGCTGTGTACGAGTAGGCCATCGTACCAAACGGGTAGTGGCTTACCGGCACGAGATAGACCGTCTGATACGCCGTGTCGAAGCCGGGCACGCTCGCCCTGGCGTGCTGCAGCGAGTCGAGCGTCAACGTGTCGAGCACCATGCGCCGGCCGACCGAATCATGACAGATTAGATACAGCCGGAAGTCAGCCTCGTCCGCGCCGTCAAAGGTCAGTTCCAGATCCCGGCCCCGTTGGAACCGAACGTACTCGCCAGCCCAGCGTTGCAGGCTGGCGTTGCGCGACACCGGATAATTCGAGTGGGTCGTGACGCCGAAGCGCGGCACGCGCTCGCCGAAGTAGCCGTAGCGGCCGCTGAAGTACGCGGTGTCGTTGATGATATTGGCCAGCACCCAGCCGTCGAGCACGTCCTCGAACCGCTCGAACCGGCCGGTCGCGGCAAAGCCGGCATCAACGCCCTCGATGCTTGCCTGGGGCGCGGCAACAATGTTGCGAATCAGGTCGGTGCCGACCCGGCCGCCGTACTGCTCGTAGAGGTATAGAAAGAAAAGGTAGGTCTTGATGTAGTCGGCCCATTGCCCGTTCCACGCGGTCAGGTCGTTGTCCGGGTTGGAGTTGAACCCGGATATCGGGTCAGGTGAGCCATAGAGCCACATCGCCAGCTCCGAACAGCCTTCGTCGACCCAGAGCGACTCGGCCGGGTCATAGTTCCAGTGAATCATGTGGCCGAACTCGTGGGCGGCAATCGCGATCCGATAGTCACCAGCCGGGTTCGCCGGGTAGCAGTCGAGGTAGACGCACTCGACCTCGTTTGAGTGGTAGCCGAACAGCCGCAGTGACGTCGTGTCGTAATACTCGTCGAAGAATTGCCAGAACCCGTCAAACTGGTAGCCGTGGAACTGACCGATGTTGTAGTAGAGCAGATAGATGGCAGAGTCGTTGTCAATGGCATCGGGTGGCTGGCCGAGCACGGTGGTGTTATGATACCAGACGCCGTGATGCGAGTCGCGGGGACTGGAGTTTTCGAAGCGTTCGGCGATGCGGACGACGTCCTCGGAGTCGACGACGCCGGCTTCCCACACCGAGTCGTGGACCATCACGTAGACGTGCGGGCCCAGGGCGCGGCAAGTCAGCTCGGCCTCAAACTGCTGGGGCGGCATCACGCTCATGTTCTGCAGCCACATCAGCCGGGTCTCGCCGACCCGGGGTGGACTGGCGCCGTCTCTCGGAACCGGTCGAGCTACGGGTGCGACCGGCCGCAGCGCGTTGAAGACTTGCGTGCCGCACCGCATCGGTGCGGAGTTGGCCTGTACGGTGAGGAAGACGGTCAGTATCAGCATTGGCTCTCCAAGTATGAACTCAAGAGTAATTCTATTGGGCGCGGCCCGGATGTCAAAGCACCGGCCGGCGCGTCACTCGGACTTCAGCTCTCTGACCGTGGCGAGAAAACCACTGGGCCGGCCGCGGCCGTCGCGCAGAAGCGTCGCGTTCAGCTCAGCCCGGAAGCGCGAGCCGTCACGGCGCAGCATGACGTACTCGACGCCCTTCAGGGTTTCGCCGGCCCGGGTGCGTTCAATGTTGGTCCTGGCCCGGGCATGCTCTTCTGGTGCCAGCAGCTCAAGCGCGTTCCTGCCGAGCAGCTTCTCGGCCCGGGCCACGCCGTGCATCCGCAGCGCCTCGGACGAGACGTAGGTAATGGTACCTTCGAGGTCGGTCGCCGTGACCGCGTAAGGCAGGGCACGCAGCAATGACGCGCAGAACTCCTCGGAGTCGTGCAGTGCCTGGTCCCGGGTTCGGCGCTCAGTGATGTCACGGACCAGAACCAGAGTCGCGGGCTCGCCGGCCCAGACTATGCGGCTGGCGTTGATTTCAACCGGAACCTCGGTCCCGTCCTGCCGCACCGCGGTCAGCTCGTAGCGTGCCGGCGCTGGCTCGCCGGCAATGCGCCGGTGCAGCCGGTCCATGACCCAGGTTGTGTCGTCTGGTCGGATGATGTCGCGGACGTGCAGACCGAGCATCTCCTCGACCGTTCGGCCGAGCAATTCCGCACCTCGACGGTTGACGTACCGATGTCGGCCGTCGGCGCCGACGATGCCGATGCCGTCGGGCAGGCTCTCGGCCAGGGCCCGGAAGCCGGCCTCGCTTTCGACCAGCGCCCTCTCTGCCTGTCTGAGCGCGGTTAGGTCTTGCGCCATCAACATGCTTCCCTCGTGTTCGCCGGTTGGTCCGAACAGCGGCCGGCTGAGCCACGACAGAACCCGCTCCACTCCGTCCTTGGTCACGATTGCCGCCTCGAGCTCCACAGGCTCGGCCGCCGCACCGCTGGTCGAGAACAACCGAGCCCGGTCAGCCGCGTCGGGCAGTAGAAGCATCCAGACGTCAGACGCACCCTGAACCTGGTCCCGTGGGTAGCCCGTGAGCAGTTCTGCCGCCCGATTCCAGGACCGCACCCTGCCGCCTAGGTCAACGACCGCGGAGAACATGCGCGCGCTCTCGGTGATGCTCTCACGGAGCTGACTTAGTGCGGCGAGTTCGGTCAATGCCTGACGATGCTCGCTTGCGTCATTGACGACCGCCAGCAGGTAGGTGGGCGTTCCGGACTGGTCACAGACGTTGCGTATGGTCTCACGCACCCAGCCAATCGAGCTGTCCTTTCGGACCACACGGTAGTCACGGGTAACGATGTAGTTTGGAACCGCACGCAGTTTTTCCGAGGCCCCCCGCATCCGGAGCAGGTCTTCGGGATGGATGATGTCACGCCAGCGTACGCGGCCAGACAGAAACTCATCTTCGGAGTAGCCCGTAATCTCCCGCACCGCGCCCCGCAGGAACAGCGGCGAGTAATCAAGTTGCCCGAAGAACGCGATGCCCTGGAAACTGTCAATGAACAACCGATACCGGTCTTCGACGGCACGGTGCTCAGCTTCGGCCTGCAGTCTCGCCCGGATGTCGCGCAGAACCAGAACCGCACCGACCACGGCCCCGGCCGGGACTTTCACGACCCGGGCCGACACGCCGACCGGAACCTGACTGCCGTCCGAGGTTCTGACGCTCATTTCCTTGCAGCAGAGCTCGCCCTGGGCGAACACCCGGGCAAGCGCCTCATTGAGCTGTGCCGCGGGTTCGAACAACGAATTCGCGGCCTGGCCCTCGAGCCCGAGCGGCCCCGATTTCACCAACCGGCGGGCCGACTCATTCGCACCGATGATTGTACCTTCGGTTGAGACCACCAGCACGGCATCAAGCATCGCATCGAGGATGCTGCCGGCCTCCCAATGCAAGGAAGTTGACATCTAACCTCGCCCTTGTCCGGAAACAGCGCCTTCAGTCCCGCTTCCGGCGACGATGCCGCCGGGCAGGGACTGCCTTTCTCGCTTCCGAGCGAGCAGATTGAACACCGGCCCGGCCGTGAACGCGTCGGCGTGCCGGGTTGGGGCCAAACTCATGATGTCTTGTCTGCGGTGCGGCTCAGGCCGTGCCCGCACAAGAGAGGCCGATGCCGCTCCGCTGGCCGGCAGGGCACCTGCCGGCATTCTTGCTGCCCCAAGATAACACCAGGATCCGGTTTGTCAAGCTCGAATCGTCCCAATGTGCCGGATTTGACATCCAAGACATGACCGGCTACAATTGCCCGGTCTGTTTGCGGCGAGGGCGATGCTTGGGCATCGTGCCTCGCTTCGTCTTGACAGAAAGAACCGGAGTCAGCTTCTGCGTTACTGCATCGTCGTCTTCACAGCTCTGCTCGCCGCCGGACCGGTGCCGGCAGCGAGCTTGAGTGACGGTATCGTCCATCAGAGAATCGACCCAAGTCTGCGCGTCGAGGTCAACGGTCAGGAGTACACCTGGGGTCAGGTCGGCCGTTTTGTGCTGCCCGGCGACACTCTGCGGCTTCGGATAGTCGGCAGCTCAGCCGGGAGCGGTTGGGTTGCTTCGGCCGGCGAGTTGTTCGAAGCCGACGGAGCCACGTGCTGGGTAGCACCGGACCAGATCGGGCTGTGTCAGCTTATCACTGCCGTTGGCGCTGCAACCAAACACATCAACGCCTTCGTCATGATCCCATACGACAGCCTGAAGAATGGCTATCTCCGTGGCGTCCGCGTCGGCAAGTACCCGGGTTCCAGTCCTTTTCCCAATTTTACCAAGCCGCGTGGATTCATCATGGTCACGCCTGAAGTGCTGGACGTACCCGTGTCCGACCGGTACGTATTGCGGGACTTCGTGCCGAGGCAACCAGAGTGCTTCCCGAACTTCATGGCCTTGCGTGAGGAACTGCTCATCAAGCTGGAGCTGTTCACCGACCTGGTGCAGGCCCGGGGCTACCAGTGTGACAGACTGACCGTCATCAGCGGCTTCCGCTCACCGTATTACAACCGCAGGAACCGCTCCGGGCGCAACAGCGCCCATGTCTATGGCGGTGCGGCCGACCTCATCGTCGATGCCAATCACGACGGGCACATGGATGACCTCAATCATGACGGCGCGGTGAACCGGCGTGACTCCAAGCTGCTGGCCGGTCTGGTGGACGAGCTGGAAGAACGGCATCCGGAGCTGGTCGGCGGCTGCGGCTGGTATTCACGGACCCGGTACCGGGGTCCTTTCATCCACGTTGATGTCCGCGGCGCGCCGTCGCGCTGGCATCAGTGAGGACTAGTCCACTTCAGTCAATCAGCCTGATTCTGCTTGCCATTCTGGTGATGGCATGGGCCGAGTTCTACCTGCCGATTCGCGAGGGTCTTCAGGTGGATATCGTGCAGGTCGCGGTACGGATGTATCGTACCCGGCTGGCAACCGCGGCTCTCCGAGAGCAGCTCCCACTGCTTGGACAGAAGACCGCGGACCTCACCGCGCAGTTGCAGGACCTCTCCCGTCAAGTCGCCAGCGCCTTTTCCAACGAGCTGTATCTTGTGGTCAATCCGGCGACAAACCGGTTGGCCATGCGCCGCGGCCAGAACGTGCTGCTCGAGGCGACGATTTCAACCGGGAGCAATGACTCACTGGCGCGCACGGGCAGGAAATGGGTCTTTCGTACCCCGCGCGGAGCCATGACCGTGCTGCGCAAGAAGAAGGACCCGGTCTGGGTGAAACCGGACTGGGCGTTTCTGGAAAAAGGAGAGCCGGTGCCGCCGTGGAACTCGCCCCTGCGGCGCGAGAAGGGCGTACTCGGTGACTATCTGCTCGATTTGGGTGGCGGAGTAATGATTCACGGCACACCGATGGAGCACCTGCTCGGCCGCAGCGTCACGCACGGCTGTATCCGGGTCGGCAGGCAGGACCTGAAAGTGCTGTACGATTCGGTGCCGGTCGGCACCAGGGTGTACATCTTCTGATGGCGACCGGGTTCAGGAACCTGCTGAGCGTCCTGGCCACCGTGTTCGCTGGGCTGGCCATCACCCGCCTGGCAGATGCGGTCGGCAAGCGCGAGCTCGTGCGGGCCGCGAGTGAGGTTCAGGCCGAGCATGACTCGGTGCGGGCTGAGTTCGATGCCCTGGAGTTGACCAGCCGGCGTCTGAAAGAAGACCAGGAGTTCCTGAGCTTTCGACTGGCCTCTTTCTCCAAGCGGGAGCCGTACTTGATTCTCGAACGGGGACGGAGCCGCCTGACTCTCGCGGTCGGCGACAAGACCATCCTGGAGACAAAGTTCCGGCTGCGCGGGCCGGAACATGCTCAGGAAGAACTGGCCCGTCTTTCCGGAGCAACGCTCGAAGTACTGGCGACGCGGGCCAACACCAACTGGTATCGGCCCGACTGGCTCTATCGCCTGGAGGGGGTCGAACCGCCGCGCGACTCTGCGGCCCGCATCGTAGCTAACGCCTTTGGTCCGGGTGAAGTTTTCCTCGGCGGCGACATCGTCATTCACGGGCCAGCCAGCGAAAACGTGCCGGCTGAGGCGATCGACCACAGCTACATTGAGCTTGACACCAATGCGCTCAAGACCGTGCTCGAAGCGGTCAAGCCGGGCACCGCGGTGCGCATTCGCTAGAGTCCCGCCCTTTGACTTACCGTCGGCACACGCTAGGCTTAGGGCGCGATGCGCAACATTCGCTGGCGGAGCAGGACAGCCACGAGCGCAGCACGAAGAACCGCATATCGGAGAGGTGCCGGAGTGGACGAACGGGCATGCCTGGAGAGCATGTGTACTCGCAAGGGTACCGTGGGTTCGAATCCCACCCTCTCCGTTTTACCACTGGATGGAATGGCTGGCGGAAGCATGTCAGCAGATGGGTCGCGACACGGGTTCTTTTCGGCCACAAGGCCGAAGATTCGCTGTCCGCTGCGCTCCCATTCGAATCCCACCCTCTCCGCTCCACTTGTGAAAGACGATGAGCAAGCGCCCGTGACGAATCAAGACCCAAGACCCAACACCCGATTCGAACCCGGCGGTACGACGGGCCAGAGGGCACTCTATGCGTGACCGAAAACCGGCCGTACACATCGACCCGGTCTGCAAGATGCAGGTGACCGGAGGCACCGAGGCAGCCCGGCGTGACTACGACGGCAGAACCTACTACTTCTGCAGCAAGGTGTGCGCCCGGAAGTTCATAGCCGACCCGGAGCTGTACCTCGGGGCACAGACGAAGTCAGAAGACGCAATGCGGAAGGCAGAGGGCAGCGTTCAGGAGTCGGCCCGAACCATCGATGCCAAGCCGACGCCGAGCTACCACGTCGACCCGGTCTGTAAGATGCAGGTCATCGAAGGACGCGAGGCCGGCAGGTGGGAGTACAAGGGAAAGGCGTACTACTTCTGTAACGTGAGCTGCCTGAGGCGGTTCCGGGCTGAACCGGAGAGGTTCCTCAGCGCGGAGAAGTCAGAAATCAGAGTGCAGAATGCAGAAGCCAAGACCACGGGACCCGAATCGACATTGCCTGAACCGGTACTGCTTGAAAAGCCCGAACTGGGCAAGACCGAGACCGTCACGCTATCGGTCAGCGGGATGACGTGCGCCAGTTGTGTGGCAACAGTCGAGAAAGCGTTGAACCGACTCCCCGGTGTGAAGACCGCAACCGTCAACTTCGCCATCGAGAAGGCGATCGTCGAGTTCGACCCCAAGGTGACACCGGTCGCGGCACTAAAGCAGGCAGTGACCGAGGTCGGCTACGATGTCCGACCCGACGAAACAGAACTGGATGACCGAGCCGAAGTCGAGCGTAAGCGGGCGCAGGACCGGCTGCTCTGGGCCTGGTTGCTGGCATTGGTGCCGATGCTCTTCATGGTGCTGCACTGGCTCGGCCTGCACCACATGCCGTGGATGGTCTGGCTCGACGTGGCGTTCTGCGCCGCGGTGCTCTTTGGTCCGGGCTTGAACACCTTGAAGGGCGCGTGGGGTTCGGTCCGGGCCGGCTCGGCGTCAATGGACGTGCTGATTGTGCTCGGCACTGGTGCGGCCCTGGTCTCGGGTCTTGCGGTCATCGCCGGCCTGCCCATTAAGAGTTTCGCCGACGTCGGCGGCATGATTATGGCCGTCAGTCTTACCGGGCGTTACATCGAGGCCCGCGCCAAAGGTCGGGCATCGCAGGCAATCCGCCGGCTCGTAGCCCTTGGTGCACGTACTGCCCGGGTCCAACTGGTCGACGGCGTTGAGAAAGAAGTCCCGGTTGCACAACTGAAAGTGGGTGACGTGATGGTTGTACGGCCGGGCGAGAAGATTCCGACCGACGGTCGCATCGTTGAAGGCAGCACCAGCGTGGACGAATCGCTCGCAACCGGCGAGTCGTTGCCGGTCGAGAAGCGGGTCGGCGACCAGGTCATCGGTGCGACCGTGAACGGCAATGGTTTCATCAAGGTCGAGGCGACCCGAGTGGGCAGGGACACGTTTCTCGCTCAGGTGGTCACGCTGGTCGAGCAGGCCCAGGGTTCCAAGGTTCCGGTTCAAGCACTCGCGGACCGAATCACGGCAGAGTTCGTGCCGGTCGTACTCGTGGTTGCTCTCGTGACGTTCCTCGTCTGGCTGTTCCTCGGTCCGAACCTGCGGCCGGTGCTGGTCTGGGCCGGCCGGCTCCTGCCCTGGGTTGACCCGGGCCTGCCCGTGTTTTCGCTGGCGTTCTCTGCCGCGGTTGCGGTACTCGTAATTGCCTGCCCGTGTGCTCTGGGTCTTGCGACGCCGACTGCCTTGATGGTCGGGTCGGGCATGGGTGCCGAACGCGGCATCCTGTTCCGGGCAGGTGAAGCGATTCAGACCTTGAAAGACGTCCGCGCGGTCGTTCTTGACAAGACTGGCACAATCACCCAGGGCCGGCCTGCGGTCACCGACGTCGTGCCCGCACTGGGGACCACGGACACCGACGTACTCACGCTGGCCGCGTCGGTCGAGCAGGGTTCAGAACACCCAATCGCCGAAGCGGTCGTGGCTGCGGCGCTGGCCCGGAGTCTGAAGCTGCCAGTGGCAACGGACGTGCAGGCAGTTCCCGGACAGGGCGTGAAGGGCCGGGTCAAGGGAGTCGAGGTCCGGGTCGGCAAGGAACTGCTGCTCAAGGATTGTGGTATCGATTGCCGCGACCTGACCGAAGCAGCCAATCAACTCAAGCAGCGGGCACGAACCGTGCTCTATGTTGCGGCGAACAACCGGCCGGTCGGCGTCATCGGCGTTGCCGACACGGTCAAACCCGACTCGGTTCGGGCAATTGCCGAGCTGAAAGCCCTGGGCATCGTGCCGGTGATGCTGACCGGTGACAATCAGGAGACCGCCACTCAAGTCGGAGCCGAAGCAGGCATCAGTCGCATCATCGCCGAGGTGCTGCCGGCTCAGAAACAGCAGGTCGTGGAAGAACTGCGGAGAGAATTCGGTACTGTGGCAATGGTCGGCGACGGCATCAACGATGCGCCCGCACTCAAGGCAGCCGATGTCGGTATTGCCATCGGCACCGGCACGGACGTGGCAATCGAGTCGAGTGACGTGACGCTTGTACGCGGCAGTCTCCTGGGTGTGGTCGCGGCAGTCAAGCTCTCCCGGGCAACGTTCGCCAAGATACAACAGAACCTGTTCTGGGCCTTCTTCTACAATGTTGGGGCGATTCCGGTTGCGATGCTCGGCCTGCTCCATCCGGTCATTGCCGAAGTTGCCATGGCCCTAAGCTCGGTGAACGTCGTGACCAATTCCCTGCGTCTGCGCCGCACCCGGTTGTAGCTGCCAACTGAACCACGTGATGAGGATAGTGAGCATCGCCGGACTGTTCGCGACCGTGCTCCTGGCGTCGGATACGCTTGACACGACCAAGCCGCGGCCCGATTCACGGATTGTTGTCATCTCGTGGGTTGGTGACATCTACCTTGCCGGCTCAGTCAACACCATGGCCCGGTTGAGAGGCATAGACTATGTGCTCGCCGGCGTGAGCGATACGCTCAAGGCCGACAGCCTGACCGTCGGTAACCTCGAAGGTTCAGTGTCCACAACCGGAAAGCCGGAAAAAGGCAAGCAGTACACGTTTCAGTCGCCACCTGATCTGCTCGACGGACTGAAGAGCGGCGGTATCGAAATGGTCTCTCTGGCCAATAACCACGTGCTCGACTTCGGCAAAGAGGCGCTCCTGGAGATGCTCGGGCACCTGAGTGCTGCCGGACTGAGGTTCGGCGGTGCCGGAGTGAGCATCGATTCAGCGTCTGCCCCGGCCCGCTTCACCATCGCCGGGCAGAAGGTGGCAGTCCTCTGCTTTAGCCGGGTCATCTCAAACCAGAACTGGCACGCGGGTTCATACACACCCGGCGTGGCCGGGGCATACGACCCGACTCGGTTGCTGGCCAGCATCGCTGCGGCCCGGGACTCAGGTGCGATTGTGGCGGTCTATCTGCACTGGGGCAAGGAAAAGAAGGACCGGCCTGAACCCTACCAGCGGCTCTTGGCTCACCGCTGCATCGAAGCCGGCGCTCACCTTGTGGTTGGCAGTCATCCCCACGTGCTTCAGGGGTTCGAGTTCTATCAGGGCAGGCTGATTGCCTACAGCCTGGGCAACTTCGTCTTCTCCAACCGCGACCACCGTCCCACAGTCATTCTCCGGACCACGTTCCGGGGCGACAGTCTTGTCTCAGCTACGATTGTCCCGTGCCGGATTTCCTATCTCCGGCCCGAGGTCATCGAGGATAAGACCGACCGACAGCAGCTCTTCGATTATCTGACGTCGATTTCGTCGAACGTTGCTGTCGACCGCGCGGGTCAGATCGCTCGGTCGCAACCGTAACAGGCTCACTCCAGACAGACGTTTTCGCCGGACTTGCACTCGCCACACTCAAGCTCCAAAGTGACGTGGTTGAGCGTGAAGTTCTCGGCCAGGGCGCGCTCGAGGCGTGAGAGGAGCGGGTGATATGAACTGACCGGGCCGTCGGTCACCACGAGGTGGGCCATCAGCGCCCGCTCGCCTTCCCCAAGGGTCCAGATGTGCAGGTCGTGGATATCCTTGATGACCGGGTCGAACCTCAGGACAAACGAACGCACGGCGTCGAAGCTCAGGTCATGCGGAGTTGAGTCGATGAGGATGCTCGCCGACTCACGGAACACCGAGTATGCGCCGTACAGTACGAACCCGCTGACCCCAATCGACAGCAGCGGGTCGACGAAGTACCAGCCGGTCAGACTGATGATCATGCCGCCGACAAGCACCGCCCCCCACCCAAAGAAATCCTCAAGCAGATGCCACATCGCGGCCCGAATATTCAGGCTGGTCTGGTCCCGGCGCAGCAGCAAGACGGCCAGGCCGTTCACTGCCAGGCCGACCACGGCCATGATGATGAGTATCGGGCTCCGGACCGGCTCGGGGTGGAACAGGCGCACAACCGCGGCCCGGAGCACAAAGGCGGTCAGGCCGACAAGGATCACCGCATTAAGGAAAGCGGTCAGGATGCGTACCTTGCGATAGCCGAACGTCCGGCGACGGTTCGGAGCACGCTCCGACATCCGCAGCCCGAAGTACGACAACCCGAGCGCGACCGCATCACTGGCATCGTGCAGCGCGTCTGCCACGAGCACAAGCGAGTTGGCCACAAGACCAAATACCAGCTCGGCCCCAGCAAAGCCAAGGTTCAAGGCGATGGACAAGAGCAGACTGCGCCCCTGCCGGACGTGGGCGTGATGGTTGTGGGCTGTCATAGGCCGGATATGTTATGCGAACGTGGGGTCAGCGCAAGCCTCGCCGGACCAACGCGACCGGCAGCTTCTCGGTTCGGGATACGCCGCCTTCTCGATACTCAAGCCAGACCGCATAGATCCCGGCTGGCAACCTGTCGCCTCGGTCCTGCCTGCCATCCCAGAACAGAACTCCTCGTTCTTCGGTTATGGTCAAGTCCCGGCAGATAGTGCGCACTGCCCTGCCAGCCAGGTCAAACACGGCCACATTCAACCTGCCGCCAGTTTTCGCGACCCGGTACACGATGACGAGCGTATCTTCGATGCCATCACCATCCGGGCTGAAGCTGAGCCGGTCGAGAGTCAGCAGACGGTCGCTGCCTCCCGGCCGCAGATAGACACGGCGCAGGTTGTTGAGCGTATCCCGGTCAGCCGGACACAGAAGACACGCTGCCAGGTACGCATTGGTGCGCGGAACCGTGAACTCGACCGGCAGCAGCGAGTCCTCTCCCGGCTCAAGCTCCCAGCCGGCAAGCGAGTCCACGCGCTCGCCCGGCTCCAGGTGTAGCACCAGCGACCAGGTCTTATCTGAGACAAAACCCAGATTGGCGACGCGTACACTTGCCCATGCCCGCGTCCTTGGTCGCAACGACTCACCAACGGTCAGCTCGGTCACGGCAAGGTCCAGATAGGAAAAGATGCTGTTGGGTGAGCCAGGCGTGCATCGGGCCGAATCCAGACAACGCGTCCAGTTCCCGGCCATGTCTTCGTCTTCGACCCGGATTCGTTCCCACGAAAAGCCGTCACCCGCGTCACCGGGCAGCGAATCGGTCGTGTCGCATGGTGTGCCAAAGGTGCTTGTGTCCTCAAAGCCGTAGGCCGACGATGCTACGAGAACCAGCGGGTCGTTGCCAGCCAGACCATTGCCGATGGTTGTGTTGCCGGTTGTCAGTATCAGTGCACCCGGCCCGAACCGGTACGGCTGGACATAGCCGCCGATCGGATTCGGGTCAGTGTATTCGGAGTCAAGGACCACGGCGAAACAGCCCGGATTCAGCCATGTCGTACCCAGCCGCACTGCCGGATTCTGGCGCAGAATCGATGAATCGGTCCAGGCAACCAGCCGGTCGGTCGCGTCGCCGTCGTTGATGGTCCAGCCGGCAAGGTCAACTGCATACCGTGACCGATTGTACAGCTCTACGAACTCATTGCGGTCCTCGGGTGCATGCGCGCCTGAGGCACCGGCCGGATTCGCCATCACCTCAGTGATGACGACCCGGCTCGTGCTGACAATCAGGGTAACCAGCAGTCCGGCGTACAACAGTTCAGAGTAGTCTCGGGGTTGTCCGTGTCAAGCAGACCGAGGCACTCCGAATCTGGGCATAATTCTGGGGACAGGTTTGTTAGTCAAGCCGTGCGTTAACTGCTCTCTTCTGTGACAAGGTTGACGACGGCGTCGGCCCGGCTTCTGCTGTCCCGTCGCTTTCGATAGGTGTGATGGCATGCTGCGACCGTGGGTCGGCCCCACGCGTCGGCACTCGCTGTAGCAGCGCCCGTCCCGCACCAAGGCACAAAGCAGCCGCACCAGCCGGCACGAGACTGCGGTTAGCGCAACGTTCTTCGGCTTGCCCCGCGCCACCAGCCTGGCATAGTACGGCTGCAGCGGCCAGCCGCGCCTGGCGTGCTGCACCGCCACCATGTACAGCGCCCGCCGCAACTGCGACCGGCCCCGCTTCGAGATGCGCCGGCTGCTCCGATACTGCCCCGAGTTGGTCTGATACAAGAATTGAGCCCAGCCAGCTTCAGTACTGCGGCCGCACAACTGTACTGCCCAAGCCCACCCGTCTCGGCCAGAATGACCGCAGCGGTCATCGCCCCGACTCCCTTCACACTCATCAGGTAACGAGCCTCTGGAAGCTGCTCCAGCAGGCGCGCAATCTCTGCCAAGCCAGCGATGCGCCTCTCGAGCACGGCCAAGGTCGCAAGCATCTCACTCAGGCTGCGTTCCTGGCCGGCACTGACCGCCAGTGGGCCGATTGACTCATCGCCAGCCGCCTTGAGCCGCTTGAGCTTAGCCAGACTGGCCCGGGCCGCTCCGTCCCGGATCAGGAGCCGGCGCATCTCAGCCGCAGAGTGCGCCCGAACAGCACCAACCGTGCCGAACCGGCCCAGGACCAATCGGGCACTTGGCCGCTTGAGGTCAGGAAACACCGTCTCGAACTCAGGAAAAAGCACGTCCACGGTCTGGTGCAGGGCATTGAACCAGCCGGTCTGCTCCTTCACCAGCCGCGCCCGCAAGTTGACCAGTGCGCGCAGCTCGAGGCAGATGTCGGACAGCTCGACAAAGCCCAGGTATTGGCCCCGGACCACGAGGTCGGCAATGATGAGGGCGTCCTTACTGTCGCTCGCACCGCTTGAAAGCGGGACAGCTTTCCTGTCAAGTTCGGCTCCGGCATCGGCATAATCATATAGCACTCATAGCAATTCGGGGGACATGATACGGGATTTTGGGTTGTCAATATGCGGCCGTGGTCATGCGGCACGAGGCGAAGCCGGCTGGACCTTCCTGTGTTTCACAACGTGAAGAAAGCGGTGCTGATGAGATAGCCAGTCGCAGACAGCATACGGCACACAGGATACAGGGCAGGGCGGCGAGCGAAATCTTGCCGCCCTGCTCTTGTTCGAATGGGGCCCACGGCTATGCCAGAAATGGCCGGCCTCTGACCAGAGAGTTCCTCCTGCGGCTTGCGGCGCGGATCGGAAGGCGGCTTGCCGAGCGGCTCCTGAAGCGGATTGGTAAGCGACGCCCGAATCGATTCTGGCTGCGCACCCGAGAGCGCAGTGCCGAGCCACAAGGAGAGCCGAAAGGACTGCGCCTCGGGTCGCGGCAGCCACCGGGGCTCGGGCCGCGCCGGCCTGAGCCGCAGGGAAAGCCGCAGGGAAAGCCGCACCGAGAGCGCTTCAGGGTTCGCTATGGGTAGCGGTTCCCTGAGCCGTATGGGGAACCGTTCCCCCTGGGGGTTCAGAATACCGGCCCGCTTTCGGCTAACTCCGTGATACTTTGAGGGTTGAGTCTCGAAACCGGCCAAATCGCCATTATACAATTTTGCTGGGTGCCCTTGAGTCGCTGTCTGTGAGACGCACAAAGACGCCTCTGCGGTTTCTGCCTGGACGCAGGCCAGCCGCTCGCAAGTCCCGAGTCAAGGCCGGTTGCCGCTCAAACCAAGCAGGCGCAGGACCTCACCGGCAAGGTAGAATGAGCCGGCAAAGACGACAGGAAATGACGAGTCACGCGCAATGGACACAGCGGCAGGCAGGCTCTCAGCAGTAACATAGGAGACACGCAGGCGCGTGAAGACGCGGCCCAGTTCTGCCAGTGGCAGAGCACGGGGAGAGTCGGGTCGGACCAGCACCGCGCTGTGTATCCAGCGGGTTAGTGGCCGCACGGTCTCTTTGACCAGCTTGCCGCGCAGCGAGCCGTAGACCAGTATCACCCTTTGATTCAGGTGGTCGCGGATGACATCAGCCAGTGCTCGCCCAGAATCCGGGTTGTGGCACGAATCAACCATAATGAACGGCCTGCGGGAAACAACCTGACACCGGGCCGGAATCATGACCTTTGCCAGGCCGCGCCTTACCCCGGCCAGTCTGATGCGCGGGTCATGCTCTGCGAGCAGGCCGAGTACGGCCAGCGCGGTCTGGCAGTTCTCGACCTGGTGCCGGCCCAGCAGAGGCAATCGGAACACAGCCCGGCCCATGTCGGTGCAGGCGGAAAAACGAGTGCCGGTTCGGGTCGGCAGTATCGGGCCGATGCTGGTTGCGGCCTCGGCGCGGTTCAGCATTGCTCTGGTGGCGTGGGCACACCGGCGCAGCTCAGCCAGCGCGTCTGGTTCCTGCCGGCCGACCACGACCGGCCTGCCCGGCCGCATGATGCCCGCTTTCTCACGCGCGATTTGCCGCCGGGTGCTGCCCAGCACCTTGACATGGTCCAGACCGATGCGGGTAATGACCGAGACCTGCGGCTCGGACAGATTCGTCGCATCCAGCCTGCCGCCGAGGCCGACCTCGACGATGCAGTAGTCTGGCCGGCGTCGGGCGAACAGGTCAAAGGCCATGGCCGTGGTCAGCTCAAAGTAGCTGACCGGCTGCCGGCGCACCAGCGGGACGAACCGTTCGACCAGCCGGGCGAATGTCGCCGGCGGGACCGGCACACCGTTGTACTGAATCCGCTCGCGCACATTGTGGACATGAGGCGAGACGAACAGGCCGGTTCTTAGCCCGCAGCCGCGCAGAGCCGCATCGAGCATGTAGCAGACCGAGCCTTTGCCTTTGGTGCCGGCCACGAGCACGACCGAGTCGAGCTTCTGCTGTGGGTTGCCGGCCAGCCCGAGCAGGCGCCGGATGTTGTCGAGCTTGAACCGGTCGCGCGGTTTGGCCTGCTTCTCGTAGTTCACAAGCGCGTCGAGAAAGGCGACCGCGTCAGAGAATCTCATCGTCTTGCTGACTGCTGCGCAGCTCGATGCCACGGCAACTCGACCCGAGGAAACCGGCGAGCACGGCCACATGCTGCCGGCCAGCCTCGTGGCCGGCAAGGAGCTCTGACTCGATTCTGGCCAGCGCCTGGGTCAAGTTCAGCCCCGAACGATACACGAGGCGGAACGCATGCCGCAGCGCGGCCAGCTCCTCGGGCCGGAAACCGGCACGCCTGAGCCCGACCGCATTCAGTCCGCGCACCCGGCAAGGGTTGCCCGCCGCCAGCACAAAAGGCGGAATGTCCTTACCCACGTAGGAACATGCGCCGACCATAGCCAGCCGCCCGACACGGCAGAACTGGTGTACGCCCGTAAGACCACCGATATTCGCGCCATCACCGACTTCAACGTGGCCGGCCAGTTGGACACCGTTGGTCAGTACGCACCCGGAGCCGACCCGGCAGTTGTGGGCAACATGCACATAGGCCATAACCATGTTGTTGTCGCCGATAACCGTGCTCGTACCTTCACCGCATGACCGGTGCACCGTGGCGTACTCGAAGAACTGGTTGTCCGAGCCGATCTGCACTTCGGTCGCCTCGCCCTGGTACTTGCGGTCCATCGGCCGGCCGCCGACAATCACGCCCGAAGCAAACCGGCAGCGCGCACCAACTGAGACGCGACCTTCGAACCGGCAGAACGGTCCGACTTCGGTGCCCGGCCCAAGTTTCACCTCCGGGCCAATCAGGGGCGAGGTGTCGACCGCTACCTCAGCATGCCCAAAACGACCGCTTCGCACGCCAGTTCCGAACCGACTACTATCTGTCCTTCAATCTTGTAGACCGGCCCTTTCTGACCGACGACCGTGGCGGTGATGGTCATCCGGTCACCGGGCCGGACAATGCGGCGGAATCGCGCCCGCTCGATGCCGGCAAAAAGGGTATCGCGGCCCGCGCGTTCGGTGCGCCTGGTCAAGACGAGCAGGATTCCAGCCTGGGCAATCGTCTCCACCATCACGACACCGGGCAGCACCGGATTGCCCGGGAAATGACCAACAAAGAAGTACTCATCATGCCGGACGTCGCGATACGCTTCTATCAGGTTATCTTCCAATCGGGTCACCGCGTCAACAAAGAGAAACGGCTCGCGGTGCGGCAGGTATCGTTTCACCGCTTCGCTATCCATGACTATGTCCGACACATCTCCTCCAGTTCGCGCACCAGCGCGAGGTTCATCCGGTGATTGGAATTGCAGACTTCGATACTTGCCAGTATCGGCCGGCCCAGCAGCCAAAGGTCGCCCAAGAGGTCAAGAACCTTGTGGCAACCCGGCTCATTAGGCATGCGTTCATGCTTCGGGAATACCCAGCCATCATTACGCTTCAGCGGAAGGCCGAGCCTGAATCGTTGACGGAACTTCCATACCGGGCCCTCCACCGGCCCGAAGGTCCGGGCTCTGACCAGCCTGGTTCTGAAGGATTCCGGCGTGACGTCGATGACCTGGTCGTACGGGCCGTAACCCGGTGCCCACCCGTAGACTGCAACTCTCAGCCCGCTGCCGGGCGCGACGAAGTAGCACGAGCACTTCGCATCCAAAGCCCAGTGGCAGCCGGTAATGGGCACTGCCTCCTGGACCAGTTCTCTTGTGCCGGCCCGATTCAAAGCGTGATAGAAGAGCAGACTGCTGCCGTCGCCCAGTGGTAGCTCGTTCCCTTCCACGTCCACGCCCAAGTCGGTGATACCGAGTCCGGCGCAGGCTGCCATCAAGTGCTCAATCATGTAGATGCGGTGCCGGCCCCGACCGATGCAGGTACGATTCTCGTACTCAGAAGCCCGTCTCGGAGTGGCCAGGATGCTGTCGTTGAAGACGATTCCCTCTTGACCGGGCTTCAGCCGCACCTTGACCGGGCGCTGGCTGAGCAGGCCGATGCCACTGACGCTGGTCGGGCGGCAGATGGTGCGGCGATTCACGAACCCCTGCCGTACTGCCGCCAGAGCCGCGCCCAGAAGCGCTTCATCGCGCCGTGTGGCCGCGCCGGGATTCCGGAGTAGTGCGCACCGGCCGGAACTGAACGGAATACCGCAGACTTGGCATGGATAACCGCATCGTCGCCGATCGTCACGTGGTCGCTGATACCTACTTGCCCGGCAAGCTGTACGCGGTCGCCGATTCGGACGCTACCGGCAATGCCGGTCTGAGCCACGATGATACAGTCCTGGCCGATGACGACATTGTGGCCGATGTGAACCAGGCAATCGACCTTGGTGCCCCGGCCGATTCGGGTCTCGCGTCCGGTTCTGGCCCGGGCGATGGTGACGTTGGCTCCGATGTCAACGTCGTCCTCAATGACAACCCGACCGTCATGCTCGAGCCGGTGATACCCGTCGGTCCGTCGCTCGTACCCGAATCCGTCGCAGCCGATAACACCGCCCGGCCCGATGCGCACGCGCGCCCCGACCGATGCCGGGCCGATGATCACGGCATGTGGTTGAACGATTGTTCCGGGTCCGATTGAGACCCCGGAGCCGATGTACACGAACGGACCAAGTCGGACGTCCGGGCCGAGCCGCACGTCATCAGCGACCCACTGAAGAGGTAACCCCGGGCTATTCAATGCTGCCCAACAGCACGCGGACGACTTTGCCGACCTCCTGCTGCAGGTCCTCGACCCGGCTGGCCGCACCTTCCTCAGTCTTGAGCAGGGTTCCCAGCCGAACATTGGCAAGTGACAGTGTGAACTGGACCCGCCGGTCCTGTTTGCCCGCGCTGCCGAACACGACGAAGTCAGCATCAAGTGCCCGGGCCGCCTCAAGCGCGGACTCCAGGACAATCTGCTGATTCTGCAGGCCACGGCCGGTCAGTTGCTGGTCAACCTTGGCGTTGGCAACCATGTCGGTGCGTGGGGTTGAACGGACGAGGTCATAGACGAACTGCCGAATCTGCGCTCCGATTCGGTCCTGCTGTGCCTGGTCGTCCCGGTTGTAGACCGGCATGATCGCGTAGACCTGCTTACCCGTGCCGCTCGGTGTCACCGGCGCGTACTCGCGGTTCAGGTCTTCGATGATACGCTCGGTCAGGTCGAGACCGGCTTGGCTGTAGACGATGCCGGCCTTGCTGGCGTCCAGTACCAGAGCATAACCTTCCTCAACCGCCACGCGGTTGACCGCGGAGTCGATCTTCTCGACAATCGGAGCAACCAACTCCTTGTTCTTCTGGTCGATGCGGCCACCCTTGGAGTAGACCTCGGCGACATAGCCGTCGTAGCGTCGCTTGCGCTGGTCAACCTCGGCCAGCTTGGCACGCTTGCCCTCTTCTGACAAAGTCAGTTGCTGGGAGTCGTACTCCTGCTTCGCCTGTTCATAGTCCAGCTTGAGCGACTCGACCCGGGCCTCGAATTTGGCGACCGCGGCGTCGAGTTCCTTCTTGGCTTCAGCCGCGGCCTCGAGCTTGGCAATCACTCGGTCGGTGTCAACGTAGCCGACCTTGAACTCCTTGGCCAGCAGCAATGGGCTGATGGCCGACATCACAAGAACCATTCGCCGCAAGCAGCTCATGTTTCCTCCTGGGTTTGAATCACGGGAACGCCGGCGAGTCTCGTTAAGTCTGACCGCACCACCAGCACCTTGGCCGGCCGACCCGGCCGGATGCCCGACGAGTCCGCAAGGTGCAGCCGCAGATAGTTGTCGGTCAAAGCAGTTTGGCTCGTTTCGACCACTGCCGGACGGATGGTCCCGATGAATCGTTCTTCGTAGCGACGGCGCAGTTCAACGGCCAGACTCCTCAATTCGTGCACCCGGCGGCGCACTGCGCTTGAGTTTCTTCCGGACCGCGCGGGCGGCACGCTCGCGCCGGGCCGGGCCGAAAATGAGAAGACGTGCAGATAGGCGAGCTGCAGTTCCCGAACAAACTCGCAGGTTCGCTCAAACTCGGCCGAACCCTCGGTAGGGAAGCCGACGATGACGTCGGCGCCGATGCAGACATCAGGCCGTACCGACCGCAACCGGGTCACAAGTCGGCTGAAGTCGGCCGCAGTGTACTCTCGGCCCATCGCCCTGAGCACGCCGTCGTCTGCCGACTGCAGCGGTAAGTGGACGTGCGGGCAGATGCGTGGCTCAGCAAACGTCTCAAGCAGTTCATCGTCGAACGTATCCGGCTCGATTGAACCAAGCCTGATTCTCGACTCCGGACTGACGCCGAGCAGCCGCCTGAGCAGCCCGGCCAGCCTGGTTCCATCCGGGTCAGCATACGTCCCAAGATTGAGGCCGGTCAAGACCAGCTCGTAGAATCCTTCGGATAGCAACTGCTCAACCTGAGCCACAACACTCGCGGCCGGCACGGAACGCGGCATCCCTCTCAGGCGCGACACAACGCAGTAGGTGCAGCGTCGGGAACAGCCATCCTGTACCTTCAGAATTGCCCGGCTCCGTGCCGGCTCCGGACACAGTCCGGCAATGACCTGCTGCTTGTGCTCGTTGGTCCAGACCTCGTCCACACCCGGCAGCGCCCGAACCCTGCCCGGCGCGCGTTCAGCAAGGCACCCGAGCACCACCACCCGCGGTTTCGGCCGCAGCCGCACGACGCGATTGATGAGCTGGGTCGAGCTGCGGTCCGCGGCGGCGGTGACCGTGCAGGTGTTGACGTAGCAGACATCGGCGGTCGCCGGGTCGTCGTGAAGAGCGACGCCCTGCCGGAGCAGACTCCGGCGCAGGGCGTCACTCTCAGACTGATTCAGCCGGCAGCCGGCAGTGAGGACCGCCGCACGTGCCGCGGTGCTGAGGGCCGACTCGGAGCTAGCGTTCCTCTTCGAATTCGCGCAGATGGTCCTCAAGCGTGAACCGGTCGGTCAGTTCGTCTTCCCGGTAGCGGTCGCGGTCCCGGCCCTCCTGCCGCTCGGGTTCTTCTTCGGATTCGAGTTCCGGATGCAGCGCCCGCTCGCTCAGCGCAATCCGGCGATACTCGGCATCAATCCGGATGACCTTGAGTTCGAGCTCCTCG
The DNA here is from genome assembly GCA_965648905.1 of Caldifarciminota bacterium. GTDB lineage: Bacteria > Hydrothermota > Tepidihabitantia > Tepidihabitantales > Tepidihabitantaceae > CAZQFS01. Next base: position 59,877 of record CBFGIT010000003.1, read on the forward strand.
CCGATCTGATACTTGTCCTTGGTCTTCTTGCCGCCCCGGCAGAGCATGTTCACCGGCACGAAACCCTCGATGCCGTGGTTCAGCGCCACGACCGCTCCAGGCTTGGGCAGGTCGACAATCCGCGCCCGGACCACGTCGCCTTCCTTCAGTTCCCGGCTCAGCCGGTAGAACGGGTCTTCCTGCACCTGTTTCAGGCCCAGGGTGATACGTCGGTTCTCCTTGTCAAGCCCGAGGATGATCGTCTCGACCTGCTGGCCCTTCTTCAGCTCCTCGCGCGGGTGCTTGATGCGCTTCGTCCACGAGATGTCGGCGTTGTGAATCAGTCCTTCGATGCCCTCCTCGATCTCGACGAACGCGCCGAAGTCCTTGAGGGCACGAACCCGCCCGGTGACCCGCTGGCCGACATGGAACTTGTCCTCGACCAGGGACCAGGGGTCAGGCAGGGTCTGCTTGAGCCCGAGCGATATGCGCCGATTCTCCTTGTCGATGTTGAGCACGACCGTTTCGACTTCCTCGTCGACCTGGACAATCTGGGACGGATGATGCACCGACTTGGTCCAGGACATCTCGGAGATGTGAATCAACCCTTCAATGCCCTTCTCCAGCTCAACGAACGCGCCGTACTCGGCCAGCGTCGTCACCCGGCCGCGAATCCGCGAACCGACCGGGTACTTCTCCTCGACCCGCTCCCACGGGTGAGGCTGGAGCTGCTTCAAGCCGACGGTAATCCGGTTCGTCTGCGGGTCGGCCGACAACACCTTGACCTTGAGCTCGTCGCCGACATTGACAACCTCGGTCGGATGGACGACCTTGTTCCAGGCCAGGTCGGAAATGTGGAGCAGCGCATCGACGCCGCCGATGTCCACAAACGCGCCGAAGTCGGTGATCGTCTTCACCGTGCCGTCAATCACGTCGCCGACCGCGAGCCGGCTGAACACCTCGCGCCGCACCTGCTCCTGCCGTTCCTCTAGCAGTATCCGGCGGGAAACGACGATGTTCTTCTTATACCAGTTGACCGAAAGGATTCTGACCTCAATCTGCTTGTTCAACAGCTCATCGAGATTGAGCACCGGCCGCAGGTCAACCTGCGAGCCGGGCAGAAACGCATCCAGTCCCAGGATTTCGACCGCCAGCCCGCCCTTCACGCGCTTGATGACCGTTGCCGGCACACCCTCGGCGCTCTCCGACTTCTGCTTGATGGTCTCCCAGGCGAGCTGGAAGTCGGCCTTTTTCTTCGATATTACCGGGAACCCGTCGCGGTCCTCGAGCAGGTCAACGTAGACCTTGACTTCCCGGCCTTCCTCGGCCTCGGTCTGGTTGCGAAACTCCTCCAGCGGCAGCACACCCTCGGCCTTCAGGCCGATGTCCACAAGCACGGCATTGGGCAGCTTCTTGATGATGCGACCGGTGACAATCTCACCGGGCCGCAGCGTCGGAAAAGAACTCGCGTACAGGTCAGCCATTGACCGCTCGGCGACCGGTGCCGTCATTCCGACGGTCTGCCCGAAGCTATCAGCCTGGGGCGGGTGTGCGGTGCCACCATTGGGGATTTCATCATTCGACATTAGACGGATACCTCCTGAACAGGATTTCGGACAATCTTAGCGACTTCTCTCACCACCCACGATGGGGTAGACGAACCGGCAACGATGCCGACATGCCGGCTCTGTGCCATGACTCCACGCGGCACGTCCGCCGTGCGTTCAGCGAACACCACACGCCGGCCCGCGTCGCGGGCGATGTCAGCCAGACGGGAGCTGTTGGCGCTGTTGCGTCCACCGACCACGACAACCAGATCCACCTGTCGGGCAAGCCGGTCGGCCGCTTCCTGCCGCGCCGCGGCTTCCTCGCAGACGGTGTCGAAAACTCGCAGCTCAGTATAGCGAAAGCGACTGAGATTGGCAACAGCCTCCCGGAACCTCGACCGTGACATGGTCGTCTGAGCAACGACCCCGACCTTACGTCCCTCCAGACGCATCCGCGGGTCCCATACCCGACCGGCCCGGCCGGTATGGCCGAGAATTGACCTTACTTCCGGATGGTCGCGCTCGCCGACAACGACGACCACATAGCCGTTGTCCTTGAGCCGCCGGGCAACGTTCTGAACCTTGCGTACATAGGGGCACGTGGCGTCAATCGTGACGATGCCGAGGCCTCGGCACCGCTCCAGAACCCGGGGTGGACAGCCGTGTGCCCGGATTACGAGCGCACCCTCGCGCATCGGGCGGACCTGCGCCACGGCTCTGATGCCGTCGGCTGCCAGCTCTTCGAGCACAAGCGGATTGTGCACCAGTTCACCGAGCGTCGAGACCCGGCCGTATCGTTCCTTCCCGGCCTTGGCGAGCCGGATCGCCCGTTCGACACCGAAACAGAAACCGGTTGGACGGGCAATGGTAACACGCGGCATCAACTACCGCCTTTGGCCATCAGACGGATGCAGTCGGCCACGGCCTGAGTGAGTCCGTCGTAGCCGGTCCGGTCACGGCTGAACCGGTCGGGCAGGACCGGGGTGCCGAACGAAACGCGAATGGCTGTTGGCCGAGTCGGGCGGCGGCGAAAACCCCGACGCACAAAGTCACGGTCCACCCAGTACGACACGTTGGACCGGTCCACGCCCGTAAGGCACACCGGGATGACCGGCACACGGTTACTCAGCGCCAGGAAACCGATACCTGGCTGAAACTCCTGCAACTCGCCAGTTCTGCTCCGAGTCCCTTCAGGAAACAAGACGATTGTCTTTCCTCTTCTGAGTAGCCAGGAACACTGCTTGAGTGCGGCCGAATCTGCTCCGCCACGCCGTACCGGCCAGGCGTTCCAGGTTCGAATCAGCCAGGCGAACATCCGCGATGCTTTGAACAGCTCTTCCTTCGCCAGAAAATGAATCTCCCGGGCCGCAGCCATGCCGACAATCAACGGGTCGAAGTTGGACACATGATTGGCTGCAAGAATCTGGGGCCCACTCAAGAGGTTGTTCCGGCCCGTGACCCGCAGACGCAGCACCAAGCGGGCAAACGGGTAGGTCAACAGCAGTCCTGCCCGCCACCTGAGTTTCAAACTGCAGCTCCGGTCTGCTCCGGCTGACTTTCCCGCATGTTGATATCTGGGCCCTGCAATCTGCCTTGCCTCTGTCTTCCGCTCGCTACCCTTTGACCCGGCAGCATCTGTCGAGCTGCCGTCGAACCAGGTCACACACGACCGCGACCTGCTCGTCGATTGTCAGTTCGGTCGTGTCCACCAGGAACGCGTCCTTGGCTCGGCACAAAGGACTCATCCGACGACGGGAGTCGATTCGGTCGCGCGTCGCCAGATTCGCCCGCACTGAGGCAGCACTGACTCTCCTGCCCTGCTGCCTCAGCTCCAGTTGCCGACGCCGGCTGCGCTCTTCATGGTCGCACACCAGGAACACTTTGACCTGGGCCTGAGGAAACACAACGCTGCCGATGTCACGGCCTTCGCAGACCACCATGCGCCCGCGGGCAAACCGTCGCTGCTCGGCCACGAGCTTCCGGCGCACCGCGGGAATCGCCGAGACCTGAGACACAAGCGCACTCACCCGGGGCTCGCGCACCGCCTGGGTCACGTCTCGACCATCAAGCACCACGCGCAGGTGGTCTTTCGCCCAAGCAACCGCGACCCGCGTACGCGCCAGCAGTCTGGCCAGCGCCCTGGCGTTCCTTGGCTTGATGCCGGATTCGATGACCTTGAGCGTCACCGCCCGGTACATCGCTCCGGTGTCGAGATAGTCAAGTCCGAGCCGAAGCGCACAGTGTCGAGCGGTTGTGCTCTTGCCCGAGCCGGCCGGCCCGTCAATCGCCACGACGAACCCGCCTCCTTGGTCAGTCGTCCGAGTTTCCCTTAATGGTTTCGAACCCTGCTGGTCCGGTCTCATTCGACCTGGCTCAACGCATACTGCTGGGCCAGTTGCAGTTGCATCGCCCACAGCCGTGAGGCGATTGCCTGGGCGATTACCCGCATCACGACATACCCGAGCTTCGGGTCCTCGTCAAACGCCTGTTGCAGCCGGGCGCTGTCAAACTCAAGGAAGGTGCAGTCGGTCAACGCCCTGCCACTGGCAGTGTAGTGCGGATTGCCGATGATGCCGGACCACGCAAACACGTGCCCGGGCCCGACCGTTGTCACAACATAGCTCTTCTTGGTCACACCGAAGTCCAGGTCGAGTACGACCCCGAGCCTGCCGCTCACGAGGATGTAGAACTTGTTGGCCGGCTGGCCCTGAACGTCAATCAGTTCATTGGCCTTGGCCTGGCCGACCCGGGCAATGGCGGACGCCCGTTCGAGGTCCTCGTCGCGCAGTTCGCTGAACTCAGGAATTGACTTGAGGAACGACTTCACGTCCATACAGACCTCCAATGGTCAGAATACTCTCTCCCCAAACTACCCGACCGGCTGCCACTTGTCAAGCTCGCGCTCGTGTCGGCGTAGAAACGGTCAGTGCCGCCAGTGACTTCTAATGAACCATCGGCTCGGCGTTGATTGACTTAGGGCACGGGCGTGCTATCATTAGGTTGGACGCGAAGAACGTCCACGGTTACGTCTTGAGATGAACACAAAGGGGCGGGGCTTTGAGGGCTCCGCCTGCATTTTTCGGAGGCACCATGCGCGGTCCTTATGCACTGCGGCCACTACAGGTCGACATATCGGTTCCCTGCCGGGTCGGCGGCGTCTACTGCCTCGGCCGGGAGCCAAGACAGATTGCGTACATTGGTCGGGCTGAACGCGACCTGCGCGAAGCCTTGAAGGCGCACGCGGCCGAGTACTTGTACTTCTGGTATGAACCGGCCCTGACCCCGCGTGAGGGATTCATAACCCAGTGCTACGAGTACCATCGATACGCCGAGCGAGGTGAGCTCAAGGATGTTAGTCACCCCGTGGCACCGGACCGGGTTGAACAGAAGTGCCCGATTTGCGGCAAGTAGCGCACCGGCCGACTCGGCCGTCGTTCTGGACGCCTGATCTTCCCGCCTGCCGGCGCTGATTGGCACAACTCCCCGCCAGCGGCACGACCGTGAGGGCAGTTGTTGACATCGCGCCTGAGGGGATATAATTACTGGTCGAACTCATGGTTATCGAGAGCGACATCGCCACCACCATTCGGGATGGCGCTGTCAAGTCTGTCATTACACTCTTACCTTAAGGAGGTCCGCATGCACAGCGTGAGCGTTCTCGCTCTGGTATTCGCCGTCTCTCTCGGCTTTGCCGGCAACGTGACTCAGACGTTTTCCTATTCGTCCGAGGCGTTGAAGCTCGGCACCGAGAGCGGCTACACAACCGTCGGCTTTGCCGGCTATCCTCATATCGACAAACTGGGCGCACCCGACCTGCCCGTGGTCCCGGCCCAGGTCGTGATTCCTGCCACCGCCGAAGTCACTGGCATTGACGTTCTGGAATTACGTGAGGAACCGGTTCCCGGCAACTACACCGTTGTTCCGGTCCAGTATCCGCAACCGTACATGGAGAACCCGCCGCAATTCCCGTTTGTTGAACCCAACTCTTCCTACTACGGTATTGACGGCCCGTTCCCGGCTCAGGCTGCCGAATTTGTTGCGGTCGGGACCAAGTCCGGCTATCGACTGGCGGCGTTACGGGTTTTCCCAGTCCGCTACAACCCGGTCACCAGGACTCTTTCGGTCGTCACCCGGCTTGTGGTGCGGGTGAACTATGTTGAAGGCAAGGTTCACGTCGCCCGGCGCAGCGAGTTGCAGATTGCGATGCACGGCAGCGAGGTGAAGCACTTGGTGCTCAATCCGCAGGATGTTGACCGCTTTGCTCCACCCAAGAAGACCCATGAATACGGCTCGGCCTTCCTCCCCGCGGGCACGTACGAACACGTCATCCTCACCCATCGCGGCTACCGCGACTCGCTCGTCGGCCTGCGCGACTGGCGCACCCGGCAGGGCTGGCGCTCCAGGATTGTTGAGATTGACTCGGTCTGTGCGACTTATCCCGGTGTTGACACCGCGGACAAGATGCGCAACTTCTTGAAGGACGCCGAGACGACCTGGTCAACGGTCTTCTGTTTCATCGCCCGCAAAGACTGGCCCGCCAACCAGTTCCGCCGCGCCTACGGGAACGTGTCGGGCTACCCGGTCGAGAACATGCCGTCCGACATGTACTTCTCGTGCCTCGACGGCTCTTGGAACGCGGACGGCGACAACATCTGGGGCGAACCGACCGACTCGGTCGACTGCTACGCCGACATCCACGTCGGCATGGTCACGCTCGATGGCGTCGGCGAGATGCAGCGGTACCTCGCCAAGGTCTTCCGTTACGAATTCACGCCCGATACCGGCTGGTTCTGCAAGGCACTGCTCGGCAACGATGTCACGTTCTCCAACGAATTCAACGATTCGATCGCCGCGGCCACGCCGACTCCGCCCTGGTTCGACCTGAAGATGTACACGACCGGCGGCATGGTCACGCCCTCGGTCCAACGCTACGTCGACTCGCTCCAGTCCGGCTATCCGATAACCGCGGTCATTGCTCACGGCTCAATCGACCTGTACGGCATGGGCGGTAACGTCACTTCGCCGATTATGAACGCCCTGACCAACGTCAACAAGCTATCGATGATCACCGCGGTCTGCTGTCACACCGGCGAATGGGACGCGACCGGCAACACCAACGGCGACTGCATCGCCGAGAACATGGCTTTCCACGCACCCAACGGCTTCATCGGTGTAATGAAGAACGTCCGCTACGGCTGGGTCCGGGTCGCCGAGTACTTCAACTACTCCATCTGCTACGGCCTCCTGGGCTACCGCACACCCCGCCGCATCACTCAGGGCGAGGCGCTCTCCTATGGCAAGGACTACTGGTACCCTCTGGTTGCGGTGACGACCGACACCTCGAAGTTCCGCTACGAGGCATACGAGCGGACGCTCTTCGGCGAGCCGGCCGTACCCATCTGGACCGGACGTGCCTACAGTGCGTCGGTCACCAAGCCGGCCGCCATCAACATCGGCTCCGGGATTCCGGTGAACATTACGGTGACCGATGGCACCAACCCGGTTGACTCGGCCATGGTCTGCCTGGTCAAAGGCGAGGAGACTTTTGCCCGTGGATTCACCGACATGTCGGGCCAAGTCACCCTGCTCGTCTCGCCCCTGACCCCAGGCATGATGCAGCTCACCGTCACGGGTGCGAACAACTACCCGTACCTTGATTCCATCGTGGTCATGGCCGCGGGCAAGTTCGTCTCGTACCTGCGCTCATCGGTCAACGACTCGGTCGGCGGCAACGGCGATGGCATCATCAATCCGGGTGAGTCGTTCCGCCTGCCCACCTGGGTGAAGAACTACGGGACCCAGACCGCGAACAACGTCACCGGACGGCTGATTACCCACACCGCCGGTGTCACAATCACCGATTCGGTCAAGTCATTCGGCAACGTCGCCGGCGGCGATTCGGCCTACAACAGCCAGGGGTTTGGTCTGACCGTGGCCACCGGCCTGCCCAACGGCTATGCCATCCCCTGCTCACTCGTCTGCAAAGACAACCTTGACTCGACCTGGGTCTCTTATCTTACGCTCCGCGTCGGCGCGCCGGTGCTCGCGTTCGTGTCCAAGGACATCCGCGACTCGCTCGGCCGCAACCCGAACGGCAAGCTCGACCCGAACGAAACCGCGGACTTAGTCGTCACCATCCGCAACGCGGGACTGGGCAACGCCTACAACGTCCGGGCCGTGCTGCGCTCGGGTGACTCGCGCCTGACCGTGCCCGATTCTGAAGCGGTCTACGGCACGGTGCTGCGCGATTCAAACGCCACCAACCACGCTGACCACTTCAAGGTCACGGCCAGCGCCTCAATACCGATGGAGACTCCGATCTCGTGCACTCTTGACATCTATGCCGACGCCGGCTACTCCGGCAGTCAGGTCTTCACGATTATCGTTGGCGAAATCCGCATCTGCGACCCGATTCCGGACGGTCCGCGCCAGCCGGCCCTGTACTGGGCGTACGACGACGTAGACTCCACCTACACCGAGTGTCCGCGGTTCGCCTGGATCGAGTGTCGTGACCGCGGCACGCGTCTGACCCTTTCCGACGACCAGACGGTCGTGGTCAGTCTGCCGACCGGTTTCGGTGCTCGATACTACAACCAGAACTATACCCAGGTTTCCATCTGCGGCAACGGTTGGGTTGCTTTCGGTTCGACTACGACTTCGGCCTATTCCAATACCAGCCTGCCGACGACCACGGTTCCGATGCCGACCCTGTTCATCAACTGGGACGACATCTATCCGCCGACCGGTGGCGGGGTCTGGTACTTCCACGACACCGTGAACCACTGTTTCGTGGTCGAATGGGATTCGGTCGCGTACTACTCCACCCGCACGAACTTCGACAAGTACGAAATCGTTATCTTTGACACGACCGTGGCGGCTGCGGACGGCAACTCCGAAATCCTGTTCCAGTACCTGACCGCGGTTCAACCCGGTACGTCGGCGACCGTCGGTATTCAGGACCCGAGTCAGCAGATTGCTATCCAGTGCATCTTCGACGGAACATACACACGTGGCGTCTCACCCTGGATTCCCAACCATGCCGTCAAGTTCACGACTGACGCACCGAGTGTCGGTTTCGCCGAACCCGAGCTTGGAGCCAGCCGTATCCCGAAGGCCCTCAGTCTGACCGCATCGCCCAACCCGGTGCGACGCAGCGCAGCACTGCGCTGGCAAATGCCCTTTGCCGGCCGGGTCCGGCTTTCGGTCTACGACGTCAGCGGCCGGGTTGTCCGCGTGCTGGCCGAAGGCACCATGGACGCCGGCACCTACTTCACTTCCTGGGACGGCAGGGACGAGGTTGGCCGCTCCGTCGCCACTGGCACCTACCTGTTCAAGCTCGAAACCGAGTCCGGGCTCAGGACGGTCAAGTCGGTCCTGCTGCGCTAGTCCGCACAGCACTTCTCAGGCAGGGGCGGGCATAGCCCGCCCCTGCTGTTTTCGTTGTCAGCACCGACGCAGACTCGGTGCTTGATGGTAAGCTGTTCTTCGCAGGGCACACGTCGCCAACGTCAGCCGGTCACGTTGACAGTGCCCGAGGACGCCCTATAATTCTTTGTCGGACGGCTTGAGCTGTTCCGACAATTGCTGATGAGAACACCGCGAGACTGGCGAATCTGTCGAGCACCGTTGGCAGGCTTTTCGGCTCCAGGTCCTGACCTGGACCGCGTGAGTGCTGCAGGCCTGCGAGGAGGATGTAATGCGTAAGCTGGTTCTTGGATTGACTCTGGTTGCCGCAGTCAGCAGCGGCTACACGCTGCTGAGCGAAAGCTTCGATTCCACCTGGACCCCGAACTCACCGCCGGCTGGCTGGCGGATTTTCCACACCGACACAACGAACGTCGGCGACGATGACTGGCACCGTGATTCGGCGCGGGCACCTTGGGACAATCACCCGACGGCTTTTGCTGCCATCCTGCCGAGCGCAACGCCGGACAGTACGCCGGATTCGTTGATATCGCCGGTCATTGACTGCCGTGGGTACGAGCACGTAACATTGCGCTGCAGCACGAATTTCTTGCCCGTGCTGGCGGGCCCATCGACGGCACGGATCGTCTATTCGATAGACAGTGGCGTCACTTTCCCCTACACGGCTCGGAACTACAACGATACGACCGGCACGATTGCCGAGTCACTGTTCCTGCCTCAAGCCCGGAACCGGGCTGGCGTGGTTATCGCTTGGGTATTCGATGGTGATCTGAACGACATCGGCTGGTGGTACCTCGACGACCTTGTGCTGACCGGCGACTCCATACCGGTAACCGATATCGCCTGCACAAGGATTTCCGTACCCTTCGATTCGATGACACCGGGCGTGATGTTTCCGCACGTCTGGTACCAGAACCTGGGCGACACGAACCAGTACAATATCCCGGTGGCGTGCAGCCTGTACGACGCGGCGATGAATCCGCTGTTTGCATGGAGTGATACCGTTGACTCGCTTGTGGCTGGTGCACCCGAGCAGGAAATGGTTTTCAGCGTGCCGTGCACGCTGGTTGCAGGCAGCTACTATTTCAAAGCATGGCACAGATTGGCGGCCGATGACGACCGTTCCAACGATACTCTCGACTTGAACTTCACGGCCGTCTGGCGAACCGACATCGCCTGCACCCGAATCACATCGCCGCCGCCGGTCATGCCTCCCGGTGTGTTGACACCGCGGGTCTGGTTCCAGAACCTCGGTGACACCACGTTATACAACGTGCCTGTGGCATGCAGTCTCTATGACAACGCGATGAACCCGCTCTTCGAATGGATCGGCACGATTGACAGCCTGGCGGCTGGCGCGCCGGAACAGGAGCTTGTGTTCGCTGCCCCCTGTACCCTGGGGCTGGGCGACTACTATTTCAAGACTTGGCACGAAGCTCCGTTCGACGACGACCGCAGCAATGATACTCTGGACTGCAACTTCACGGTCGCACCCAGAACTGACATCGCCTGCACCCGAATCACATCGCCGCTTCCAACCATGCGCCCCGGCAGTCTATTCCCCAGGGTCTGGTTCCAGAATCTAGGGGACACGACTCAATACAACGTTGCTGTTGCCTGCTCGCTCTACGACAGTACGATGACCCCAATCAACGGCTGGAGTGGTCTGCTCGACAGTCTCCTAGCTGGTGCGCCCGAGCAGGAAGAGGTACTTACGCCGGCCTACATGCTTACCGTCGGCAGTTACTACTTCAAGGCCTGGCATGAAGCTCCGTTTGACGACGACCGCAGCAACGACACCCTGGGTCTCAGCTTCGTGGTCGCGCCGCCGGGCAACGTCGTCTTCGCCGAGGACTTTGATGCGTTCTGGTCAACCAATGCCCCGCCGCCGGGCTGGCGCATTTTCCACACCGACACGGCTAACAAGAACACCGATGACTGGCACAGAAAGAACGCCGGCTTCTCGCCGTGGATAAACCACCCGACCCCATTTGCGGGCATTTACCAGAGCGCCAGCCCTGACCCGACGCCTGATTCGCTCATCTCCCCGGTCTTCAGTTGTGCCGGCTACCGGAACATCGTCCTGGTCTGCAGCACCTATTTCTGGCGTCTGCCCGGAGCAGCTTACCGTGCCGAAATCCGCTATTCGACCGACGGCGGACTCACCTTCCCGAACGCGCACACCCTTCGCCAGTACCAGTTCGGCAGCAGCAGCTTCCCGGTTCAGGAGTCGTTCCGACTAAGAAATGCTGCTGGTCAACCTAATGTTGCGCTCGCGTGGATCTTCGAAGGCGACCTCGGTCAGATTCAGTGCTGGTATCTGGACGACGTCGAGGTCATCGGAGAACCAGCGCCAGAGTACGACATCGCCTGTACACGGATTGTCGAACCGCTGCCGATGATGTTCCCGGGTGACCTGACGCCCCGGCTGATGTTCGCAAACCGGGGCGACAGCGACCAGTACAGCGTACCGGTGGCGTGCAGCCTGTACGATGCCGCGATGAACCCGCTCTACGGCTGGACCACGACAGTCGATACCATGCTTGCGAACTCGCCCGAGATTGAAGTCACACTGGCTCCGCCCTATCCGCTTCCCCTGGGAGACTACTACTTCAAGTGCTGGCATGAAGCCGCGCTCGACGAGAATCGGGCCAACGACACGCTTGAGCTGGACTTCTCCGTCTCGACGCTGAGCATGATGCACTACGACGACGGCTATGCCGCGACCTATCATTCCTGGCCGGTCGGACACTGGGGTTGGGGCGTCAAGTTCACGCCGACCGCCTATCCGGTATACATCGAGTCCCTGATGGTGTATCTGGCCGCACCGGCCAACCCGAGCCACTGCCGGTACCAGTTGGCCGTGGTTCGGCCCGACAGCATGGGCCGTCCCGGTGAGATGCTGCTCAAGACACCGGTGCTTGATGCGACTCCGTCGGCCACCGGCTGGCAGGCAACGTTCATGGCCGACGTCGGCGAGCACCTGGTCATCGACTCGGGCAGCTTCTACGTATTCTATCTCCAGGTCGGCGAACCACCCGAATGTCCCAGACTCGGCCGCGACAGCGCTCGGACTCCGGGCGTCACGTACTGGCAGTGCCGCGGCGGCAACTACCGGCCCGACTCAACCAACGGCGACTACATGATTCGGGTCTGGCTCGACAACACCTCAATCACCCCGCCGAACTACGACCTGCGCACCCTGGACGTGGAGTTCCCGGAGTACGACTTCGTGCGGCGACCGTTCAACCGGCCGATGTCGGTTGCGGCGCGGATTCAGAACTTCGGCACCACCGACCTGATTGGACTCAGCCTGCCGGTATCCTGCACCATCTTCGGCGTGACGAGCGGGCAGTTGTATGCCAACACTCAGCGCCTGCCCGACCTCCGGTCTGGTGAAGACGTCCTGATTACGTTCCCGCCCTGCACTCTGACCGTTGCCGAGCAGTGCTCGGTGATCGTCTCGGTCTACAACGCATCCGCACCGGACGACGAGCCGGAAAACGACAACAAACGGTTCACAACCGACGTCCTCAAAGGAGCCTACACCGGCTCAAGCCCGCTCAACTATTCCTGGATCGACTCGGATACGACCTTTGGACCGGCCTACTCTTGGATTGACACGGCCGGCTTCAATATCGCCCCGAACCTCGGCGACGAACTCCGCATCAACATCCCGACCTACTTCTACTTCCCGTTCTACGACAGTATCTACAACTATGTCTTTGTCTCGGCCAACGGCTGGCTGTCGATGGGAACCAGCAACCCGGGCGGGACCGGTGACTCCCTGCCCCGACGCCTGCCCGACGCGCCCGCGCCCAACCTCGCGGTCTACCCATACTGGGACAACCTTGCCATGGGCCCGGGGTTTGGCAGCGGGTATGTGTTCTACAAGACGTTCGGAACTGCACCCAACCGGTACTTTGTCCTGACGTTCCAGGACATGAACCGGGTCGGCACGGACACAACCGACAAGGTCACATTCCAGGTCATCATCAACGAGAACGGCATCATCACCTTCCAGTACAAGGATGTCACCTGTGGTGACCCGACATTCGACTACGGTCGCATGGCCAGCATCGGTCTTGAGAACGGAACCGGAACCGACGGGCTCTGCTACCTCTATGCCCGGCCCCCGATGTCCACTGCGGTCAATGACCTCGCCAATCGGCTCACTCCCGGTCGAGCAATCAGCCTGTTCCGCATCCGGCGCGACGCTGCCGCGCTCGAGGTCGTCACACCAGAAGCATTCGACTTCCCAGGGCCGCTCACCCCAAGAGTCAAGATACAGAACTACGGCACGGTCACGGACTCAATCCGCGTGTTTGTTCGCATCAACCCGGTCTACTCCTGGAACACGACCATCACCGGACTGGCCCCGGGCGAAAGTCTGGTGATCCCCTGCTCGACCTGGTACGCCACGGTCGGCACTTATACTGCGGTCTGCTCAACCGGTATGGTCGGCGATGTGGACAGCTCCAACAACGTGGCGAGCAAGTACTTCACCATCTCGAACTGGGCGCAGCGACCGGACATTCCCGCAGGCTGGCGTCGGCGTAGGGTCAAGGACGGCGCTCTTGCCTGGGCCTCGACCACACGCCGGGTCTACGCGATGAAGGGTGCTAACTCCAACGAGTTCTGGTACTATGACCCAGAAACCCGCATCTGGGACACACTTGCGCCGATGCCGACCGAACCTTCGGGCAGCCGGGCCCGCGACGGCAATGACCTTGCCTTCGATGGCACGTTCGGCTCTGACGGCCGGCTCTGGGCCATCAAAGGTGGCGGCCGGACCGACTTCTATTACTACAATATCGCCCGCGACAGTTGGGCGCCATGTAGACCGATGTTCGTCAACAACCGTCAGCTCGGCCGTATCTCGCGTATGCCCAAGAAAGGCGCGGCAATCGCCTTTGTGCCCGGCCACTCTGCTCTGGGCGAAATCTACGCCATCCCCGCCAACGGCACCAACGACTTCCTCCGCTACGATGCAGCCGGCGACACTTGGAACTTCATCTACGACGGTACAGGCAACGTCATCGATATCCCATCATTCGGGGCCGGCCGGACCAAGTGCAAGTTCGGCTCAGACTTGCGATACGACCCGGACCACGACAAGTTGTATGTCGTCAAAGGTTCCAACACCCTCGAACTCTACGGCTACGACCTGGCGCTCGGTGCCTGGACCGACACGCTCGACCAGGTCACGCTTCTCGGCCCGACCATGCGCAAGGTCAAGTCCGGTGCGTCGCTCGCCTACTACAACAACCGTCTGTTCCTGTTCAAGGGCGGCAACACTCAGGAATACTGGCGCTACGAGATAGCCTATGACAGTTGGACCCGGATGACCGACATTCCGCGTGCGCTTGTCGGACGCCGGGTCAAAGTCAAGCGCGGCTCGTCCCAGGCTGTGGCTGATTCGACCATCTTCTGCCTCAAGGGTTCTTTTGGGCTTGAGTTCTGGGAATACCTGCCCGCGGGCGACTCTTACCGGCCACCGATGATGCTGGCCGATGCCGGCCGCGAAGGGGTCATGGCCCGGCCCGCGAGACTGAGCCTGACCCGGCCGTTCCTCACCGCGTATCCGAACCCGATGCGCTCCAGCCTCGTGCTTGAGTACAACCTGACCAGTCCAGCCCTTGTTCGACTCCGGGTCTACGACGCAGCCGGACGCACCATGCGTCACCTGGTCGATGCACCCCGACTCAATGGTCTGCATCGGATCCGCTGGGATGGCTGCGACGGTCGTGGCCAGGTTCTGGCCGGCGGCATCTACTTTGTTGAACTAAAGAGCGGCGATGTCCGTCTGACCGAGAAACTGGTTATCCAGCGCTAGAAGTCCAGTCGCGGGATTGGCCTGCGGCGCACTATCCTTGCGGGGCGGCCTCCAGGCCGCCCCGCGCGTATAGACCCGGGTCAGATTGACGGCCGTAGCTGGAAGCGATAGGATTAGCCCAGTGCGACTAGCTATCGCGTTCGCGTCCGTACTGCTCTTTGCCTGCGGCAGCCGCAGCGCGAAGCTGCGCGCCCAACTGGCCGACCCTGACCCTGACGTGCGCATCACTGCGGCCAAAGCTTTGGGCGAAGCCCGGGACACCGCCGCGGTGATGAAACTGGTCGAGATGCTCAAGGACTCGATCCCTGACGTCCGCAAAGAAGCAGCCCGAGCTCTGGGCAGAATCGGCGACCGACGCGCGGCCCGACCTTTGGCCGACTTCTACGAGCAGGAAAGAATCGAGGACGTAGCCGATGCTGGAGCGCGGGCTCTGCTTAGCCTCGGTCATGCTGCGGTTGATGAGTTCATCCGCCTGACCCGCTCATTCCGGCCCGGCATCCGGGCCGGTGCGGCGCGCGGTCTGGGCAGACTCGGCAGCCGGGCCGGAGTGGACCCGCTCATTCGGCTCCTCGACGACCGTGAAGAAGACGTTCGAATTGCCGCGATTCACGGACTGCGTCAGATTGGTGACGCACGCGGGCTCGATGCAATCGCCCGCAAGGTCGCGGATGAAGACGAGGATGTCGAGTCTGCGGCCGAACGCGCGCTGAGCGGCCAGGGGTACGAAGAAGAGCTGAACCGCACCCGTCGCATCGTCCGCCGCTTCCGCTGAACCGCGATGACAGCCGGCAAACGGCAACGCACGACTATTGGCCGCTGGCTGTATCGCTGGCGCGCACCGCTCGGCGTGCTCGGATATCTGGCTGCCCTTACTCTGAGTGATTTCTCAGTCACCGCGCTGGTCTTCGGTCTGCCGCTGGTCTTGTCGGGGCTGGTCCTGAGGTTCTGGGCCGCAGGTTACATCGGCTCGCACGGCCGGGGGAAGGAAATCCGGGTCGTTGAACTGGTGCAGCGCGGGCCATACCGTTGGACCGCCCATCCATTGTATCTGGGCAACGGTCTACTGGTTGCTGGGGTGCTTGTGGCGCTTGCGCCGCCGTGGTGGCTGAGACTGGCCATCGTTGTGTTCTTTGTCATCGAGTACTCGCTGATTGCGCAGGTCGAGAACGAGGAACTCCAGGCTTCGGTCTTAAGTCGGCAGACAGAAGTGGAAACGTGGCACATGCGTCGTGCCGTGGGCGAATGGCAGACCCTTGCCACCACAACTGCCGCCCTGCTGCTTGCTGCGTTCGTTGCCTGGCTCAAAGCCAGACCAGCCGTGCCTGCCTAGCGCGGCAGAATCCTGAGTCTGGCGGTAAGTGAGACGGTCCGGTCCAGCTCAAGGTCGCGCACACGCGCGACAATCAGATAGCTGCCGGGCCGCAGGTTCATGGTGTGGAGCCGCTCGACCACTGTTGCCGAAGTGCCCGGTCCAGAGACAAACCGAGGCGGGGTGGCTGCAAACGCAAGCTGGCGGCTTGACTCCTCGATGAAGTCGTACTCAATCTGGAGCCGGTGCCGGCCACTCGAATCCTGGCCAAGGTTGTAGACCTGGTACAGAACATAGCACGTTCTTCCGCTCTCGATGCTCGGTTCGACCATCGGCACGAGCCGCTGCCAGCCATGCCCGACAAACTGGGGGCTCTGGAAAGCCGAGTCGGCCAGTGAAAAGAATACCACGTCTGATGACAACTGAGCCCGTCGAACATAGTCGAGCAGGTTCAGCTCCCGGTTCACAACCGACCCTGCTCTGCCGTCAACGGTCACGGCTGAGACCCGGACTGTGTAGACGTCGACCGGCAGGACCAATGCCTCACGACCAACCGCCAGCCTCGAGCCCACGCTCTCTTCCGGCACCGACGTGCCCAACCAGGAAGCGACTGTCCGGCGTGCGCCTTTGCCCCGCGGCACGAACTCAGCAGCAAGATGGATTAGCGGCTGCGACCGGCCGAAAAGCCGCGCCAGTTTGGCAAGCGGTACGCCAAAGTGCAGCTCGACCTGAACCGAGTCGTCCTTCTGACCAAGGCGGCCCAGCGCGACCGCCAGATTCAACTGCTCGGCACCCGCGTTCAACTGAGGCGGAGTTCGGCCCAGGTCAACCGGTTCAAGCGCCGGCATCGTGACGCGCGGCCCAAACTCCGAGCTGCCCACAGCCCGGTAAGCAACACCGGTCTTGACATAATCGAACTGCAGCCCAAGGCTGTCGTAGGTCCATACCTCTGCTGCTGGAACCACGACGGTGAGTGACTCGGTACGGGTCGTCTTCGGCTCAAAGACCTCACGCCGGGCCGGGCCGAACCTGATGTAGGTCTGAACCCGCTCATCACCGAACAGGTCAAGCTGCCCGTAGAATCTCCGGGCCTGAACTGCTCTCTCCTGATACAGGCTGCGGTCTGCGGCAAAGGGCGACTGCTTCCAGAACCAGCTAAGGTAGTCGGCCCGGCCCGCCTTTGTTCCTGCTGTCAGATAGGCTGCGCCTGCCTCAGGCGCGATGCTCGCAAGGATGACGTACTCAAGCTTCTCGGCATCAGCCAGCGCATCACCAGGCGTGAGGGTCTTGACCTGAGAGCAGGCAAAGGCCAGCAGCCAGCAGACGCTGGGTAGTACGCGCATCACTAGTCGGCGCAGCTATTCAAGCATCGGGATTCTGATGCCATGCTCTCGCGCCACCTCTCGCGCGTCTTCATACCCGGCATCAGCATGGCGGCAGATTCCAGTGCCCGGGTCGTTCGTCAGCACGCGCTTCAGGCGCTCGTCCATCTCGGGCGTGCCGTCACAAACAATCACCTGACCAGCGTGGATTGAGTAGCCGATACCAACCCCACCGCCATGATGGATTGAAACCCAGGATGCACCGGACGCAACATTGAGCATCGCATTGAGCAGCGGCCAGTCTGCCACTGCGTCCGAACCGTCCAGCATCGCCTCGGTCTCGCGGTTCGGCGATGCGACCGAGCCGGTATCAAGATGGTCCCGGCCGATAACAATCGGCGCCTTGATTCGGCCCTCGCGCACGGCTCGATTGAACGCCAGCCCGGCTCGTTCCCGCTCGCCGTACCCGAGCCAGCAAATTCGGGCCGGCAGCCCCTGAAAAGGTATTGCCTCGCCTGCTTTCTTCAGCCAGTTGAGTAGCGGTCGGTTGTCCGGGAACAACTCGGCAACAATCCGGTCAGTCTCAGCGATGTCTGCCGGGTCACCAGAGAGCGCGACCCAGCGAAACGGCCCCTTGCCCTGGCAGAACAGGGGCCGAATGTACGCCGGAACAAAACCCGGATACTTCCATGACCCGACCTTGCCCGGAGTCCTGATTTCTGCCTCAGGCAGAAGCCCGCCCTCGACCGCCTTGCCCCGCAGATTGTTGCCGTAGTCGAAAGTCACTGCTCCCATCGACTGAAGTCTAAGCATCAACCGGACGTGCTCAGCCATGGTCTGGTACGAGGCTTGGCGGTATGCGGCCGGGTCTGCCTGACGGAGTCTTAGCGCCTGCTCAAAAGACATCCCAACCGGCACGTACCCGTTCAGCTCGTCATGGGCTGATGTCTGGTCTGTAAGGATGTCAGGCACAACCTGGCGGCTGACCAGACGCTTGAGCAGGTCCACAATGTTTCCGCACCAGGCAACCGACCATGCCTGACGTCTTGCCTTCATATCCAGCGCACGGTCAATCGCCCTGTCCAGGTCATCAATCCGTTCGTCAAGATAGCGCGGTTTCTGGCTTGCCATCCGGCGTGCTATCCGGCTCGGGTCAACCTCAGCGCCAAGATAAGCTGCACCGGCCATGGTTGCAGCCAGGGGCTGGGCTCCGCTCATCCCGCCCAGACCGCCTGAGACGACCAGCCGGCCCGAAAGGTCACCTGACCCAAAGTGCCTCACGCCCGCCGCCACGAATGTCTCGTATGTCCCCTGCAGGATTCCCTGAGTCCCGATATAAATCCACGACCCGGCGGTCATCTGACCGTACATCATCAGACCGGCCTGTTCCAGCTCATCAAAGTACGGCTTGGTCGCCCAGTGCGGTACGAGATTGGAATTGGCAATCAGCACGCGCGGTGCGTGCGGCGCAGTACGGAACACGCCGACCGGCTTGCCTGACTGCACCAGCATCGTCTCGTCGTTTTCGAGCGAACGCAGCGTGCGTACCAGCGCATGAAAACAGTTCCAATTCCGGGCGGCGCGGCCGGTTCCGCCGTAGACTACGAGTTCCCTCGGATTCTCGGCTACCGACTCATCCAGATTGTTCATGAGCATCCGCAAGGCCGCCTCCTGATGCCAGCCCTTGCAGGACATGGTCAGGCCGCGCGGCGCGGTGACGGGTCGATATTCAGCGTTCGTCATCAGTGATACCTCGACAGATGATAGACAGCGCCCAGGTCAATGCAAGCCGGACGAAACCGCTTGACCGGTCCCCCGGTCATCACTCCTCGCCAACTCCTTTGCTTGACAGCACGTCTGGTTTCGGTTAAATCATGTCCAATTGACTGCTGCCGGTCCGGTCGGCTGTGGCCGCGCCGCCGGTCTGCTGGCTGGTCAACAGAGCAAGACCGAGCTTAAGGAGGTTTGATGCACTCGACGTTTGATGAAGGTAAGCGGAAACGCAGTGGCAACAGAAGCCTGGCCTTAGTGCTGGTGCTGGCTGTTGTCGCCCTGGCAGTTGTGATTGTCGTGCTAGTAGCCAAGTCCGGTGACGGTCGGACGGTCAAAGTGCCGGAATTGAAAGGCAAGGACATGACTGCGGCAGCCGAGCTTGCCGCCAAGAGCAGTCTTGTTGTCAAAGAACAAGCTCGGGTGAAGCACGACACTGTGCCGGTTGGATGCGTTGTTACCCAAGTTCCAGACCCAGGCACCAAGGTTGAGAAAAACGACACTATCTTGGTGACGGTCAGCCGGGGCCGGATGAGCAATGTCCCGGCTCTGGCCGGGTTCAAGAAAGACGATGCACCCGCCGAACTGGGCCGGGCTGGGCTGTCTTTGGGCAAGGTGAGCGTGGCCTCGTCGAACGAGTTCCCGGCGGGCAGAATCATCAGCACGAGTCCGGAACCGGGAACTGAGGTCGAGCCAGACAGGCCGGTGGACATTGTTGTCAGTTCCGGGCCCAAGGTCGTGCCGCCACCGCAGGTTCCGACGTCGTTCCTCCGACCCGGGATGCGGCTTTCGTCAGTCGAGTTGAAAGAGCCGGACAGCCGCGGGTTCAACCTCGCAGTCGGGGTCGAGGTCGACAATCCCAATGCCATTGCCGGCGCAGTCAAAGGCTTCTACTACAAGCTCGAGGTTGACACCTTCTTCCTGGGCGACGGAAAGTATCTCTGCAACGTACCACTGAACCCGAACGAGAAGACGCAGGTATCGATTCTTGTCAACATCCGGCATGACCATATCGGTCCGGCCGCGGTCGCGCTCCTACGTCAGGGTGCGGTTGACTACCGCGTCCGCGGCTACTACGTCCTTGAGGCCCAGGGCGGCCGCTCATTCGAGTCCGTCTCCGCAAGCGGAACCTTCAACCTTGCCGACAAACTCGGGCCGTATCTGAGGAGGATCTATGGCAACTGAAGATACTCGTTGCTCATCACTCATGACTCCTCACTCATCACTCATCTTCCTCTGCTCATTACTCATCGCTCTGTCTCTTTTCACCGGCTGTGCCACGCTGATGAGGGGTACAGCCGGTGCTATCCTGCTGCAGATGGCGCCGATCGGGCTCGAGCTCTTCGAGCTGCCGGCCAAGCTCGACCTGAAGGTCACCAACCCGTACCCGGTCAACGTCCGCATCTCCAACGTCAAGTACGAGGTGCTGATTGAGGGCAGGTCTATTGCCCGGGGCGAGCAGGCGAGTGAAACCATCGTACCCAAGGAAGGCTCGGTCGTGCTCTCAGTACCGCTGTCCATCAGTGCCGGTGAGGCGCTCTCCGGCATCAAGACCACACTGACCCGGCGCGGGGTCAAGTACCAGGTACGCGGCTCCTACACGGTTGCGTCTGAAACCGAGAGCGAGTTCCGGGTTTCGTCGCTTCTGAAACCGCTGCTCAGGCGAAAGTGAAATGAGCATACCCGGGCGGGCGACAAGTTGTCGGCCATGATTGGTTCAACTGTCGGGGACTACCGTGTCACCGAGAAGCTCGGGGCCGGTGGGTTCGGCGTTGTGTACAAGGCCGTGCACCGCATGTTGGAACAGGAAGTCGCCATCAAGACCCTGGACCCGATTCTCACCCGCGACCCCAAGTTCCGCCAGCGGTTCTTTGACGAGGCCCGGACCCAGGCCCGGCTCAAGCACCCGAACATCGTCGTACTGCACAACTTCTTCGAGTACGACGGCCAGTACTTCATCGTGATGGAATACGTCGAGGGCGTGAATCTGGCCGGCGGCCAGTTCGCCCGCACCCTTTCCGACCTCATCAAGCCGGGCCCGATTCCGGAACCACGAATCATCGCCATTGCCCGCCAGATTCTCGACGGTGTAGGCTGTGCCCACGAACACGGCGTGCTCCACCGCGACATCAAGCCCCTGAACGTTCTCCTGACCGAGAAAGGGCTGGTCAAGATTGCCGACTTCGGCATCGCCAAGATTGTCGGTGGCGACACGAGCGTATCGGTCTCAGGCACGCGGGTCGGCACTGCGCCTTACATGTCGCCCGAACAGGTACTGAACGAACCGCTCACCCGCGCGTCAGACATCTACTCTCTCGGCATCACCCTGTATGAGATGGCCGTAGGCGAAATTCCGTTCAAGGCAACCTCGACCGAGTCGATTGAGAAACAACACCTGTACGCGCCGCCGCCGCCCCTGCGCAAACGCAACCCTTGGATTTCCGAGAACTTCGAAGCCGTGGTCCTCAAGGCACTGGCCAAGAAGCCGGAGGAACGGTTCCAGACCTGCGAAGAGTTTTCTGCCGCTCTTGAGGGAAGAGGCACGGCACCGCAGCCGCGACCTGTGTCTCAACTCGAAGTCACCCGGCCCGAGCCGCCTGCGCCGCGCTCTGAGCTGAGTACTCCGCGCTCTTCGCCCGTCGATTCTCGCGACCCCGCATCCCGAAACCGCCGTCGGGCCGGGTTGTACATCGGACTGGCAGCAGCAGCTATTGCCGCAGCCGTGGGCATTGGCCTGCTGCTCAGGCCGAAGCAGGCGCCACTGCCAGAGTCGGGGCCGGCCCGCGTCGAGATGCCCGAGCTTGCCGGCATGGCACTTGCGGACGTGCAGGATGCAGTACGGCAAAGAGGACTGGTTCTGGTCGGGGTAGACAGCATTCTGACTGACGACGTTGCCAAAGGCAGGGTCGTTTCCTTTTCGCCGGGTGCCGGCACCAGTGTCATGCGGGGCGACTCAGTACGCATCACCTATTCCTGGGGTCGCAAGACCTGTCCGGACTGCAGCACCCCCCGAAACAAGACTGCCCGATTCTGCACCAAGTGCGGGTACAAGTTCTAGCGATGAACCGCTGACGGCTCACAGCCGACAGCCTACAGCAATCAGCGAATGCCCTCTCCCTCGACGGGCGCTGCGCCAGCTACGCGCCGGGTCGTCTGCTTCCTGTTGACACGGCACAGCAGTCAGCTACATTTGACCGGTGCCGCAGACATATCCTGCTCCGCGCTCATCACCCGCTGCTCGTCGTTCATCCCTCGCTCATCGTCTTGTCCTCATCTCCCTTCACTCACTACTCATCACCCTCCTCCTTTTTTCGCTCGCCGCGAAGAAGTGCCCGCAGTGCGGCCGGGAGTACGACGACAGCCAGAACTTCTGCGCCGAGTGCGAGGATGCTGAAGGCAGGCCGGTGCGGCTCAGGGCCGTGCCGGCAAAGCCCAGGGAGAAACCGAAGGTGCAGGGAACCGTGATTCTGTCCGGCGACACCCTCGTTGTTTTGTCGACTCCGTCCGGTGCCGCAGTCAAGGTTGATGACCGGTACGTGGGTAATACGCCGGACACTCTGGTCGGTCTGGGCCTCGAAGTGGGCGTGCACTCAATCCAACTGAGCGCACCCGGCCATACCGACTTCACGACCGAGCTCGAAGTCCGTCCGGTCGTACCGGTCGCAGGCCGGGTTCTTGCTGCTCCGGAAAGCCTGTTCTTCTTCTCCGAACCAGTCGGTGCCGAAGTGCTGCTCGACGGCAGACCGGCAGGCAACACGCCGGACACTGCGGTCGGGCTCAAGCCGGGCAGGCACGTCGTGGTAATGAACCTGACCGGCTTCCTGCCCTGTACCACCGAGGTCGAGGTACCCTTGCCGGTCAAGGTCTTCCTCGGCCGAACCACTGCGGGCCACGAAGAGTGGCTCTGGCTCAAGGATTCGTCAGTAATGGTAAGAATCCCGGCGGGCGAGTTTGAAATGGGCAGCGCAACGGCCGACGACCCACGTGACGAGCGACCCCTGCACCGGGTATACCTTGACGAGTACCTCATCGACAAGTACGAAGTCACCAACCACCAGTTCGAGAAGTTCGTGACCGAGACCGGATACAAGACCGAGGCTGAGAAAGCCGGCGTTGGCTGGTACTTTGTGACTCAGACACCAAAATGGGAAGCAAGAAAAGGAATAAGCTGGCGGACTTTCTTCACGCCGGAAAGGAAAGACCATCCGGTCGTGCTCGTTTCGTGGAACGACGCCAGGGCCTACTGCGACTGGGCTGGCAAGAGACTGCCAACCGAGGCTGAGTGGGAAAAGGCAGCGCGTGGCACTGGTACGAGGACATTTCCCTGGGGTGAGGAACCACCAGACGCAGGCGGTGTGAACCGGGTCAACTGGGGACGGGGCATGAGAC
Source organism: Caldifarciminota bacterium (assembly GCA_965648905.1). Taxonomy (GTDB): domain Bacteria; phylum Hydrothermota; class Tepidihabitantia; order Tepidihabitantales; family Tepidihabitantaceae; genus CAZQFS01. The sequence goes on from CBFGIT010000003.1 coordinate 83,454, forward strand.
GGGAAGACCTTCTCCGTGACGGCTACGAACATACTGCGCCGGTCGGTACCTTCCCTGCCGGCTCGTCGCCTTATGGCTGCATGGACATGGCCGGCAATGCTCAGGAGTGGTGTAACGACTGGTACGACCCGGACTACTACAGCACCTCAAGAACCACAGGCCGGAATCCGGCCGGGCCGGACTCAGGCTCAGCCCGGGTCCTGCGCGGCGGCTCGGCCTACAGCCAGACAAACGAACTCCGCTGTGCCGACCGCTTCTTCTGCCCGCCTGCTGCTGCCTATGACATCATCGGGTTCCGCAGCGCAGCAGGCACTGCCAAGTGAAGTTCATTTCTCCCGCTCACGACCCATCGCCCTCGGCTCCTCGCTTCCCTCTCAGCACCCTCCATTCATTACTCATCACTCTCTTCTTCCTTTCCGGCTGCAATCTACTGCTCAAGCCGGCCGAGGTCGAGCTGGTCGGACTCGCGTTCTCGGGCGAGCGGGTGGTTGACTTAAGCGTCAGGATTCGCAACCCCAATGCAGTCGCAGTCCGGGCGTCAGAGGTGGAGTACACGGTAAACATCGGCCCAGAGGTCATCGGCCAAGGCAGGACATCTGAAGTCATCAAGCTTGGGCCCAGGGGCTCGGTGGTCACCCGGTTTCCGCTGAGCTATGACCTGGCAGCGATGGTGCGGGCCATACCGCAGCTTACCCGTGACACGGTTGTCTGCCAGGTGCAAGGCAGCTACCGGCTCGAAGCACTCCTGTTCCGCCCCAAGCTCAGGTTCGCAGTTGAACGGCGCGTGGCAGTGAAGCATGAGTTGCTCAACATCCTGAGAGGCAAATGAGACAGACAAGCAGATGACGAAGCTGAAAGTACTCATTGGCCCGAACCCGGGTCAGGAAATCGAAGTCACGGGTGCGGGCGTGCTGTTCGGCTATCGCGGTGAGAAGCTGAGGGCCGCGGCTGCGAACCGCGCTGCGTATGGCCTGCCCGAATCGGGCGAACTCAGGCTCGTTGAATACCAGGACCCAGGCCATACGTTGTCCGGCCTGCATGCCTGGGTCGGGTTCAACCGCCAGGGCGAGCTTGTGGTCCGGGACCTGGGCTCAAGGAACCACGTCTATGTCGGTTCAAGCGACGAGCCGGTCAAGGAGGCGCGGCTCAGGCACGGCGACAAAGTCAGGCTTTGTCGCGGCGGGGCAGTGACCTTCTCGGTCGAACTCGAAGAGCAGCCTGCCTGTGGCGCGACAATCCACGGCCCAGTGCCGTGCCCGGCGCCCGGGCAGCCTGCGGTCGTGAAGATGCCCGGCAACGTGCTCACCATCGGCCGGGCCCCGGACAACGACCTTGTGCTCGACTTTCCCCAGGTGTCGCGCCACCACTGCCGGATTGTGCGCCAGGACGACGGCACGCACATTCTTGACCTGAACTCGACCAACGGCACTTTTGTCAACGGCCATCGGGTGAAACAGGCCCGGCTTGCGGTCGGCGATGTCATCAACCTCGGTTCCTACGCGCTCTGCTTTGAGCAGGACCGGCACTTCAGCCAGGCCAGCCCAGCCGGTCGTGCCAGCCTTGTCTGCCACGACATCCGCAAAGCAGTCAAAGACAAGGTCATTATCCAGGGCATCTCGTTTGTCTCCTGTCCGAGCGAGTTCACCGGCCTTGTCGGTACCTCAGGCTCGGGCAAGACCACGCTCCTGAACGTCATCACCGGCTACGACAACACCGCGACCGGCCAGGTGCTGCTCAGCGGGGTTGACCTGTACGAGCACTACGATGCTCTGCGCGGCAATATCGGCTACGTGCCGCAGGATGATATCATCCACCGGACTTTGACTGTGGAACAATCGCTCTACTACACTGCCCGGCTCAGACTGCCGGAAGACACGACCAAAGACGAAGTTCGGCGCCGGGTGGACAAGGTGATTGCCGACCTTGGTCTGGAAGGCTGTCGTCACGTGCGCATCGGTGACCCGGTGAAGCGCGGCATTTCCGGGGGCCAGCGCAAGCGGGTCAACCTTGCTCAGGAACTCATCACCGAGCCGGCCTGTCTTTTCCTGGACGAGCCTTTGTCCGGGCTCGACCCCTCGACCGCGGTTGAAGTTACCGAAGTCCTTGCCGACGCGGCCCGCAGCGGCCGGAGCGTCATTCTCACCACGCACAACGTCGAGTCGCCCCGCACCTTTGAGGTGCTCGGGCTGGTGCTCCTGATTCATGCCGGCCGCCTGGTCTACTATGGCCCGGCCCGCGAGGTCTTCGACTACTTCGGATTCGGCCGCGACTACCCGCCCACTGTCCTTTCTCATCTCCAGGGCAAGTACTGTCCCAAATGCGACCGGGCGTTTGTCAAAGCCACAGGCCCGGTGCGCGACTGCCCGGGCTGCCACGAAGACCTCTACAAAGACCCGGAGTACTGGGAAACGAAGTTCCGCAATTCTGCCTGGTATGCAAAATACGTGGCCGGCCGAATGGAGGTGAGAAGCGTCAGCACCGGGGTCGGCCGCAAGGTCAAGCGCCAGCAGGCCAACGGACTGCGCCAGTGGTGGATACTGGTTCAGCGCTACTGGAAGATGAAACTCGCCGACACTGCCGGCACCGCGGTCCTGATGGCCCAGGCCCCGGTCATCGCCGTGCTCATCGGCCTGGTGTTCGGCAACAAAGGCTACCAGTACATGGGCGGGGTGCTGTTCATGATGGCACTCGCTGCCATCTGGTTCGGCGCAACCAACTCCTGCCGCGAAATCGTGGCCGAGCTTTCGGTCTACCGCCGCGAGCGGATGGTCAACTTGAAGATTGCGCCCTACATCCTTTCCAAGGCATTTGTCCTTTCGGTCTTTCTGCTGGTCCAGTGCCTGGTGCTTGCTACCATCGTCAAGCTGATGGTCAAACAACTGCCCGGCAGCATACCGGGTTTCACTGCGGTGCTCTTGCTCGGCGCGGTTGGCGGCTCAAGCATGGGCCTGCTCATCTCGGCCCTGCTCTCCTCGACCGAAGGCGCGATGGGTCTGGTCCCGGTCACACTCATACCTCAGGTCCTCTTTGCCGGCATGGTTGTGTCCTTGCCTCAGCTCGGCCCGATGAAGTTCCTGGCCAACTTCATGGTCTCGCGCTGGGTCCTTGATGCGCTCTCTCATTTCAGTACCAGGACCACCGGCGAGGTCATCACTGCTCTGGCCGCGACCGAAAAGGGCGGAGCAATCTTCTACTGGTTCGACGAGATGCCGAGCCTCGGCATGTCGCTCGACGTCCTCATCCTCCTTGTGCTCACCGTAACCTTCACCATCCTCACCGGCATCGCGCTCAAGGCGAAGGACATAGTTTGATGACCGCCACCAGCTCACAGCCGACAGCCCACAGTTAGTATGCGGGACATCAGAAGCTATGCCGTGTTCAAACTGGCAGACAGACTGGTGCTGGACGTGTACCGGGCCACCGCGCGATTCCCGAAAAGCGAGCTGTTTGGTCTGACATCCCAGATGCGGCGGGCAGCGTACTCGATTCCCATGAACCTGGCTGAAGGCGCGGCCCGGCGAAGCCAGAAGGAGTTCGCCCGAGCGGTAGACATTGCTGTCGGCTCTTGCGAAGAAGTGCGTTACCAGCTACATCTCGCGGCCGAACTCGGCTACCTGGAGCGTACGATTGCCCACAGAATCGATTCTGAGTATGAACAAGTCAAGAAGATGCTGTCGAAGCTCTTGCAGCGGCTGTCCGAGACCCCGGAGCTGTGAGCTGTCGGCTGTAGGCGGTCAGCGATGATTGGCTCCACCGTCGGCAACTACCGCCTCGTCGAGGAAATCGGCCGGGGCGGAATGGGCACGGTGTACAAGGCTGTGCACGTGCGCATCGCGGAACAGGTTGTTGCCGTGAAGCACCTTGCGCCCCTGCTCATCTTCGGCGACTCAGGCGCGGCCCAGCGGGCCAAAGAAGAAGCCAGCTCTCAGGCCCGGCTCAAAGACCACCCCAACATCGTCTCGCTCTACGACTACGTCGAGACCGGCGAGGGGCTGTTCCTGATTATGGAGTACGTCCGCGGAGTCCAGGGCATGCGCAACATGGCCGAGCTGGTCCGGCGCTGCGGGCCTCTGCCTCTGGACGAGCTGAAGCGACTGTTCGGCCAGGTTCTCTCCGCGGTCGGGTTCGCGCACAGACAGGGCATCATCCACCGCGACCTGAAGCCCCTGAATATCATGCTCTCCGAGTTTGGGGCCAAGGTCGGCGACTTCGGTATTGCGCGGATTGTGTCCGGCGACACCAGCGTCTCGGTCTCGGGCCACCGCGTCGGCACTCCGGCCTACATGTCGCCGGAGCAGGTGCTGTACAAGAAACTGACTCGGGCGACCGACATCTACTCGCTTGGCTGCACCCTGTATGAACTGGCAACCGGCAGGCTGCCGTTCAAGGCTTCGGAAACCTCGTCCTTCTTCGAGGCGCACTTACAGGACCCGCCAATTCCGCCGCGCTCGGTCAACCCGGCGCTTCCTGAGCGGCTTGAACAGGTCATCCTCAAAGCCATGGCCAAGAAACCGCAAGACCGGTTCCAGACCTGCGAAGAGTTCGCCGCGGCGCTCCAGAGAGTGGGTGTGGCTTCGCAACCGCGGCCCGAACCGGCTGAACCACTACCAGACAAGACCAGACCCGAGCCGGAGCCGACCCCGAAGCCCCAGCCCGGACCCCTGCCTGAGTTGCAAGACGAAGCGCGAAGGCCCAGGCGCGGCCGCCGGGCGGGGTGGCTGATTGGCCTGAGCCTTGCCGGCGTGGTCGCGATTGCCGTGACTGCGGCCTTGGTCCGCGCTCCTCGCTCCTCGCCCAGCGTTCAGCATTCCTATTCCTCCCCGGGCCGTGAGCTGTCAGCGGAAAGCGGTTGGCGTTCTCTGGGCCGCAACGCTCAGGGCTATGACGAAATCCTCTGGCTCAAGGACTCGTCGGTGATGATACGAATCCCGGCCGGTGAACTCTGGATGGGCAGTGCTGAGGGCGAAGGTGCCAGCGACGAGCGGCCGCAACACAAGGTCTACTTGAGCGAGTACTACATCGACAAGTACGAGGTGACGAACGAGCAGTTCGAGCGGTTTGTGAAAGCGACCGGCTACCAGACCGATGCCGAGCGGCTCGGGTCAGGCTATGTCGATGACAAGGGCTCCTCGAAATTGATAGACAAGAAAGGCGTGAGCTGGCGCACTTACTATGGCTACGCCACGAGAAACCACCCGGTTGTGCTCGTGTCGTGGAACGATGCCAAGGCCTATTGTGACTGGGCGGGCAAGCGGCTGCCGACCGAGGCCGAATGGGAGAAAGCAGCGCGTGGCACTGACGCGCGCAAGTATCCCTGGGGCAACAGCGAACCCGACGGAAGTCGGTGCAATTACGCAGACAAGAACACCGACTTCTTCTGGCGCGATGCCAACGATGGATACGCTCAGACTGCGCCGGTCGGCACGTATCCTGCTGGTGCTTCGCCCTATGGCTGCATGGACATGGCAGGCAATGTCTGGGAATGGTGCAATGACTGGCGTGACGGAGACTACTGCAGCACAAGCCCGAGCAACAACCCGGAAGGGCCGTCGTCTGGCTCGTTCCGCGTCCTCCGTGGCGGTTCCTGGGCCCTCGATGCCAGGTTCCTGCGCTGCGCTCGTCGGGCCGGGGGCGTTCCATCGCTCCGGACCTACTTTCTGGGCTTCCGTTGTTCCTTGCGTCAGTAGTCTTATCTGTGAATCTGGTAATCTGGGAATCTGAATATCTGGTCTTCCTACAGCGGCGGCGAAGCGGCCGCTCGCGCGCATTTCTATGGCAAAGACTGAGTTCCTGGTGATTCAGCGGAGCTACGATTTCACGAAATGGCTGCTTCAGCACACGCAGAAGTTTCCTAAGTCGCTTCGCTTCTCACTGGCGGTCAGAATGGAGAACCGTATGCTGGAGGCGCTGGAGTCAGCAGTGGTTGCCAACATGAAGCGGGACAAGCTCACGTTGCTGGCGCGGGCTGATGAGGCATTGGAGTCGCTTCGGATACTGGTGCGGCTCAGCTTTGAGATGAAGGTGCTGGCCGCCAACTCCTACGAGTATGCGGCCAGGGAACTGGATGAAATTGGCAAACTTCTGGGCGGCTGGATACGGCAGCAAAGCCGGCCGACCGGTTGAGGGCACAGGCAGAAATGGCTCGTACCGCGTCAACCGTGGCGGTTCCTGGAACAACGATGCCAGGAACCTGCGCTGCGCTAATCGGAACAGGAACGAACCATCGAACCGGAACAACAATCTGGGCTTCCGTTGTTCCTTGCAGCAGTTGCAGCATGACCGCCGAACTGATGCCGCCGGTTCACGGACCGGCGGACTGCGGCGAGCGGCTACTGAAGTGCCTGTTTCCTGAGTCTGCGCCACTCTTCCCGCCGTCTTTGCGAGGGCTGCGGATTGAGGCGCGGTGTAGACCAAAATGGAGGAGTCCGGGTGCCGGCAATTGAGCGGTCTTCGTCAGCCAAAGTCGGCACCCGGGCGCTGACGCCGGCGACCCCTCATTACATGAGGGACACTGGGGAAGCAAGCAGGGCGTTCAGGGTGACTCGGCGGTGTTGTGTTCTCGAGCCGCCGGCTAGGGGTCGTCGGGCCGGGCACCGGCGACTCCTCGGAGACCCTCGGAGTGACAGCCCCTCTGTCATTCCGAGGAACGAAGCGACGAGGAATCGCCGGGCTGCAGAGCAACTCGGAGTGACAGCCCTTCTGTCATTCCGAGGAACGAAGTGACGAGGAATCGCCGAGCTGCAGGACAACCATGAAACAGTATTACGTCCCCCCTTCCGCCTTCCGCCGACCGGCGACTCCTCGGAGAACCTCGGAGTGACAGCCCCTCTGTCATTCCGAGGAACGAAGTGACGAGGAATCGCCGGCCGATGCCGCCCAGTCTTAGCGGGTTGTTCGACCGACTGACGAGCTTCGACAACCTGCTGGCCGCGTTCCTGAAGGCCCGACGCGGTAAGCGCCTCAGACCGGCGGTCGCTGCGTTCGAGTTGGACCTTGAACACGAGCTTCTCCGGCTGCAGGACGAACTGACTGCCGGCACCTGGCGGCCCGGCAGCTACCACAACTTCTACGTCCACGACCAGAAGCGCCGGCTGGTCACCGCAGCATTTTTCCGCGACCGGGTCGTGCACCATGCTCTGCTGAACGTACTGGAGCCGGTGTTCGAGCCTTCGTTTCTCTACGATTCGTATGCCTGTCGCCGCGGCAAAGGCCAGCATCGAGCGATTTGCCGCTACCAGCGCTGGTCGCGTGGACACCAGTACGTCCTGCGCGGCGACATACTCAAGTTCTACCCGAGCGTTGATCACGCGATTCTCCTGCAGTTGCTGAGCCGGAAGATCCGAGACCGAAGAGTCCTTGCCCTGTGCACGATGATTGTCCGGAGTGGGACCGGAATCCTGGACTCGGAGTATCGGATTACCTGGTTTCCGGGTGATGACCTGTTCTCGCCCCTGGGGCGACCGCGCGGCATTCCCATCGGCAACCTGACCAGCCAGTTCTTTGGCAATGTCTACCTGAATGAGCTGGACCACTTCGTGAAAGAGCAACTGTGCTGCCGGTGCTACCTACGGTACATGGACGATGTCGCGGTGTTCGGGGATGACCCGAGGTCACTGGCGCTGGCAAAGCGGCGTATCAGCGAGTTTCTGGCCGGCCTGCGGCTGACCCTGCGCCCGGAGAAGACGCGCGTCTGGCAGACCGGCGACGGAGCCGAATTCCTCGGGTTCCGCGTATTCCCCGGGCATCGGCTGGTGCGTAAGGCCACGGCCTATCGGTACGGCCGGCACCTGAGACGGTTGAGTCGCAGGCAGGTGCGTGCATCTCTGACTGCCTGGTTCGGGCACGCCTGCCACGCCGATTCGTTCCGACTGAACGCCGAGCTTCTGAGACGGGCCGGGCTGCTCGCCGTGTGGTGTTGACAAGCCTGTCCTGCTTGCTAGATTTACCGCATGCAAAGGCAGACGAGGAGCGGGTTCCGCGTTTCGCGTTTGGTGCTCATCGTTCTCCTCGGTCTTTTCGTCCTCCTCTCCCTCGCCGCGAAGAAGTGCCCCAAGTGCGGCAAGGAGTACGACGACGACCAGAACTTCTGCGCGATGTGCGAGGACTCCGCGGGCGGGCCGGTCCGGCTCAAGCCGGTCGAGAAGCCCAGACCCAAGCCCAAGGCGCCAAGAGCCGAAAGCTCACAGCCGCAAGCTCCGGCCGGGACACAGTATGTCTCGCGGGGCCGCAACGCTCAGGGCTATGACGAAATCCTCTGGCTCAAGGACTCGTCGGTGATGATACGAATCCCGGCCGGGGTCTTCACGATGGGCTCAGATGACGGAGGGAGCGGCGAGAAGCCGGTGCACCAGGTCTATCTCGATGAGTACTACATCGACAAGTACGAGGTGACGAACCGCCAGTACAAGAAGTTCTGCGACGCAACCGGCCGGAGTTATCCGCCTGACCCGGACTTCCTTGCCATGGCTAATTACATCACGAACTACCCATCTTACCCGGTTGTCAATGTCTCATGGGAAGACGCCAAGGCCTACTGTAACTGGGCCGGCAAGCGGTTGCCGACCGAAGCCGAATGGGAGAAAGCAGCCAGAGGAACAGATGCGAGGAAGTATCCGTGGGGCAATTCGGAGCCGAATGCCGGCGGAATCTACCGGGCGAACTACGACCCCGGGAGCTACACCGAAGACGGGTATGCCCGGACAGCCCCAGTCGGCTCCTTCGAGCGCGGCGCGAGTCACTACGGCTGTCTGGACATGGCAGGCAACGTCTGGGAATGGTGCAATGACTGGTATGACGAGAACCACTACAACGCAAGCCCAAGAAACAACCCGCAAGGCCCTTTGTCTGGCTCGTACCGCGTGCTCCGTGGCGGTTCCTGGGGCATCGATGCCAGGTACCTGCGCTGCGCTTATCGGTTCAGGCTCGATCCTTCGTACCGGAACTACTATCTGGGCTTCCGTTGTTCCTTGCGTCAGTAGTCTTATCTGTGAATCTGGTAATCTGGGAATCTGAATATCTGGTCTTCCTCTAGCGGCGGCGAAGCCGCCGCTCGGCCGCAAAAAAGGGGGCAGCCTGCAGCCGACTGCGTGCAGCCAACAGCCGACAGCTTACAGCCATCAGCCGCCAGCGTACAGTTATCAGCCTGTGGCTGAATGAGTTAGACGGCTTCGCTCGGAACGGACCAGTAAGCCTCGAACTGACGATGACTTGCCTGAGACCTGGGTCAGGGAGGGGCCGTACCCTACGCCGTAACTACGTCTCCGACTCAAAGTGCGGTTGAGCTGGCGCTTGCCTTTGTCTTACCCGGTCTTATGCCGCGCGATGTTGCCGAGGCCTTACTTCACATGTTGTCTTGGGTGCTGTCTCGACCGATGCCGCGGGCAGAAGCTCAAGCAGCAAAACAGGCAGCAGCTCGTGCAGGTAGTCAGGCAGTTACGTCAGCGGGTCTCTGAGCGTCGATGTCGGCGACTTGGCCGGCGTCAGCCCGATAATCACGCCCGGTTTCATGCAGGTATTCTACCGGGCGAAAACGAGCTTCGTAACGGTCGTTGATGCCGACCGGGTGCGGAGAAAGTAGACGCCCGGGGCAAGTCGGCCCAAGTCGTTTGAGCCGGACGAAAGGTCCACGACCTTGCGGCCGTCTGCGGCCAGGAGTGATGAGCCGTGTTCGGTGACAAAGAGAAGCCGACGTGCGACGACAGTTCTCGCTCCAGGCGTCGGCCCTTGCCGACGGTTCTCGGCCAGCGCAGCCGCGGTCGTGTCGCGGATAACCGTGATGCTCGAACCCGTGCTGTTTGCGACGTAGACTCGGCCGCGGTTCTGGTTGTGCGCCAGACCAATCGGGCCGTAGCCGACCCCAAGCGTCTGTTCCACGGTGTTGGTAGCGCAGTTGATGACCGTGACGTTGTCGCTTAGGGAGTTGGCGCAGTAGACCCGGTTGTGCGGGCGGTCGTAAAGTAGTGCGTTCGGGCCGTCGCCGACCGAAGCCGCAGCGACGACTGCGAGCGCGGCCACGTCTACAACCGAGACCTGGTCGCTGCCGTTGTCGGCGACGTAGACCAGAGGCCCGGGGCCGCTTGTGAGCGCGCTTGGCATCAGGCCGACCGCAACCGTGCCGAGCACGCTGTCACCGGCCGCGTCGATCACCGAGACGCTGGCGCCACCGTTGTTGGCACACGCAATTCGGCCGGTCGGCTGGTTCAGGCAGAGGGCATCCGGTCGAATGCCGGTAGTGATGGTCGTGCGCGGCTGGTGCGTCAGGGCGTCAATGACGGTGACGGTATTGGAAGAGGTGTTGGCGCAGTAGACCTTGTCGCCATCCGGCCCGACAAGGAGTGCCCGCGGACGTGAGCCGACCGGAACCGTGGCGATGACCGAGTCAGTCCGGCAGTCTACGACCGAGACTGTACCCGAAGTGTTGTTGGCGCAGTAGACCGCGCGTTCAGTCTCATTGGCGACGAGGGCGGTTGGTTTGCCGCCGACCGGAATACGGGCAACGACTGTGTCGGCCGACCCGGCGATGACCGTGACTTGGTTGTCGGTTGCGCAGGCGGCATAGACCTTATCCATGCCGAGCGCGAGCGCGGTCGGATTGACCCCGGTGCGGACCGTCGCAAGGACACGGTTGTCTTCGCCGCTGATGACCGAAACCGTGCTGCTCCACTGGTTGGCCGAGTAGACTTTGTTCTGTTCGGCGTGCCAGACGACCGCTCCGGGCCAGCATCCGAGCGGGACCGTCGAGCGCACCGCGCTGGTCGCCGCATCAATGACTGTCACGTCGCAACTGTGCCAGTTGACGCAGTAGACCCGACCCGCACCTGGGTCACAGGCAATCGTCCAGGGATAGTCGCCGGCCAGAACCGTGGCGATGACCGAATCGGTTCTGGTGTCAATCACCGACACACTGCCCGCACTCTGATTGGCACAGAAGACCCGGCTCGTGGTCGAATCAAAGCACAGGGCGACCGGTCGGTCCCCAACCCGCACCGTGGCGAGCACGCTGTCGCCGAGCGCGTCAATCACGGTTACATCGTCGGTGTTCATGTTGGCGCAGTAGACCTTGCCGGCCGGGCCGGGAATGAGTGCCCGGGGCGTGTTGCCGACCGGTAGAGTCGCGACCACGGTGTTGGTCAGCGCGTTGATGACCGTGACCGAGTTGTCGAGCGCATTGGCACAGTAGACCCGGTCGCCGGCCGCGTCACAGCAGAGCAGCCGCGGGGTCAGGCCGACCGGAATCGTGGCCAGGACCGTATCGGCTCTGGCGTCCACTACCGTTACCGTGTTGTCTGTCTCGTTCGCGACATATATCCGATTCAGCCTGCTGTTGCCGGCGACAAAGCAGGGTCGAGCGCCGGTCCGGACCGTGCCGAGCAAGGTGTTGGTCACGCCGTCAATCACGCTCAGACGGCCCGCAGTGTACATCGCGCAGTAGACTTTGTTCCCGGTCGCGTTGACGGCCAGAGCACAGGCCGACCAGCCGATACTGATATCCGCAAGGACCTCAAAGGTCGCGCCGTCAATCACGGTGAGCAGGTTGTCGTAGTAGTTGGCGCAGTAGACCTTGTTGGCGGCCGGGTTGTAAGCCGCGTCAATCGTGAAGTAGCCGGAGCGCACCAAGGCGAGCTTGTCGCCCCGGATGCCGTCAAAGACGATGGTGCGCTCGCCTTCCTGGCCACTGACAAAGACCGCATTGTTGGCGGTATTGACCGCGATTGCCCGCGGACTCAGGAGCCCGCCGAACGAGTCGGGCAACGTGATGGTTGTCTCAAGGAACTGGGCCGACCCGACCGAGACCGCAAACCACCACGCGGCCAACCGAACGGTGACCACCAAAGCTTCAGGAGCGGACCGGCACCAGGGCATCACGCCAAGAGCGGGCGGGGACAGAACGCAACATCCCGCCCGCTCAGTTCATGAGTCCTATCTCAGGACTGAGGTTGTCACGCGACTGGTCACGGCTCCGCGTGTCAGTTCGTAGATGTACAGGCCGCTGGCAACCGGTTGGCCTGAGTCGTCAGCAAGGTCCCACTGGACCGTGTTCGCTCCGGCCGGCATTGTGCCCGTAACCAGGGTCCGTACCAGCCGGCCTGCGGCCGAGCAAACGCGCAGACTGACCGGCCCGGCCTGGGGCAGCACAAACCGCACCGCACTCGCGTGGGTAGCCGGATTGGCTCGGGCCAGCGCCAGCCCGAGCGGAACGGGTGGCTCCGGCTCAGCAACGCTGACCAGATAGGGCTCGATCCAGGACCGGATGACGTACTCGTCAAATCCTTCCATGCCACCGACCACAATCATTGCCGTGTCAATCACGTAGTTCAGCGGAATGTAGCCGTTGATGCGATACTGGTTCCAGGCTGTGCCGTTGTCACCAAAGAATGGGAAGCTGAACTGACGGGCGTAGTAGCGAACCGTGGTCATGTCGTCCCAAGCGTTGATTGCCATCGGCAGGAACCCCTGGTCGCGGTAGTCGTCGTACATCGCCTGGACTCGCGGTAACTCCGCGAGGCAGCCCTGTCAGCCCGAATACCAGAAGAACAGTTGAATTGTCAGACCTTGGTAGGAAGAGAGATAGTGGTAGTTGCCGGCCGTATCCGGAATGTAGAAGTCCGGGGCCGGGTCGCCCGGGTTGGGCCCGGCAAGAAGCAAGACCGGAGAAAGGACAAGGAGTGCGAGCAGCTTGTCGCGCATTACGACCACCTCCTGGGTGTCGCTTGTTACCTGACGGACAGTGCCTCGACGCCTAATTGTAGCGATGCCCGCTGCTCAGTCAATCAACTAGGGCACGACGGCAAGTTTCTGTGTGATTGAACAGCCGGCGCGGTCGAGTCGAATCAGGTAGACCCCGGGCAGCATGGCCCGGAGGTCCAGTTGCAGGGATGACGCCAGAATGTCGCTCGACGACTGCCGGACGCATCGGCCTGAGGCATCGAAGATGCTGACCTTCACCGGGCCACCGGCGGGCTCGTCGAGACCGGTCATTCTTAACGTGACAAGACCGGCTCGCGTCGGGCTGGGGCAGTGAGCCGCGCGGCCGGGTCCCGGCCTCGGCCCGAACTCGCTCGAGCCGACCGGCGGTCCCAGCCGTGCCCGGAACACCGCGCCCGACGGACCAGTCGTGGCGTAGATGAAACTGGTGTCGCCGGTCCGCACCTCGAGTAGTCGGAAGACGGTGCTTGCGCCCGGGAGCCGGCCCTCACTGGTCCAGGTAATGCCGGTATCAGCCGATGAGAAGACCTCGCCGTTCGGCGTGGTTCCAGCATAGAGGCGGCCATCGCCCGCCCAGAGCAGTGAGCGGACACCGGTTGTCGTGCCGAGACTGCCGTAACCGACTTGGTACCACGTTGTTCCTGAGTTTGAACTCGTGAACACGCGCCCGATGTTCTCCTGCGGCGCGGTCTTGGGATACGTCCCGCAGAAGATGAGCCCGGCCGGTCCCTGCACCAGGGTCGTCGCTCGGCCTGAGTCGAACATCGTGTCGGTCTCGGTCCAGGTCAGGCCGTCGTCGGTTGAGCGGTACACGAGCCGGCGTTGAGCAGCCCAGGTGCCGACATAGAGGTTACCGTCGGCAGCGGCGAGCAGGCAATACTCCGAGATTGGCGAGTACTGGGTCTGACGGACACCATTCTGCCACGTTGTACCCCGGTCGGTCGAGTAGACCGGCACGGCTGAAGAGTGAAACGAGAGCCAGTCTATGCCCGCAACGAGCCCGAGGTCCGGCCGCTCAAGCAGCGCCCAGACCGAAGACGCGCTAACCGGAGTAGGTATCGTACCGAGCACGGACCAGGTTGCACCATGGTCGTCTGACCGGTACACGCGGGGCTGCCATTGGCTGCCGTTCCAGGAGCTGCTGCCGGCAAAGATGGTATCACCCGCGCCGCTGACCAGTACGAAGACGCCAGGCTGGTCGCCCGGCAGGTCGGAGCGTTCCCAATTGACGAAGTCCGATGAGACAAAGACCGTGCCACTATCCAGGCCACCGGTATCAATCGTCGCCCCGGCATAGAGTCGACCGCCCTGGTCTTGGACAAGGTCGAAGACAAACTTGGCTCGGGCAAGCTGACCGGTGGCGCTCCAGTCAAGTGCCCTGGTGACCGCCGCGAGCAGAACCATGATGGTTAGACATCTGATCACAGGACCTCCCTATCAGTTCTGAATCACGAGTTTCCCTGCCATTGAACAGCCGGCCCGGTCGAGTCGAATCAGGTAGACCCCGGGCAGCATGGCCCGGAGGTCCAGTTGCAGGGATGACGCCAGAATGTCGCTCGACGACTGCCGGACGCACCGACCCGAAGCATCAAAGATGCTGACCTTCACCGGGCCGCAAGACCACTCACCACTCATCCCGAGCACGACAAAGCCTGCCCGTGCCGGGCTGGGGCAGAAGATAGACCCGTTACCTGCCGCAGGCCTGGGCGTGAATGGACGCTCAGCCAAGCCGACGACAGCAACTTGAGGATAGTGGAAGCCCATGTCAAGCTGCTCCTGGTCCGGGACCGAGTCGGTACGCGTGGTCCACGAACGGAGCAGGGAGTCAAGGTTCAGAGGCCAGGTCCAGAGCAGCGTGTCGCCTGCGTCCACGCAGGGACTTGTGGCGGGCTGGCCTGCTCCGGTGTGGCTCAGGTAGTAGGAGCCGAGTGTGCCTGAGGCAAACAGCGGGTCGAGCGAGATGTCGCCTGGCCCGGGCGCACAGCCCGAGTAGTTGCCGCCCGGGTTGTTCCAGACGTCGTTGCAGACGAGATAAGGGAATCCATTGTAGTTGTAGACTCCGCCGCCGCCCGCGGCCGCATTCTGAACGATGATGTTGTTCTTGATGAGTGCGGAATCCTGGTAGTCCACGAAGATGCCGCCGCCGTTGGCCCAGGTTCCACCCTGGCAGGCGTTGCCGACAATCGTGTTGTTGATAATCGCCGCAGTACCTGAAACCTTGATGCCGGCGCCATAGTTCCAGAGCCCGCTCCGGTTCCGGTTGTTGACTATCAGGTTGTTGAAAATGAGGGCCCGGGCCTGAGTCTCAACGTGAATGCCGGCGCCGTGGCCCCGGTCGCCGAGCGTGTCGAGGTTGTTCATGATGACGTTCTGGTAGATGAACGGGCTTGACCGCAAGCCGCAGTAGATCCCTGCGCCGTAGTTCCAGTACCCTTCAGCGCAGACATTGGCGGCAATCAGGTTGTAGCAGATTTCCGCGGTCGAGTTCATGTCGAGGTAGATGCCTGCGCCGTAGTTCCAGGTGTTGGTGTCGGAGCAGACGTTGGCGCTGATTTCGTTGCGGGTGATGAGCGGGCTGGCGTAGGAGCCGCACAGGATACCGCCACCGTAGTTCCGCTCGCCGTGCGCCTCGTTGCCGCAAATGCGGTTGCCGACAATCGAGGGTGAACCCGGGCAGTAGATGCCTGCGGCTGACGACGCCTTGCCGCCGCTGATTTCAAAGCCTCGAATCTCGGTGGCACGGGTCAGCCCCGAGCCCATGGTAATCACTCGGCCGTTGCCGCCGCCGCTGATGACCGTTGAGTCCGGCCCGGCCTGTGAGTACAGCTTGATGCCGTCCGTGCCCGGCCAGGTAATATTCTCTTCATAGCGACCCGGTCTGGCCAGCACCGTATCACCGGTGCGTGCCATACCTAAGCCCACGCTGATGGTTGCGGCTGAGTCGGGCACGATAATGACCCGTGCCCCGGCCCCAGCCGCCACGATAACCAGCAACAGAACGATTCGATTCACAATGCCTCCTTACAGTATTTCGAACTTCTCAGCGGCCCGGGCCGGTTACTGCTTGTACCCGATACGACGGAGAAAAGCCCGGCGCTCAGCCTGGTCTGATTCGGTCTCAACGCCCTTGGGTTGCTCGCCATCAATCACGCCCATGATGCCCCGGCCTTTGCCGTCATCAGCAATGACGACCGAGACCGGATTGGCCGTGGCACAGAAAACCGAGCATACCTCCTGCAGGTTCTTGAGCTGAGGCAGGACGTTTATCGGGTACGCGCCGCGCAGGAGCAGCACGAAAACATGGCCGGCCCCGATTGAGCGGGCATTCTTCACCGCGAGCGCTTCAAGCTCAGGGTCAGTCCCCGAGTGCCGAACCAGACACGGACCTGATGCCTCATTGAAGGCCAGGCCGAACCTGATGCCCGGCACGGTCGTGACCATCAGTTCGTGAATGTCCTCAACCGTCTTGATGAAATGGGTCTGGCCGATGATGACGTTGGCGTCGTCCGGCCGCTCGACCGCCACGCTCTCGAACTTCACGAGCCGCTCCTATCGGGCAACAAGGACCTTGCGGGTCTCGGAGTAGCCTGAGCTTTCAACCCGGTACAGGTAGGTCCCGGCCGGGACGTCCTGTCCGCCCTCGTCTTTGCCGTCCCAATGGGCTGCGAATCCAAGTCCGGGCGCAGGTGTCATGCTCAAACTGCGTACCAGCTCGCCCGAGGTATTGAAAACGTTGATTGTCGCCCGCTCGACTCTCGGATAGGAGAAGTAGAACGTGGTCGTAGTCCCGAACGGGTTGGGCGATGCCGTAAGCCCGAGCTGGCCGGGTAGCACGACGCCCGACTCACTCACGCCCACGCCCGAGACGTTGAACGTCACCATCGTGCTCTCGGGCGAGCAGACCGGCCAGGTGGTCCAGAACTCGATATCCCGGGCCAGCGAGAAGCTGTCCATTGCCCAGACATAGTAGTCCACCCTAGCCGGCGGCGTTACCGCGGGAATCGTGAAGTAGAAAGTATCACCCCGGGCCGAGTCCTCTGCGGTCGCAACCCAGGCGCCCGAGTTCACCCGGTAGCAGAGCGACTCAGCACCCCGGGCATGGTCGTCGGTGATGACCGACCAGACCGCATACGGGCCGGCAAAGGTTGTGTCCGGCCAGACCCGGGTATTGCTGAACGCGGGCGGAACCAGGTCCCAGTCCGGGACATAGCAGGACGAGAGTTGCATGAAGGTCTCGACGTTGATGAAGTCCGGGGAGGCGCCATTCTGACTCATTGCCGCGGCCACGCCGTTTGCGCCGACAAAATGGCCGGGCACAACCCACTCGTAAATCCAGCGCCGGTCGTTCGTACCCAGGTTGTCGGTGAACACCATATTGTCACGGATAACAAGACACGGCCAGTAGTACTCGCCCGACATCGGCACCTTGACCTTGCCCCTGGCCACAATCCGTTTGGTATGCTGTTCGACCGCCTGATACGGCACGCCCGGGATGATTTCATACTGCCAAGAGACCGCGCTGATCCAGCCTGCGCCATAGTACATCGGCGTGGTGTAGACGTTACCGTCCGGCTGATAGTTGCCGATGAAGCGGAAGGTCTGCTGGGTGAAGTCGATGCCGTCAATGTAGAGCCCAAACTCGTCCTTGTCCTCGTAAATCCACTGGACCGAGTTCGAGCCCAGGGTGTCGATTTCCATGATTGACGGCGCGGGTGGGTCGGTCGCCATCGACTCTGGCGCGGGCGGTCGGCCTTCGGTCGGCGAACGCAGGCCGACCCGGGCCCACTGGCCGCCCGGATACTGGGTCAAGTTCCAGTGTTGACGCGTCGAGTCGAACGGCGTCCACATGAACAGGCTGCGGTTCTGCTGGAACCGGCCATAGGTATCGATTTCGAGCGGGATTTCACCGCTTCCAATCATCAGATTGTGCGCCGGAAACGATGCCCCGAATCCGGCAAGGAACAGAAGGACTAAAGTCCGGTACATAAGACCTCCGGGCTGGTTGCTTCAGGTTATTCTAGGCAATCGACGGCCCGGGTCAAGGCCGGTTTCGCTTGACAGGCCCCAACGAACGGCTACTATCCAGACCAGCAACGTAACCAAAGGAGGTTCGGTGAGATACGTTGTCCTTACCCTGGTCATGTGTGGCCTGGCAGGGGCGTACACGACCAGCTCGTTCCGCAGTCAGGCGACCGCCGGGCTGTGGAGCGATGACTATGACCTGCTGTTCGAGCCGGCGCGAATCCCGCTCATCGCCGGCAGCCGGGTGTATACCGGGCTGTCTAACCTGGTCACCGGCCAGGAAGAACAGTTCGGAAGCCGAACCGACAACTTCTACTTTGTCGGCGGCTCAACCGGGCTCGGCGCGTTCCATCCCGGCCTCGTGTTCGACCGCTTTGCTGCCCGGATTCCGCAGTTCACCGGCATTACCCGCGAGTACGGTGACTCGCTGTTCGGCTCGGCGCAACTGGTCGAGACCGAACTCGAAGACCTGGATTCCAACGGGACCTACGACTACAAGCGCGTCGATGTCACCAGGGTCGAAGCCTGGGACGAAGACGCTCAGACCGACTACTATCTCGGGCTCGGCCTCAAGGCCGGCTCGCTCCGGCTCGGCGCCGGCTTTGCCCGAGCCGATAGAGAGACCGAGAACTGGAACCCGTGGGCAAACCGGGTCTGGGAGCGACGAGACACGAATCTTGTCGACTCCCGGCTGGTTTTCTGGGAAAAGGACAGCGGCCGCGGTTCTGCGCGGTCGAGCGTCGCCGACAACCGCATCATCGCCAACGCCTGGTACGACCTGGAGTTCGTCCGGGTCGGACTCCTGGCCGACTTCTCACTATTGGGTACGAAGTACGGCTATGACGGACACCGGCAGCGCAAGGTTGACCGCAGTCCGGCTGACCCGCTGATTGCCGACTACGTCAACGAGCGTGTCACCGACACGGTAGCCCTGCCGTTCTCGGGCAACCGGATGTCGGCAACGCTCTCTCTCTTCTACGTGCCGAGCGAGCAACTGGAGAGCCGGTTCTACCTCTCGGCCGCGAGCCGAAGCAGCTCAGCCGCGTCCGATGCAGCCGGGCTCTACGCGTACCTGGCCGACAGCGTGACCCGACCCGGCAAGGACACGGTATGCGACTCATCGCTTGTCCGGTACTCAGGCAAACAGGCCGGCACAAACCTGAGCTTGAGCACCCGCCAGCTTATCACCGTGACCCCGGCGTTCCGGTTCGGCTTTGGGCTTGGGTTCTCGACCGAGACCGCAAACGACTCCCTGGTCGGTGCGTGGACTGAGCGTTCCTTCGCCGCCCACAACAACGGCGACACCATTGCCGGCCGCGAGGACTGGCGCCGCCGGATCTGGTCTTCTGAGCAATGGCTCGACCAGATCACCTCGAGCACGAACACCATCAGCTTGCCGGTCGGGCTTGAGTATCGGGTCATTCCCGCGGTCGCATTGCGCCTGGGCTTCAGCCACTTCATCACCTGGAGCGACCGGACCTGGGTCGAGCAACTGGTCGGCTCGTCACCCGAGCTTACCCGAATCGACTACGGCGACGGCTCCTACTTCGAGTACTTAGGCTCGGCCGAAACCACACCCGGCCAATCCGAAACCCAGCGCCGCACCACCCACACGACCCGCTACACCTATGGCATCGGGTTCAACCCGATTGACAACCTGCAGATTGACTTGATGGGCTTTGCCCGGCTGACCGACCTCACCAACTGGCGACTGTCGGCCACGCTCAAGTTCTGAGGAGGAATGATGAAAAGACTATTCCTGCTTGGTGCTCTGCTGCTTGCCGTGGCCTGCCAGAAACCGGCCAATGAACTCGACGTCGACACGAATCTGCCGCTTGAGACCGGGGCCGGGAACCTGCCTCGGGTCTGGTCTGTGACCCCGTCGTTGCGGGGAATGCTCCAGGACGATAACCCGGACGTCGCCGGGGTCCAGGCCACGGTCATGGTCCGGTTCCGCGACTTCATGGACCCGGCTTCGGTCACCGACAACGTCAGCGTGCTCAACACAACCACCAACCTGCTCCTCAACGGACTGGAAACGTGGTACAATGCCGATGCCCGCACCCTCTATCTCCGGCATTCGAACTGGGCCCAGAGTAGCGCGTACCTCCTGACCATCGGCACCGGCGGCGCCCGGAACCGCTGGGGCAAGCCGCTCGACGGCAACGGCAACCGGACCGAAGAAGGCACGCCCTACGACGACTTCCTGACCACGTTCTACACCTCAGGCACGACCCCGGACAGTTGCGTCTCGACCATGCCGCCCGTGGTGCAGACGTTCGACCCTGATACCGAGGCGATTGACGACACGATGCCTGATATCACCATCAGCTTCTCCGAGTTGATGGACACAACCACGCTCACCACGGCCAACTTCCTGCTCAAGGATACAACCGGTTCATCAGTGCCGCTGGAGCGTGTCTGGGTGAACGACATGGCCGTCTGCTTCCGGCCGCGCGCCGGCTCGCCCCTGCTCTACGGCATGAAGTACACGATGACCGTGACGAGCAGCGCCGTGCGTGCCCGCGGCCTGCCGCGCACGCCCGGCCATGTCCTGCTGCTTGATGCCGACGCCGACGGGCCGGAAGAAAACGAACCCGACTACCTGAGCTACTTCCTCTGTGATACGCTCGACGCCCCAAACGTCGACGGCATCACCCCGACGAACAACGGCCTGCTCTTCGACTTCAACGACGACATGGACGAGACCACGTTGACTTCGGCGAACGTCCGGGCGTTCGACCGCGATGGTTATGTCCCGGGTACGTTCGTCTTCATGCGGGTCTCAGGCGACACGCGCCTGGCGTACTACTTCTCGCGGCCGGTGAACGGAACCCTGCGGGCGTTTGTGTCGAACGAGGTCAAGGCGAAGAATGGCCGACGCCTCGACGCAAACGACAACGGTATCGGCGGCGAGCCACAAGACGACTACTGGTGGCCGTAGTGCACCCCTGATCCGATTCCGGGCCCTGGGCTTTGTCCGGGGCCCGGTCTGTTTGCCGCGCTACTTCTTCAGCGCGGCCTTGGAGAAGATGTAGTCCGGGATATCAACGTTGAACCGGACCGAGTCGAGCTTGAACTCGGTCCCGAGCCCGGCCTTGAGCACGTCGCGGAACACGGCCTTCCGCGCCAGCCACCGGCCGTCGAACTGCCCGACTTCCTTCACTTCCATGGTCTTGAGCAGCTTGCCGCCTTTGGAGTACCGCTCGTCCCGAAGCACCAGGTCACGTTCCTTGTCCACCCAGAGCTTGCGCTGCTGGTAGGCGACGTCGGCCGACTTCGCCACGAGCTCAAGCTGCCAGACCGGCCGGCCTGCGACCGTATCCGTGCCGGTGACAGCGGCATCGTAGCTGCTGGCCAGGGTGCGGTCTTCAAGCAGGTCCTCATACGAAAGGTCTGACCCCGAAACTGACTGGCGCAGCATGTGGCCGGATATCAGTATTGTCCGGTCGCTGGCCGGCGAGTAGGTCCAGAGCTGGCTGCCGAGCTTGAGCATCTTGGTGCCCTTATCGCGCTCCGGAGCCAGGTACTCGCTGAACGACCGGTCCGCGCCGCTGACCCAGGACCTGGTTCTGATGGTACGCGTGCCCCGGCGGCCGTGAATCGTCATCTCGCCCACCACCACCTTGTTGCCTGCGACGGCATTGGCATCGATGCGCTCAAGCAGGGCCTTGCCGTCGGGCAGCTCTGCTGCCAGACACAGACCCAGGAGTAGAACACATGCCGCCCCCAGACGTTGGACTCTCGACTTCATCCTGAAAACTCCTTTGCCAGCACTGCGGTCTGGCGTCGGTATACCCCGAGTCCGGAGATGGCCGCGCCGATGAACGTTGCAAGTAGTCCGGGCACAAGACCGATGACCGCGCTCTGCGGCTCGATGCGCGCGCGCAGCACGTCGTCAATCACCATCGTCGCATTGGGCATCATGCCCGAGATATTGATGCCGACCTCCTGCAGGTACAGGCTGAACCCGAGCCCGACCAGAGTGCCGGCGGCCGAGCCTGCAATCCCGATGACCAGCGCCTCAGCCAGAAGCGACCGGTACACCTGCCATTTCGACTCGCCGATTGCCAGCCGGATGCCGATTTCGCCGTAGCGCCGCAGACTGCCCATCAGCCCGGCATTCCAGAGCACCACTGCCATTGCGGTGACGAATATCCCGACAATCAGCGCGGTCGCCGCACCGATAAGGTCGAACATCGAACCCAGGCCGCTGGCAACCCGCATCGTCTGCATCTCGGGTGCGAATTCGTCCTCGCCCGCGTGCGCACGGTTGAACCGGGCTGCCAGTTGCGCTGCCTGCCGGTCGTCATAACCCGCGCCAGGCAGAAACCCGAGCACCTCGTCTGCCGCGTCGTTCATGTCCAGGGCCTGCTGGATGTCGTGGATGTCAGCAACCAGGGCGGCCCGGTCCATCGCCGACACGCCGAACCGCACCGTGCCCGACAAGGTGAAGTTCTGCACTGCCATGCTGCCGTACATCGTCGAGGAGATGAGCGTCACCTGGTCCCCGGGCCTGACCCCGAGCCGGTGCGCAAAGGCGTCGGACAGAAGCACCTCGCCCGGCTTCTGGGGCAGTTGGCCCGAGGCAAGCGACTGCTCGAGCCGGAGGACGCGACGCTCAGCGCTGCCTTCGGACAGGTCCACGGCCAGACCCGCAGCCGGCGACTGCACGCGCGTGCTGCCGGTCGAGTCGGGCACATCGACCAGGCCGCCGAAACGGGTGCGCGGGGTCCAGACTGCTTCCGGAAAGTCGCGCCTGAGCTCGCCGATGACTTCGTCCAGGCCGAGCAGGGCGAGTTCGTTGGTCGCATCAGTGCCGGCCCGGGCCCGGGCACGCGTCGTCACCTGCACGTGGCCGGTGACGAAGTTCGCGGTTGCCTGGAACATCGCGTCGGACGCGCCGCGCAGATAGTTATCCATCAGGACGACCAGCGACACGCCGATCGCCACGGTCAGGAACGGAAACAGACTCCGGCTCCGGTCGCGCATCAGCCCCTTGACCAGGAAGCCAATCATGACCGCGTCCCCACATTCTGCATTCTGCACTCTGCACTCTGCACTCTGACTTCCCGCCTCACGTCATTCTCCCGGACAGCGCCTCGGTCGGCTTGAGTTTGGCAATCCTGCGCGTCGGTATCCACGAGACGAACGTGGTCACGACAAAGACGAGCACGGTCGTGCCCAGAATCAGGCTCGCGGTGAACGCCGGGTACAGCCTGTCACCCATGGCAAAGCCCCAGGTGTCGCCGCCCGGCAACGAGAAGCCGTTGCGTTCAAGGTAGTAGAAGAACGGCCCGCCATAGGCGAGTCCGAGCAGGGCGGCCAGCACGCTGTGCAGGCCACCTTCAAGTGTGAACATGACAATGACCTGGAGTCGGGTCATGCCCAGGGCGATGAGCATGCCGATTTCCCGCCTGCGTCGGAATATCGAGAGCACCTGGGTGTCGAACATCGCCAGCATCGCCAGCAGGAACAAGACCGTGAACATGATCGACTGGCCCACGGTCTTGGACCGAACCATCATTCGCAGGTCCGAGAGCAGGTAGGCGGGCGTGCGAAAGGTCCAGCCCGCACGGGACATGACCGAATTGTCCGGCAATTCGGATCGTGTCCCAGGCCCCTTAGCCACGGTGACAACCGTTGCCTGGCCCGGCATTGCGGCGAGCTCGCGCAGCTTATCAAGCGGCACCCACACCTGGCCGTGGTCAACCGTAGCAACGCTGGTCTCGAAGACTTCCACGACCCGTCCGTCGCGCGCGTCAAACGCGCCGCTGGCGTCGCGCCACTGCACGGTCACGACGTCGCCAAGCCCGAGCCCGGCCGACCTCGCCATCCGGCGGCCCAGAAGCACAGGCAGGTCCTCGTCCTCGGCCAGCCTCGCGGTCGGGATGGAAAGCACCTTCTGAGCCGGGTCGATGCCCTTGATGAACACCGGCATCAGGCGGCCCTGCGGGTAGATGCTGCCCTGGACAATGAGTATCGGCGCGGCCTTGCCCGCCTCAACCAGCGCCGCAAGCTCGCTCGGCACCACGGCATGGGCATCGGCCAGGGTCAGCGGGTCAAACGGGTCGTAGCCCTGGGCCCAGTACTGGCCGCCGCCGACTTCGAATGCGATTGACGAATCCTCGGCCTGCTTGTTCACGCCGCGCAGCATGCCCTGGCCGAAGATGATGGCGACGAACGCGAACGACAGGGCCAGGGCGTTGAGAAACGTCCTGATGCCCGCCCCGCGCAGATTCCGAATCGCGAGCCTGAGGACAATCATGATATCAGACCCGTCTGACTCGGCTGATTGGTCTGGGTCCGGTCATCGACCACCGCGCCGTCAATGAGCGATATCTTGCGCCTCAGGTAGCCGATGACCTTCTCGTCGTGGGTCGAGAAGACAAAGGTCGTGCCCAAATCGCGGTTCAGCTCGACCATGGTCGCGAGTATCTTGTGCGAGTTCTCGGCATCAAGGTTCGCGGTCGGCTCGTCGGCAAGGACAATAGAAGGCCGCTTGACCACGGCCCGGGCAATCGCGACGCGCTGACTCTCGCCCCCGGAAAGCTGGGTCGGTTTCGACCTGGCCCGGTCGGCCAGACCGACCCATTCCAGCGCGGCCATCACTGCCTTGCGCCGCTCAGCCGGGCTCATGCCCAACAGCAGCAGAGGAAACTCGACGTTCTCATAGGCCGTGTACACTGGCAGCAGATTGAACGTCTGGAATATGAAGCCAATCTGGCGCGAGCGCAGGGCCGCAGCCTCGCGTGCGGACAAGGTCTCCACCCGATGACCCAGCACGGTCGCGCTGCCCGAGCTCGGCGTGTCGAGCGTGCCGATGATGTTGAGCAAGGTGGTCTTGCCCGAACCCGACGGCCCGACCAGCCCGGCAAACTCGCCCTTGTGGAACGTCAGGCTGATGCCTTTCAGGGCCACAAGCTCGGTCCGGCCCATCGGATACTTCCGCACCAGATTCTCGGTGCTAATCACCACGCCGTCATTCATCACTGCCTCCGATTCCTCTTCTGCCTTCTGCACTCGGGCTTCTGCCTTCTGCATTCTGCCTTCGTCCTTCTTAATGGTTGTACCCCACCATCACCTGCACGCCCCTGCCCTGGCTCGAATTGGAAACGCGATTCTGCATCGTGTCTCCGCCTGGACCCCAGAACGCGGAGAAGTAGAACATCCATCGGTCCAGCGTCCGCTGCCAGCCGACATGGCTGTAGACGTCCTTGTTGCTCCAGTCGTACATCACGATACCGCGCAGGTTGTCCAGAAGCCCGAGCGGATAGCTGACCATCAGTGCCGAGAACTGCCGGCCTTCATCCGACTCCACCCCCTCGGTAAAACTGCCGACAACCATGTGCTCGGCCACCACTGCCAGCCCGTTGCCGACGCCGAAGGTGTAGTCCAGGCCAACAGTCGCCGACCACTGCCACCAGTCCGTGTCTGCGAACCTGTGAACAGCTTGCCTCATGGTTGTTCCTTCGAGCCACAGGCCCACGCCGACGTCCCATTTCCCATCAATTCCCAGCCGGTCTTCGTCCATCTGCACCTGCACCGGGAAAGGGCTGATTGCGGTATCCTGCGTTCGGCGGTGGTGATAGCTCGCCGCGAGTTCGCCACGCGGCACGGGTAACTGCGCCCGGCCGCCGAACTCAGGCCTCCAGCGCTCAGAGCCGATATACTCCCAGCCCTTGGGTTCGGAGTTGCCGACCAATCCCCATGCCCAAAGGTTCGCGTTGTTCTGGAAATAGTAGCGGCCGAGCAGGCCATACACGCCATCGGTCAGACCCAAGGGGTCGCGCGGGTCCAGTCGGTCAAACCACATCAAAGGCCGCAGCAACGTGGCCGAGCCGAAATTGATTTTCTGCAAGCCTGCCCGCGCCTCAAACCTTGCGGTCGAGTACCGCACCCAGAACCGGTACGGCCTCACCTTGACGTGCGTGCTGATGCTGTCCACTGAATGCGCCATTGCCGAGGCAAAGGCGTTCACCGACGCCTCGGCATCGAACCGCCCAAACTCAGCCTCCAGTTCCGGAATCAAGCGCAGCCCGGCCGGCACTGTCAACGGCGAAAGTCCGAGCCCGAGCCACCCCGCGAGCATAATGGGGACGCTACCCATTTCCCCGCCTCGCTCTGCCGCGCGGCAGCGCGCGCAGGCGTCGCCCCGCCTGCCGCTCCAGTTCGTCAACGAAGCTCGCGCTGCCCATCGGCCGCCCGGTGCGCGTGCGCATGCGCAGACGCTCCAGTTCCTCGCTGTCGTCCTCTGTCTTCAGCCACTCGGCCCAGTCCTCGATGGATGACAGCAGACCGCGCCTGTCTGAGAGCAGCGGGTCATGCCGCACGCCGGTGTGGCCTGCGGCGCTGCTCCACAGGTAGTCCTGAGCAGCGCGCACCATTCCGGCCCGCACCGGGTTCTGCTCGACGTACCGCACCGCCAGCAGGGTGTGCACCGGGTCCATCGGGCACGAGAAGAACCGCTCCTGCCACAGCCGTCCGCTCCAGCCCTGAGTCTTGTTCACATGCTGGGCGTAACGCAGGTTCACCGGTTTCAGCACCCGGGCAAGCGAGCTCTCGTGCTCGGGCACCACGACCAGATGGAGATGATTGTCCATGAGGCAGTAGGCCAGAAGCTCCAGCCCGCAGTCCTGCGCGTAGGCGTGCAGCAGGCTGAGGAACCGTCTGCGGTCGTTGTCGGAATAGAATATCTCAGTTCGTCGGTTACCGCGCTGGGTTACATGGTGCGCAACACCGGGCACGACCAGCCGGGCGATTCTGGCCACGGGCTATCATACGACGAGGCTGACAGGCGTCAAGTAAATAGGTAGCGTCCCCTTCAGGGTTTCCTGAGCAGCGGTTTCAGGTAGCGGCCGGTGTGGCTGCCCGCGGTGGCTGCGACCTGTTCAGGTAAGCCCTGGGCAATGATGCGGCCGCCTTCGTCCCCGCCTTCCGGCCCTAAGTCGACAATCCAGTCCGCACACTTGATGACCTCAAGGTTGTGCTCGATAACTACCACTGTGTTGCCCCGCTCGACCAGCCGGTCAAGCATCCCGAGAAGCAGCCGCACGTCCTCAAAGTGCAGGCCTGTAGTCGGCTCGTCGAGCAGGTAGAGCGTGCGACCCGTGGCAATCTTCGATAGCTCGCGCGCGAGCTTGATGCGCTGGGCCTCGCCGCCCGAGAGCGTCGGCGCGGGCTGACCGAGCTTGATATAGCCCAGCCCCACATCCTTCAGCAGCTTCACCTTGCGCTCAATCACCGGCACGTTGGCGAAGAACTCGACCGACTGGTCCACGCTCATGTCGAGCACCTCGGCGATGTTCTTCATCTTGTACTTGACGTCCAAAGTTTCGCGATTGTAGCGCCGGCCCTTGCAGACCTCGCAGGTGACATAGACGTCAGGCAGGAAGTGCATCTCGACCTTGATGATGCCGTCGCCCGCGCACGCCTCGCACCTGCCGCCCCGCACGTTGAACGAGAACCGGCCCGGCTTGTACCCGCGCATGCGCGCGTCCTTGGTCCGGGCAAAAAGCTCGCGGATGGGCGTGAACGCATTGGTATAGGTCGCCGGGTTGGAGCGCGGGGTCCGGCCAATCGGCGACTGGTCGATGTTCACGACCTTGTCGACCCGCTCGATGCCGGTAATCCGGTCGTATGCGCCCGGCTTCTCGCTTGAGCCGTAGAAATGGCGGGCCAGGGCCCGGTACAGGATATCGGACATGAACGTACTCTTGCCTGAGCCGGACACGCCGGTGATGCACACGAACCGGCCCAAGGGTATGGCAATGTCCACATTCTTCAGGTTGTTCTCACGACAGCCGATTACGGTCAGCCAGCCTGAGTCGGCGCTCCGCCGCTGCGCCGGCAGCTCAATCCTGCGCTTGCCCGACAGATACGCGCCGGTCAGCGAGTTGGCGTCGCGTCGAATCTCATCGGGCGTACCCTGGGCCACGATTCTGCCGCCCTGTTCGCCTGCACCCGGGCCTAAATCGATGACATGGTCCGCCTCAAGAATCGTCTCCTCATCGTGCTCGACCACCAGCACGGTGTTGCCCAAATCGCGCAGGCCCGTGAGGGTCGATAGCAGTCTCCGGTTGTCGCGCTGGTGCAGGCCGATTGAGGGCTCGTCCAGGATGTAGACCACGCCCACCAGCCCGGACCCAATCTGGGTCGCCAGCCGCACCCGCTGCGCCTCGCCGCCGCCCAGGGTCTCGGCCGTACGGTCGATGGTCAAGTAGTCCAGTCCGACCGAGACCAGAAACCCCAGCCTGCGCTTCAGCTCCTTGACAACGTCGCGGGCAATCTGCTCGTCGCGCGGCGAGAGCGCGAGTTCCTCGGAAAAGTACCGGTTCGCGGCCTTGATTGACATCCGCGTCATGTCCGCGATGTTCAGCTCGCCGATGCGCACGGCCAGGGCCTCCGGCTTCAGCCGCCTGCCCTGGCACGCCGGACACGGCAGCACTGACATGAACCGCTCGACCCACTCGCGCCTCCCTTCGGACTCGGTCTGCTTGTGGATCCGCTCCAGATACGGCACTGCGCCCTCATACTTCCCGTCCCATTCCCACTCCCACTTGTCGTTCGCCACCTTATAGTGGAACTCCTCATCCGAGCCCTGGAGAATGATGCGCCGGGCCGACGCGGGCAGGTCTTTCCACGGCGTGGTCAGCTTGAACTTGTACCGCCGGGCAAGAGACTGCAGCTTGGCGAGAAACCACTCGCCCCGCTCAGAGAGGTCGCCCCACGGCTTCAGAGCGCCGTCCAGGAGCGACAGGTTCGGGTCGGAAATCAGCCGGTCCGGGTCAATCTCCATCATTGTGCCCAGACCATGGCACTTCGGACATGCGCCGTGCGGCGAGTTGAACGAAAACAGCCGGGGCGTGATTTCCTCAAAGCTGAACCCGCAATCCGGACACGCCAGTGCCGCAGAAAACACCCGGTCAGCCCCCTCATTCTCGCTTCTCGCTTCTCGCTTCTCGCTTCTGCCTTCGGCATTCTGTACCGCGACCACACAAAGCCCATTTCCCTCTTTGAGCGCCAGCTCCACCGAATCGGCCAGCCGCTTCCTCACCTCAGGCTTGACCGTAAGCCGGTCCACCACCAGCTCAATCGTATGCTTCTTGTACTTCTCCAGGCTCGGCACTGCCTCGATTTCGTACAGCTCGCGGTCCACGCGCACGCGGATGAAACCTCTCCGCTTCGCCTGAGACAGAAGCTCCTTGTACTCGCCCTTGCGGTCCCGCACCAGGGGCGCAAGCACGACAAGGCTCATGCCCTCGGGTTCGGCCAGCAGCGCGTCGACAATCTGGTCCGTGGCCTGGGACGAAATCGGCTTTGCGCATTTCGGGCAGTACGGCTTGCCCACCCGGGCAAACAGCAGCCTCAGGTAGTCGTAGATTTCCGTGACCGTGCCCACGGTCGAGCGCGGGTTCCGGGCCGAGGTCCGCTGCTCGATGGCAATCGCGGGCGAAAGCCCGGAGATAGAATCGCAATCCGGCTTCTCAAGCATCCCGAGGAACTGCCGCGCATAGGCAGAAAGCGACTCGATGTAGCGGCGCTGGCCCTCGGCATAGATGGTATCAAACGCCAGGGACGACTTACCCGAGCCGGAAATCCCGGTGATGACCACGAGCTTGTTGCGCGGGATTACTACGTCGATGTTCTTGAGATTATGCTCGCGTGCGCCACGAATCCTGATTACGTCATCTGTCATGGGAGACGGCAGAGTATAGACCGACGCCGGGCGGAATCAAGCCGCCCCTGGCAACTCGGGCCATTGGGCGGGTCCCGAGACTCAGTAGGGTCTTCTGCTGCTGGCTACTCTACCTTCACTACCCTCGCGAAGGCCGTGCACCTGCCGGCGTCGAGCCGGCAGAAGTAGGTCCCGGCTGGAAGCGCTGTCGGCGAGTCGCTTCCGGCGTCCCAAGTTAGCGCGTGCAGACCCGGCGACTGCCTGCCTCGAAAGAGGGTCGCCACGTATCTGCCGGCTGCGTCGTACGCACAGAGAGCCACGTCAGACTCACCCGGAAGGCTATACCTGACGGTAGCTCGCCGGTCAGCCACGCTCGGCGAAACGGTGAGCTGACATCCGCGTGATGGGCCCTGACTCTCTTCTATGATTCCAGGGGCAACTGTTCGGCGCGCAAGTCGCAGATAGCGAAGGTCATCGACAAAGCACACATACAGAGTCCCGGCCGGGTCCTGAGAAAACGATGGGCCTATCCCTCCCGGCGATGGAATCGTCTCATGAGTCCAGCCGGGCGGGGTGCGGTATGAGTTGTAGAGTGGGTCCATGGTCGAACTAGCGGCAATGTGGGGAACACCTCCGACGAATGCCAGGTCCGCGGCTTCCTCTCCTCGTCCAAACGGGCCACGAACCAGTTCCACCGTCCAGCTATCCGGGACGCCGACTCGGTAGTAAAGTCCCCAGTCCGATGTGTACGCCAGATGGTCGCGACCGTCCGGGCCAATCTCGGCGGCGTACGGCTCGTAGCCCGACATCCACAGCCTGCCCACGGTGTCCCACTGCCAGGTGCCGGCCACTCTGGAAGCCAAGAGAAGCAGACCTGTGTCGGTCGGCCCTTCATCGGGTACGCCGAGCCAAATGGAAACACGGTTGGCTGGCCCGGCCGCCAGCACAGGCGTCGGCACGTAGAACCAAGCGCCGTGTTCAGTCCTGGACCAGATGGTCTCCTTCGTCCAAGTGTCGCCGACTCGCTCGGCAACGCGAATCTCGTAAGTTGACTCGCTGTTCACGCGAGCGTAGGCCACGATGCAGGCACCGCTGGAACTCACGCGGTAGCTCGGTCTCCGGCTGGATATCACGCGGCTGAACCAAGGGCCGCTGTCAACACAGGTCGTCGTCCAACTTGAGCCGGCGTAATATGCGTGGTGAAGCTGCCAACTATCCTGCTGCACGCCGAAATGCTTGGTGTAGGCAAGACTCGGCCGGCTTGCAGCGTCACTCCGAATTGCGGATGGGTAGGGTCCCGAATACGT
This sequence comes from Caldifarciminota bacterium, assembly GCA_965648905.1. Lineage (GTDB taxonomy): Bacteria > Hydrothermota > Tepidihabitantia > Tepidihabitantales > Tepidihabitantaceae > CAZQFS01. Next base: position 114,165 of record CBFGIT010000003.1, read on the forward strand.
GGCACTGTCCACGATGCAGAATCTCCAAGTGGAGTCAAGGCGAAAGGCGTGACGCAGCAGGCTGCCGTGATGACCTGCAAGTTCGCAGGCGTATGCGAGGTGTGTTCCTCGTTCCCCGAGTGCCAGTACTCGACACTCCTCTATCCAGTTGCTACTATCAACGGTCTCAACGGCCCAGTTCTGGCCAAGGACGAGAGAGGCGAACGCGGCCGTGCAGAACACGACCGCGCTCGAATGACTTGAGAAAGCTCGTCGCACTGAGGACGACATCCTACTCGACCAAGGTGAGCTTGGTTGTTCTTCTCTCACCTCCAACTAGCAGAACGACATAGTAGGAGCCGGCGGACAGGGCTGCGCTCAGTTGGTCAGCGTCAACAGCGTGATAGCCCGCCGTTTTGTACCTGTTGACCAAGGTTCCTACATGACGGCCCGAGACGTCCCACAGCTCCAGACAGACATTGCCGTTCTCCGGCAGGCCGTACCGGATGGCGGTCCCGCCACCGCGACGGGCAATCTTCTTTGCAGCAAGTGACACCGTGCGGGGCAGCGAAGTGACCTCTCCCGCAGAACCGCGAAGCGCCTCAATCCCGACACGGCAGGTCGTTTGCCTAGGTAGATACTGGTCGTAGCAAACACCCATGTAGTCGTCGACGCTCGGCCTCGGCTTGTAGCAGGTGACTTCCAGTATGCCCTCAGTGGCGGGGGTCACCAGGAAAGTGACCGTTCCGCCAGCACCAGTCCAGCCGACGGCGTAGACGTCGCCGTCCTTGTGAAGGCAGACGCGCACCTCTGGCAGCCCGTCCCCGGCTACTGTCCGAACGACCACGGTGAAACGAGTAGTGACACCCACGGGTATGTACCCTGGGTGTTCCGCGATTATGTTGCACGGCTCGTTAATCCACGGTTCGAACTCGGGCGTCCCAAACAGGTTGTGGGCATGCGAGACGTACCATTTGTACGAGACGCCGGGTACGGTGCTCAAGAGGATTTTCGATGCGGCCTCGACGCCGGAAAGTGTGAAGTGAAATGTTTCACAGAAAGTGAGACAGAATTGGCTTCTGATTTGGGGAGGGTTATGATAGCGTAGAAAGGCGATAATGGACCAAGAACCAAGAGCTGCAAGACGGGCGTTCAGTCCGCAGGAGAAGCTGGAAATACTGCTGGAGGGCGCGACGACCGGCAACGTTGCCGAGGTCTGCCGCCGCCGTGGGTTGAGGGTCAGTATGTACTACCGATGGCGGGCCATGCTGTTCAAGCATGCCGGCGCTGTGTTCGCACATGGCAACGGCGGGACAGGCCAGTGTCAGGTCGCAGCACTGGAAGAGCAGTTACGCCGTAAGAACGCGGTGATCGCCGAGTTGACCCAGGAGAACCTGGACCTAAAAAGGGGGCGCTGGCATTGAGTGACCATCCCCGAGCTTTGAGCGAGAACTTCAACCAGGTTGCCGCCTGGGTCGAAGCGACCCGGCAGCGCAGCGGCTGGCCGGTCCGCACTATTCTGGCCAGGCTGGGCATCACGCCGGCACGCTTCTATCGCCTGCGCGCCCGACAGGCGGTTGAGGTCGGCATCCGAGACGACGCGCAACTGGTGCGCCGCAGTGTCCGGGAACTGCTGCCTGAAGAGCGGATGCTGGTCCTGGACTATGCTTTGGCCTTTCCGGACTCACGTCATCGGGCACTGGCCTATGAGCTGGCTGATGCCGCTATCGTGTGCGCATCACCCGCGACAGTCTATAGGGTGTTGAGCGAGAAGGGGTTAGTTCCTGGCGGGCGGGCGGAGCGGGCGGCGGTGACAAGCGGGTCTGACCGTAGGCGGGCGCGACTGCCGGACGAGCGCTGGCTGTTGGACTGGACCTATCTGACGATCGTCAGGCGCTGGTGGTATCTTTTCTACCTGATGGACGAGTACTCGCGGTACGTGGTTCACTGGGAGCTGTGCTGGCGGATGGACGAGTCGGCCACGACCGCGGCGATTGAGCGTGCGCTGATGGTGCCGGGACGCAAGCGGCAGCCATCGATCCAGACGGACAACGGGCCGGCCTTCATCAGCCGTGACTTCAAGAGCTACCTGGCCGGGCATGGCATCAGGCACGATCGGATACATCCCAACTGCCCTCAGGAGAACGGGATTGTCGAGCGTGGCATCCGGACCTGCAAAGAGCTGGCTGGTGACGAGTTCGACGAGGTCGGACTGGCGCGGATTGAAATCGGCCGGGCGGTTGAGTACTATAACTGCGAGCGGCGGCACAGTGCGCTTCAGTATCTGCGGCCGATCGACTACTATCGTGGTGACCCAGAGGCTCTGCTGGTGGCACGGGCTCGGCGCATGGCGGCGGCCCGGGAACACCGCCGGCAGACTAACCTGGCCTTCAACCGCGCGTCACAGGACCGGTGGAAACGGGCCGCAAAACAGGCAGAGGACTCCCTAAATCCGATGCCCGTTTTGTCTCATTTCGCGTGAAGCAGTACAGACCATTATGCCGACGACGGCCAGTACGGCAGCGACAATGCGCTCAAACAGGACAGAACCGGAGCCTATGAGGTCACCCATATCCTGCCAGTCTACCCTTGCCGGTCTGCCTGTCAAGCTGGCGGCACCCGGCCCCGGGACCTCGGGTCGTCTGCCGCGCGGCCCGGCTCAGTTGTCGGGCTGGGATTTGTCGCGGACGACCGGTGGAAGCTCGCTGCTGCGCCGCCGGGCCCGCGACTCGGCGGCGCGCGTCCGGAGCTGCCGCAGCCACTCGTCCACGCTCAGCCCATCCCGAATCCGCTTCTCCTCGGCCTCGCGCCGGACCTTGTGCAGCCACTCCATCCAGTCCAGACCATCAATCTTCATAGAGCACCACCTGTTCAGGCGTCCTGATATTCACAAACTGATACCCCTCGCGCAGGTTGACCGCATTGAGCCTGCGCTCGGCCCACTCGTTCGCCAGATGCCTTAGGTTCAGAGAGACGATGACGTCGGCGCGGCCGACAGTTGCGAAAGCGGCGTGCCGGGCATCCAGTACCTCGACCGGAGGGATGACTCCGTCTCGAACGTACAACTCGGCCAGCCGGGTCACCTCCGCCTCATCCGCGTCGAGTACGTCCAGTTGGTCGAGCAGTGCGAGCAGTCTTGACCGCACGGGTTCGGCGGTCTGGCCGAGCTCCTCCTCAGCCAGCGGCGAGACCGCAGCGTTCAGCAGGCCCATCGATAGCTGTCGGAACATCGCCTGCCTGCTTCCCGTCGGACGGCGTTCCGTGGCTCCTCGTCGAAGTAGAAGCCGAAGACCGAAGTCTCGATGTAGTGCAGGGGCTGGTGTTCCATTGGCTCAGGATAGCCGGTTCCTCTCCGGTGTCAAGCGCATGGCGAGACTCTGAGTCCGAGGTTGAACCACCGTGGGCAGAAAGGAACGGACGCGGCCAGCAGTGAGAGCTTCCGGACTTCTGCGTTCTGGCTTCTCGCGTCCACCTTTGACCGGGCGCAGGTCACACCGGGCTCTGTGGCTGACCTTGTGTCGGCTCCAAGCCCGGCCTTTGTGTTCTTGGTGCGCTTGGTGGTTGAGTGCCGGAATCAGGAGAGCCGGCCCGAGTCGGGCCGGCTCTCGACACTGAAGCTGCCGGGCTAGTGGACCACGCGCAGACGCACGGTCTCGGTCTGCTCCGGGGTCCGAACCGTGCAGTAGTAGACTCCAGGCTGGTAGCCGGCAGTGTTGATGTTCAAGGACGAACCCTGAGCCTCAATCGTCTCGACCGCGCGGCCGGTCGCGTCCCGCACGGTCATGGTCATGGGGCCGGATGCGCCGTCAAGGCTGATTGCTGTCCTGCGGTCAGCCGGGTTGGGCAGGCATCGTACCGTCGGCACGGCACGGGCTGGCCGAGCTTCGCTGATGCCACTGACCGGCACAAGGGTGATGTCGTCGGCGGAGACCTCCGCCCACGGCGACCCTCAGCCGCCTGAGGTGCCGGCGTAAACCGACACCTTGAGCTTCTGGACAAAGCGAATCGGAACGTCGGGCAGGTTCTGGGTCAGTTCGTCGTAGACGTTTATCTGGAACCGGTTCCATTCGGTGTTGGGCACCTGAATCAGATGGCTCGTGCCGGTGGAAACCCAGTTGCAGTACGGGCTGGGGTAGTAGAATCTGGTGTCGCCCTGAAAGGCGTTGTCACGGTCGTAGTAGCCGAGAATCACCGCCGAGACCGGCCAGCAGGTCGAGGAGCCGGCCCCGAGGTTCATTTTGGCCCAGAATGAGAAGTCGAGGTTGAGGTTCGTGACGCTGACCATCTGGTCGAGCGCGGTCGAGCCGGCCCCGAGATACTGCTGCAGGTATGCCTCATAGTCCGGGTCCGGGTGATAGCCGGTTCCCCGGTCAAAAGTGTGGGTTCCGGCCCCGACCGGGTTCTGGGTCCAGCCGACCGAAAGGTCCTGCTCAAAGTCACCGTTGACGAGCAGGTTCTGGCCCAGGGCAGACCCAAGCACAAGCAGCGCACATAATAGCAGTCTAGACATCGACGAACCTCCAGTTAGCATTGACACATGATAGCCGATGGCCGGCCCGAGTCAAACCGGGCTGCCATCCGTTCTTGACATGCTGCATCCGGACACTATCTTGGAGTCGTGCAGTCTGCCTCATTTGCCCCGGACCGCTGATGAACTTACCGCTGCCGGCTCTCGGTCTATCGTTCCTGCTTGGTGCTCTTTCCGGGTCTATCCCGTTCGGCCTTCTGGCCGGCCGTCTGGCCGGCACCGATATCAGACAACGCGGCTCCGGTAACATCGGCTTCACCAATGTCCAGCGCACGGTCGGCTGGAAATGGGCCTTGCCGGTTCTCGTGCTGGACATTGCCAAAGGCATCGCGCCGGTCCTGGTCGCGTCCCGGCTCGGGCTTGAGCCGGTTGCGGCCGGGCTTGGTGCAGTGCTCGGACACGTGTTCACTCCCTGGCTCGGCTTCAAGGGCGGCAAGGGTGTGGCGACCACGTTCGGAGTCGCGGCCCTGCTCTGCCCGAGAAGCTTCTGGCCTGACCTCGGTCTGTACTTTGTCCTTTTGCTCCTGACCGGTTTCATCTCGGTGTCGTCCCTTGCCTTTGCCGCGACTCTGCCCTTCCTGACCGCGGTGCTCTACGCCGGGCACGTCCCGCTGCTCGTCTTTGCCCTGACCGTCTCGGTCGTCATCATCCTGCGCCACGTTGACAATATCCGCCGTCTGGCCGCCCGCACCGAGCCGCGGCTTGGGCTCTGGAACCGGCTCTTCCGCAAGACATGAGCGTCAAGGTTGCTTTTGTCGGAGCCGGGCGCTGGGCCCTGGCTCTTGCCGGTCATCTGCACCAGCAGGGCTGCGCCGTGTCGTTGTGGGAAGGGAAGGCGGCAAACCTGGAGCGGCTCAGGCGCACGCGCCGGCATCCTGACCTGCCCGACACCTTTGTGCTGCCCGAGCCGGTTATGGTATCGGGTGACCCGGCCCAGGTGTTTGCCGATGCCGGGCTGGCTGTTTTCGCCCTGCCGTCGGATGCGCTCGATGCCGTGGCCACCGGTCTGCGCAGCATCATTGCCGGCTCAACGACAATCGTGACCGTCACCAAAGGCATTGACCCGAACACGCACAAGCGCATGTCCGCGGTGCTCAAGGCCAGGTTTCCTGCTCAGCCGATTGTCGTCCTTGCCGGCCCGGGCATTCCGTACGACTTCGCGGCCGGCGACCCGACCTCACTCGTTGCCGCGTCCGACCACGAGCCGGCCACCGTGCTGGTCCGGGATACCTTCAGCGGCAACAGCCTGCGCGTCTACTCTCATCCGGACGTTGTCGGGGTCGAGCTGGCCGCGGCAATGAAGAACGTCATCGCTCTGGCCGCGGGCATCATCGACGGCATGGGCCTGGGCATCAATGCCAAGTCGGCCCTGCTCACGCGCGGGCTGGCTGAGACGATTCGTCTTGGCCTGGCGTTCAATGCCAATCCCTTGACCTTTGCCGGGCTGGCCGGCATGGGCGACCTTATCGTTACCGCCTTTTCCGAACACTCGCGCAACCACGCCTTGGGTGTCATGCTCGGCCAGGGCGAGAAGCTCGAAACCGCCCAGGCCAGGCTCAACGGCGTGGCTGAAGGTGTCGGCTCGACCCGGACTGCCCGCGCCCTGGCCGCACGCCAGCGCGTCGAACTGCCGATTACCGACGAACTCTGCCGGGTGCTCTACGAAGGTGCGGAGCCGCGCGAGAGTCTTGAACGCCTGCTGCGCCGCAGGCCCAGACCCGAGGTCTGGTGATGGCCGGAAGCAAGTACTACTCCGTAGTTCAGACCTGCCGAATGCTCGGGGTCAAGCCCCACATTCTCCGTTACTGGGAACGCCAGTTTGAAATCAAGCCCCGGCGCAACTCGGCCGGCCGGCGCATCTACTCGGCCGAGCAGATTGAGAAACTCCGCCTCATCAAACACCTGGTCCATACTGAGAGACTGACGGTCAAAGGCGCCCGTCGCCGTCTGGCCGGCATGTCCAGTGCCGCCCCGGCTGCCAAAGACCGCCGGACCACACTCCTCTGGATCAAGAAGGAGCTCGTCTCCATTCAGGCGCTGCTTTCATCTTGAGAGAACAGACCACCACCGCCCCATCGGGGGCAGAACTGGGCACTGCCGGCTCCAAGGTTTTCGGTACCAGCGCTCCCCGCAAACACGTCGCGCGGCCGAGCAGCGGTGCGCAGCGTCTGCTGATACTGAGTCCTGCCACCAGGGCAGACCTGGAGGAGCCACTCGACCGCTTCAAGCAGTTCCAGGTCTGGCACCTGTACGGTAGCCGGACCGGTGATACCGCTGGAGCCAGTGACTCGGTGCGTTCGGTTCGCTTCAGGGGGCCGGTTGATGCGCTGCTGAAGACCTTGGCGGTCAGACCGTCTCTTATCCAGGGCTCGGAACCCTACTATGTACTGACTGGCCTGCTGCTGTCCGCTGTCGCACTCCTTGCCGCCGGATTGCTCCGGGTTCCGTACTACTTCCCGATGTTCGAGAACATCGCGCCAGAGGTCAAGTTCAGGAACTTCAGACTGGGTCTACCGCTGGGATGGCTGGTGACGCCGCTGCTCAAGTGGTTCTGCCGGGTTTACGCTCAGCGGGCCAGTTGCATCTTTGCGCTGAACAAAGGTGCGGCCCAGAACCTACACGACTTGGGTATCCCCGAGCACAAGATCGTCAGGCGAATGTACGGTACGTGGGGCGTCGACGTCAATCGCTTCAGTCCTGAGCGCGACGGAACTGAACCATCCCTGGGGGACAGTACCATCCTCTTTATCGGGCGCATCGTCCCGGAGAAGGGCATCGCCGTTCTCCTGGATGCATTCACCGCGGTACGTCGTCAGGTGCCGACGGCACGCCTCGTCCTGATCGGCGATGGCCCTGGCGTACCGCTGGTTCGCGACTTCACGGCCCGGCACTCGCTGCATTCGGTGGTATCCCTGCTGGGGGTCATTCCGAACTGCAACCTGCCCCGCTACATTCGTGCAGCCCGGGTCGTGGCCGCGCCGTCCCTGACCACGGCCCGGTGGATGGAGCAGGTAGGCATGGTAAACATCCAGTGCATCGCCTGCGGGACGCCGGTCGTGACCACCGATTCCGGAGCGATCCCGGAGTTCATAGACAAGGGCGTCACGGGACTGGTCGTACCTGAAGGGGACTCGGCGTCGCTGGCCCGGGCGCTGCTCGCGGTCCTCTCCGACACCGAACTGCACGAACGGCTGTCACGGCAGGGCCGCGCAGCCGCGCTGCACTTCTACGACATCGAGGCCAACATCCGCGCTGTTGAGTGCAAGCTCGTCGAGTTGCTCCGTCAGCGCCGGGTCACGGACGCGTAGCGACCGTGCTCATCCACGCTCGGTCCTCAGCCAGTTGTACTTCAGCCGGCGGCCGAAGAAGTACTGCCCATAGCCAACCAGCAGCGCCAGATTGGCCCAGAGGAAATACTGCACCACCAACAGCCTGCGCCAGCGGGCTCGAACCACCAACACTAGTGGTGTCGTCACTATGAACAGCGCCTGCACGACAGACAGGACGGCGAAGACCGCGACCGCTGAGCGTGCGATGCAGAGCAGTAGAATCGACAGCAGCATGAAGGGCACCAGCATTCGCAGGAACTTGTGCGACAGCATGATCCATGCCCTGACGCCCTGTGTCGGCAGCAGCAGCCCCGGCATTCTCAGCAGTATCTGGAGGCTGCCGCGGCTGTTTCTCGCCTTCCGCACGAACTCCACGCTGGCACTCTCAACTCTGGTCATGGATACCGCACGGGGTTCGTAGACGGCGGCGTACCCTTCCCTGAGGGGACGTGTGCCCAGCACGAAGTCGTCAAGAATCGTCTCGGGTGGAATCGGCCGACACAGCCGGCGGCGAACCATCATCGCCCAGCCGTAGGCCCCGACCGATGCCCCGAGTTCGCCTTCGAGGCCCTTGATCCAGTTCTCGTACCGATCCCAGAGGCCCTCAGCCGCGTGGCCATCCTTGCTTGTCCGCAGGTAGCGGAACAGCACGACCCCAACACCCTCGTCGCGAAACCTCGCCGCGCCGGCGCGCACCGATTCCCGCGACAGCAGCACGTCGGCGTCCGTGAACAACACGACGTCGTTGCGCGCGGCGCGGATCAGCATGTTCAGTACGGCCGATTTGCCCAACCGCTCGTTGACAGAATGCAGTACTACCCCTCTGTCCGCGAAGCTTCCCACGATCTCGTCAGTCCGGTCGGTCACGGCATCAGTCCCGACCAGGATCTCGACCTTGTCCGGAGGGTAGTCCAATTCCAGGCAGTTCTGAAGCTTGGCGGAGATGTTAAGTTCCTCGTTCCAGGCGGCGATGGCAATGGTGATAGACGGCAGGTCGCCGGACGGCGGCGCGGGGTTGTCCCGTTTGAACAACCTTGCTGCCGCCAGGAGTAGCACAGGGAACCCGACCCAGTGATAGCACACGATCCCCATCGGAATCCAGAAGAAAATGATGTCCACGATTGCCGGCATGGCTACGCTACGCCTGGACACCGGACCGGCAACACCGGTGCCGGGGAACGGCACGGCTCGCGACCGGCATGCCCGTGAGCATCCGAGCGGAATGCGCGGTGGCGTTCTGTAGCTGGCCACTTCGTCGCGGGCACACAGTGAACACGGCTGCGGGTGGCGGACACGCCGGACAAGCAGCTTCTCAGAGCACTACCTGCAGTCTCACTCCAACACCGCTGGAGGACACGCCGCCCGGAATCGAGTTCGTTGCCCAGTAGGCATGCCGGTAGCCGAGGATGAGTTTCAGCCGCTCGCCGGGGATATTGACATTGCCGCCCACGACCAGCGCAACGTCGTACCTGTCATCAACCTGTAGTTCGGCGTCAATGCGACCCGCGGGCTCCAACCACGGCAGCAGGACGCACGAACACTGAATGTATGCTCCGTTGCGCACGTACCGACCGATGACCGCATGCTGCACCTCCGCCGCCAGCCGGACTCTGGCACCTTCGAACCATGCCTCCCCGGCGAGGTTCGCAAAGGTTTCCCCCGCGTCACCCGTCCTGCCGTAGTAGCCGCGACAAGCCAGCCCGCTGCCGGGAAGCAGACCGGGCTTGAACACGACCCGTCCGCAGAAGTCCTTCCACACGTTGTTGTCCAACACTCCCTGGCCAACGCCGCTGCCGTTCAGACACGCGGCAGCGACCGCGAACCATTCTCGATCACAGGAGAGCATAACGCCCACGTCCTGGACGGACCGAGGTTTCAGCCAGCGCCGGACCGATGAGTAGTCCAGAAGCCTAAGCTGCTGCAACGGCGTGAGTGCCTCGTACCCAAGGGGCGGTGTCAACTGACCAGCCCGCACGCCGAGTCCATTGAACCAGTGCAGGTCCACGTACAACTCGCGGGCGACGGGCGTGAACAGGCGGGCTACATCCACCTGCATCCGCAGCGCGGCAACGGAACCCGCCTGCGCCGTTATTCCGAGAAGCGCCGTCGTCACGGCGAAGCTCTGTGCCCGGCTGGCGACACCGCTCACCCGGGAAGAGTAGTAGCTGCCGTCGACCCAAGTCAGGGCGTCCACCATGACCTTGGCGTCAGCAGGTGTCACCGCTGCCTGGGTCAACGTCGGCGCCAACAACCAAGCCAGCACCAGCGCGACATTCAGCTTGCTCAAGTGTCCTCCATATCGCATACGGTTTGCTTTGGGAGATTCTCGTTCCGTCCGCCTCGACGAACCGGTTGAGCGGCGATGGCCTCGTGCAGCACTTGATATCGACCGCAGGCGGTACGAGACAGCGGGATCATCAAACTCGTCATGCTAGCTGCCGACCGGTGAGCGCGCACGGGCGCTCACCTGGCCGTACAGGGCGGCGAATGCCTGGGCCACGCTGTCCCACGTGTAGCGGTTGGCAACCAGCCGTCTCCCGGCACATCCAAGCTTCTGCCGCCGTATTGGATCCCGCAGCAAACTAACAACGGCATCAGCAAACTCCTGAGGCTCGTCCGCGACCAGTATGTTCTCGCCGCTGACGAGCCCGTCAATCCCCTCGCACCCCATCGAGGTTGATACAACCGCCTTGCCTAGTGCCAGAGCCTCGAGGATCTTGACCCTGATACCGCTCCCGACCCGCGTCGGCACCACAAACACCGAACTGCGCTCCACAAGCGGACGTATGTCCGGCACGAAACCGGTAACCACGACCCGGCGGCCGTCCGACCGGCGAACAATGTCGGAAGGCGGGTCGCTGCCCACAACACGACAGACGACGGTCGGCACCTGCACCAAGACGCGGGGCACGACTTCATCGAGGAACCACCTTACGCCGACCGCGTTGGGTAGCCACCGCATGAGGGCGACCGAGATAATGGAGTCGGGTTCCTCAGGCGCCGGCTGCGCCGAACCTTCTGCCACGTCGACACCGACTCCGATGACGTCGACCGGCACCCCTCCACCAAGTCGCGACAGGATCGCCGCATCGACAGAGGTAACCGCCACTCGTCGGTCGAAGCGCGGCAAGTATTCCCTTTCGTAGGCCAGAAGACGGGCATGCTGGATGGCGGCATACGCCCGGGCGAACGGATTGACCTGACTGTCCCGGAACCTCGCCATCATCGTCGAGTCCACGTTCTGGGTTCTGAGGATCACCCCCAGCCGCAGCTCGCGTGCGATGGCGAGACCGTAGCGGGCCATGTGCAGGAAGTCAGTCTGAATCACGTCGGGTCGGAACTCCTGCGCCGCCCGCCGTACTAGATCCATGAATCCCCGGGGCTGGTTCTTACGGTAGGAGTACGGCACGCGGGAGAGGAGACTCACGATCATCCCACTGAAGTGCATCTTCATGTCCGCGGGCATGGCCCAGACCGGGAACTCCCGACTGAACTCGGGTGCGACCGTTTCTCCGACCTGCACCGGAAAGACGAAACCCACCTGGTGTCCGATGCGGGCCAGCGCCTGAGCCGCGCGGTAGACGGCGATTCGACCCCCATCGACCGGCGGGTATGGGACATTCTGTACTATCTCGAGGATTCGCATGCGGCCAGCTTCCAGTAGTATGGAAGATGAGGTTCAACGTGCTGCTTATCCAGCATAGGTATGACGCCACGAGCTGTCAAGAAACGCGGGGTATCGTCCGCGTGCCGCCGCTCGTGTACCGTCCTGCACTCCGTCGGGATTCAGCCAGTTGCCGGACCTCGCCGACGAACTGCTGTGCCGCTCGCCGGCAGTCGAACATCATAGCCCGCTCACGGCCTGCGCGCGCCATCATCTCCAGTTGCCCGGCATCCGCCAGCAGGGCATGCAGCCTCGCCGCCAAGTCCTGCGGGTCGCGCGCCCGGAAATAGCGAGCAGCCGCTCCCCCGACCTCTGGCAGGCTCGAGGTCCAACTGCATAGCACGGGACAGCCACAGCTCATTGCCTCTGCTATCGGCAGTCCGAAACCCTCGTAGGCACTAGGGTACACCATCAGCGCGGCGCCGCGGTACAACGCGACGAGGTCGCCATCCGAGACCGGGCCGAGGCAGCGCGCGCGCCCACCGGCCTCGAGACGACGGATGCGTCTGAGTATCGGGCGGCATTTCCAGCCTGGGCTGCCCACGATGACCAGCAATGGGGTCGGCACTAGTTCGAGGGCCCTCAACAGAGTCCCATGTTCCTTGCGGGGCTCGATCGTGCCGACCGTCAACAGGTATGAATCCGGAATGCTGTACTTACACCGGACATCGAGACCGTCGCTTGCTGCAGCCCGTCCGCGGAAGGCCGGATCTACGCCCTGGTAGAGGACGCGCAACTTCGTCGCTGGCACCTGCAGGCAGAGCTGTGCCAAGCGCGCGGAGGCCTCCGAATCCACCAGCACCCGGTCAGCGACGCGGGCGACCCGCGCAAAATGAAGTCGTGCCGCGATTCTGGCACGCAGCGGCATCGTGCCCGGCATGACAACCGCGGTAAGGTCGTGGATCGTCAGCAGGCGGAGGCACCCGTCAAGACGACCAACCGGTAACATGTGGTTCTGCCCCCAGAACACATCGATACGGTCCTCGCGCAGCATGTCCGGAACGTATCGCTGCAGCCAGTACATCGTAGCCCGACCCTCGCCGGGACGGGAGACCCTCAGCTGCCATCGCCCCGGGGGTAACGGTACCTCCACGGTGCGTGGCGAGTAGAGCACGACCTCAACGTCGCTTGTTTGTTCAAGGACGGCGGACAACAGGCCGACTATGTGCCGCGCGATGCCCGCCCGCGGCGCCCGGAAAACGCTGACATCAACGCCCAGCCGCAAGCTAGCCAAGAGTACTCGTCACCGCGGGGCGGCATTCACGTCCGAAGTCCAGGCTCAGGGACGGTCTGACTAGCACAGGGATTTTGCCACAGGAGGCAGCCCCCGTGCTGACGGTCGAGCGCCGGCCTTCATAATCCCGAGCACTTCCTCAGCGGCCTGACGGAAACTGAACTGCCGGGCCCGGGCCAGACCGGCAGCGACCATCGCCACGAGTTGTTCCTCATCGAAAAGCAGCTCCTCCAGCCTCCGGGCCAGATCCCGGCTGTCACCGGTCCTGAAGTAGCGGGCGGCAGAGCCGCCCACCTCCGGGAGGCTTGACGACCAACTGCACAGCACCGGACACCCGCAGGCCATCGCCTCGAGAACGGGCAGGCCGAAGCCCTCGTACACCGATGGGAACACAAACAGCCGGGCAGCTGCGTACAGCGCCGGAAGATCAACGTCATCAACCCGCCCCAAGTGCCGGACCCGTCCGGCCCGCTCCATCGCTGCGATCTCGCGCATCGCGCTCTCGGCCTTCCACCCTACGCCGCCGACAATCACCAGGAGCGGTGTCTGTGGGAGCAGAGCGAGTGCAGCCAGCAACGTCGTGTGGTGCTTGCGGGGCTCGATCGTACCAACCGAGAGCAGATAGGTCTCGGGTAGTCCGTACTTCCCGGAGGCGACGTCCTTCGCCCGGGCGGTCGGTTGCGGACAGAACCGGTCGCTTGCGCCGAAGTAGACTCTCTTGACCTTGTCGGGCGCAACGCCCAGTAACCGGACGATGTCGCGGGCGGTCGAATCGGAGTCGGCGACGACCGCGTCCGCCGCACGACAAGCCCGCGCCAAGTAGTACCGACGGGTCAGGACCGACGTGAACCGGAGCGTGCGGGGACATACGAACGGGACAAGGTCATGGACGGTGAGAATCCGGAAGCAGGGCCGCCGGAGGCGCAGAGGGAGCATGTTGTTCTGCCCCCAGAACACGTCCAGTCCGTCCTCCCGGGCCCACCTCGGAACCTGCGTCTGGACCCACGGGTTCACGAACCGACCCTCCAACCCGGTGCCGGTCCTCAGACGCCAGCGGCCCGGCGGCAGCGCAATCTCGACCGGCCGCGGCGCGTAGAAGATGAACTCCACCGCCGGGTCCTGACGCAGCATCTCGCTGATCATGCCGTCCAGGTAGCGGGCGATCCCTGCCTTGGTGGCGACGTAGGATGACGCATCGACCCCAACCGTCAGGGTTCCATCCCTGGCCCGCCCTCCAGCCGACGGCGCCGGGGCCGCTTCCACGCTTGGCTCTCGCAGCGACCGACTCAACGGCATCGGGCAGAGTATACATCGCGCGGCAGCATGGTCAACAAGCCGACCGCAGCTCCGGCAGATGGGCCGCGTGACTCGGGTCCATTTGCTGGCGAGTGCGCGCCGTCGCCAGCGTCAGTCCAATCAGCAGCCCCAGCAGCATGAACGCGCCATGCGACCAGATGACGCAGTCGAGCAGACCTTCCACACCGAAAGCAATCAGCCCTGCGTTCAGGCCTGCGGCAAGCCACTTCCCGTCCGTGCGTTCGCGTCTGATCTGCCGATCAAGCTGCAGGAACGAACGGCCCATGAGGTAGACCAGGGCACCGAGACCGACCACGCCCAGATCCACCAAGAACTCAAGAAAGAGGTTGTGGGTATTGTAGACCCGTCCGGTCGCCATTGGCGCAGGGTAACCGTACAAGTGCTTAACATGCCGGAAGTTCTCCATGCCGACCCCGAGCAGCCAGTTACCTGCCAGAACGCGAAGCGCATAGACCCACAGAAGATACCGCCCCCACAGGGATGGATCACCGGCTGAAGTCTCGCCGACTCGACTGACCAGCGCTCCCCGGAAGACGTCCATCGATAGCAGGGCAACCGAGCCCAAGGTCAGCGGCAGAAGCAGCCAGACGGACCGCGTGCGGGCAAACATGTACATGAAGGCCACGGCAAAACCCAGCCATGCAGCCCGCGCCCGCGTGACGACCAGCACGGCCACCAGCAGCAGCACGACCGCCAGCAGCGCGACGCGCACGGATCCCCGGCGTGTGTCCATCGCCGCTCCTGCGGCCACCATCCCGAAGACGGCAGCGTGTGCGCCCACCGTGTTCAGGTTGATCACGGTGCCCTGGAAGTCGATCGTCTTGCCCAAGTCACCGATGGCACGGGGAATCAGGAACGGAAAGACAAGAGAAGCGACCGCGTAGCCGGCAGCCATGATGTAGATGACGGTCCTGACATCATTCAGGTTACGGGGGATCTCGGCTGCCAGCCATGTGAGCACAAACACCTGGGTGGCAAGCAGTGAGTAGTACGGCAGGTACGACGAATTCCAACCCCGCATGCGGGCGTTGACGTAACTGACCGCGATGCACACCGCCAGCAGGACCAGCGGCACGCGGTACCACTTGGATGTGGCGGCCCGGGAGCACGTTTCGCCGCCCCCAGTCCACACGGACCGCGTGACCTGCAGGAAGGCAAGCAGGGTGATAACCAGACCGTACATCACGAGGTGCATGTACGCGTGCGGGGCAAGCCCCAGCATGGTGAAAGGCAGCAGTGCCGCAAAGTAGAACAGCAACGACGAGTCACTGCGAATCAGAGCCAGCAGTACAACCACCTGCACCGGAACCAGCAGCAAGGCAATACCAAGAAGGACCAAGCCGTGCCAGAATGCCCACCCCGCCAGCACAGCCGCCAGCGCCTCCAGTACGACCAGCCAGAAAACCGGCTGTCGGACACAGCCTGGCAACGCAGCGGCGGACCGGCGGTCAAGCATTGCGGGCACGCACAAAGCCACGCACGGCGTCGAGATCGGCGGCGCCGAGGGCCCCGGTCAGGAACAGCAACGCAACGTAGACCGCGGGTGCGACGACAAGTCCGGGCCAGGCGCGCCAGGCCGATACCAGCACGGCAAGAACCGCAGCCGGCACCGCGGCAGCAACGGCCCGCGCGGTCGTGGCCGCGAGCACGCCCGGACGCAGCCGATGGGGGGCGCGCAGGCATCCGGCCAGCAGAACGGCTACGCCTGCGGCCTCCGCCGAGGCCAGGGCAATCGCCGCACCGGTCGCACCCAGCGATGGGATCAGCAGGAAGTTCAGAGCGGCGTTGACCGCAGCGCTCACGCCCGCTTGGCAGGTGACGAGCCGCTGGCGGTTCGCGGAGAAGAGCAGGTTGCTCAGCATGACGTTCAGGGTGGCAAATGCGCCCCACCAGACCAAGACGACCAGCACCCGTACCGCACCGGCGTAGCCGCCGCCGTAGAGGACGGCCACGACCGGCTTCGCCAGCGCCAGACCGAGCACGCCCTGCGCGACCGCCAGGTTGATAGCGAACCGCAGGGACCGCTCTGCCGGCTCGGGCCAGCGCTGCGGGTCTGCCGCGAACAACCGGGATATCACCGGGTACACGGCGCCGGAAAAGGAAACGCCGAGGAATCCGACACCCGCGACAAGCCGAAAGGCAGCACCGAACTCACCCACCGCTACCTCCCCGGTGATCTTGGACAGAATCGTCGAGCCGCTCCAGTAGTAGAACGCCACCAAGATGGTGGTGATCCAGAACGGCGTCGAACTGCGCAACAGGGGAACCCATCTCCGCAGTCTGAAGTCCAGCGCCGGGCGGACGAAGCGCATGGACACGGTCGCGAACAGCACCACGGCCGCCAGCACACTCGCCGCAGTCGCGACGACGGCGTAGCTCACGACCGACGGTGCCAGCCGCGACACCGCGATGGCGCCGGCAATCATGACCACCGTCTGCGCGATCCTGGCCAGTGCCGTATAGGCGTTGCTCTCGAAGGCCTGCACGACGTTGGCGTAGAAGAGCACCAGCATGTTCGAAACCATCATCGCGCTGCAAACCGCGACCACCTGCACGGTCGCGCCGGGGTATCCCAAGAGTAGAGCCGCCCCGACGGCCGTCGCCGCGACCAGGAGCGATGACGCCAGCCTGATGCTGACGCCGCGGCTCACGAATCCGTACGCCACGCCCCGGTCGCGGGCAATCTCTCGCGTCGCCAGCATACCGATGCCCAGGTCCGCCAGCACGGAGAAGAGGCTGATGAAGGCAAGGCTGAATGACAGCACCCCGAACCCGGCCACGCCGAGATGTCGGGCCGCGGTCGTGTAGAAGACGAGCGACATCACCCGACCGGCAGCATCGGCGATTGCCAAGAAGAAGGTGTTGCTCGCTACGCTCCGGCTGGCCGGCCCGGTCGACGGAGCCGAGGCGTGGCCCTCAGGATCCATCCACCGCGTCTCGGCTCTTTGCCCGGGTGCGAACCCGCGGCAAGGTGGCGGCCAGGCGCGCCAGGAAACCCATCCATGCGCCATGTTCGTCGGGGCGCGTTTCGCGCAGCACGCTGAAGTACTCACCGACGAAGGCCATCGCCAGCCCAGTGGCCAAGCCGACGAAGAACACGGCCGCAACCATCGCGGCCCGTCGCGGATAGCTCTTGCGCTCCGGCGGGACCGCGTAGTCCAGCACGGTCAGGGTAGGGGCATCGCGGGCTTCGAGGATGCAGGCGTACTGATACTGCTGGTACAGCGTCGCGTATGATTCTTCCTGTATCCGGTAGTCGCGGTAGCGACGCGTGAACTCCGCGGCGACATCGGGTAGACGCTCAAAGGAAACGCCGAAGCCCACGCCGAAGCCCGACGCCGTGTTGCCGCGCTCCAGCTTGGCCAGCTCGCCGCGGAAGCCGGCTACTTCCCGAGCCAGGTTGGCGACGTACGGGTTGTCCTCGCTGGCCGCGGTCCTCGCGGCCTGCAGCTCTGCTTCTCTGGCACTCAGTTGCGACTTCAGCCTGGCATAAGCGTCAATCGCTGCCCTGGTCTCATCGTCGACCGCTGCTACCTTGTGTCGCTGCTGGAACGTTCTCATTGAGTCACGTGCCTCTGCCAAGGTTGTCTCGACCTGCGCGAGCCGATGTTCAATGAACATCCGCATATTACGGCCGCGACTGATGTTGGAGTGCCGTAGAAAGCTGTCCAGCTCCGCGACGTACGCGTTGGCAACCTTGGCGGCCAGCGGGCGCGTCTTCGCCTCGACGACGATGCGGACGATGCCCTGGTCGGTCGCGCCGATGTGCGTCATCTTGCCCAACTGCTTGGCGGCACCTTC
Organism: Caldifarciminota bacterium; assembly: GCA_965648905.1. Taxonomy (GTDB): domain Bacteria; phylum Hydrothermota; class Tepidihabitantia; order Tepidihabitantales; family Tepidihabitantaceae; genus CAZQFS01. Next base: position 132,017 of record CBFGIT010000003.1, read on the forward strand.
GGCGACGTTCTTGCGTATGCGGTAGTAGTAGGCGATGCTGCAGCGTTCGGCGACGCGGCCGGTAATCGTTCCGCTGCGGAGAATGCCGACCATCAGGTCTGATGCCGGCGAACCGCCCATCATGCCAGCTCGCAGCTTACCCAGGCTGCCGGTCATGCCGCCACTGAGCAGACTCGTCATCCCGAACAGGTCGCCCTCATCGTTGGGAGGAAGAAGTTGGGCGGTGGCGGTGTAGCGTGGCGGCAGCAGAAAGCTGACAATCACCGCCAGTGCGGTCATCACGACCGTGTTCCAGAAAATGAGCTTGCGCCACTTCAGAATGACGCCTAGATACTTGACGAGGCGGTTCACGCTGGTAGTGTAGGGAAACTCGCCGCTAAGTCAAACGCTGCCTGCCGCAGTAGTGGCTGAGCGCGGCCCGAATTCGGCCTGCTGCCTTGCCATCACCGAACGGGTTTGCTGCCCGGGCCATCGTGCGGTAGGCTGCCGGTGAGCTGAGCAGCCGCTCTGCCGCCGAGACAATCCGGTTGACGTCAGTGCCCACAAGCCGGGCGGTTCCGGCCTGAATCGCTTCGGGCCGCTCGGTCTTGTCGCGCATGACCAGTACCGGTTTGCCCAGCGCCGGCGCTTCTTCCTGAATCCCGCCGGAATCGGTGAGTACGAGGTAAGACCGCGCAAGCAGTCGGGCGAACGCCGAGTACTCAACCGGCTCGATAAGGTGGATGCGCTTCTGGCGGCCGAGCAGCCTGTAGACCGGCACATGGACATTCGGGTTGGGATGAACCGGATAGACTATCTCGACGTCAGGGTTACGACGCGCCAGGCTCTTCAGAGCCCGGCAGATGCGAACGAGTGGTGGGCCGAAGCTCTCCCGGCGATGGGCGGTGACGAGGAGGAGCTTCTGGGTCGGAGGAAACGGCCCGATTCCCTTAGTCGGAATCGGGTCATGTCCCTTCTGGTTCTGCAACACCAGCCTGAGGGCATCGATGACGGTGTTGCCGGTCACACGGATGGTCTTGCGCGGCACGCCTTCACGCAGCAGGTTGTCCCGGGCCCAGACTGTGGGTGCGAAATGGAGGTCGGCGAGCGAGCTGATAAGACGACGATTCATTTCTTCCGGGAATGGCGCGTACTTGTCGCGCGTTCTCAGACCGGCTTCGACGTGACCGACCGGAACCCGGCAGTAGAAGGCGGCAAGAGCAGCAGCCAGGGCAGTTGTTGTGTCACCCTGTACCACGACCATTGCCGGCTTCACTTCATCCAACACCGATTCAACGCCGCGCAGGGTCTTGACGGTGACATCAAAGAGCGACTGCCCCTCCTGCATGATATTCAGGTCGTAGTCAGGCCTGATGTCGAACAACTCAATCGTGTGGTCGAGAATGCGCCGGTGTTGCGCCGTCACCAGCACCACCGGTCTCCACTTCTTTGGATGCCGGCGCAGTTCGAGTATCACTGGTGCGAGTTTGATTGCCTCGGGCCGGGTGCCGAAGGCGAAAACGATGGGGCGTCGCTTCAATGTGCCTCTCCCCAGTTTAGACCGACGCCGACGCTGACCTCAAGGGGCACGTCGAGTTTCCAGGCGTTCTGCATCTCTGCCCTTACCAGTTCCCGTGCTTGCTCCACCCGTTCCTTTCGGATCTCGAAGACCAGCTCATCGTGCACTTGCAGGATCATGCCGGTTCCAAAGTCCTGTCCGGCCAGCTTTTCTTCGAGCCGCAGCATCGCCTGCTTCATGATGTCCGCGGCGGACCCCTGGACCGGAGCATTGATGGCCGCGCGTCGGGCAGCTTCTACCTGCGTCCGGTTGCCGTCGGCAACGCCCGGCACGGGTCGAATCCGGCCCGATATCGTCCGAACGACGCCGGACTCCTTTGCCTTGTCGATCAAGTCCTCGCGCCACCGCGCAACACCGGAGAACCTGAGCATGTACTCATCGAGGAAACTCTGCGCCTGCTCGACCGGGATATCGGTCCGCCACGAAAGGCCATAGCCGCCCATGCCATAGATGAGACCGTAGTTGACCATCTTGGCAATCCGACGGTGCTCTTCTGTGACCTTGTCTTGGTCAATCCCGAGGATCGCGGCCGCGGTGTGTACATGAATGTCCGCGCCCGACTTGAATGCCGCAATGAGCGCCTCATCCTGAGACAGGTGAGCAAGCACCCGCAGCTCAATCTGTGAATAGTCGGCAGACAACAGCATGCTGCCTTCGCCGGCGATGAACCCCTGGCGGATGCGCCGGCCGACCTCGGTGCGTATCGGGACGTTCTGCAGGTTCGGGTCCGACGATGACAGCCGGCCGGTTGCGGTTCCGGTCTGGTTGAACCGGCAGTGAATCCTGCCAGTTTCAGGGGCGGCGGTCACGCACAGGGGCCTAAGGTACGTGCCGCGCAGCTTGGCCATCTCTCGGAACTTGAGGACCAGCCGGGCAATCTCGTGTTCCTTGGCCAGTTCGTCAAGCACGTCGGCGCTCGTCGAGAACCCGGTCTTGGTCCGCCTGCCTTTGGCCAGTTTGAGCTTGTCGAACAACACCTCACCGAGCTGCTTCGGCGAACTGATGTTGAACTCGACCCCGGCCAACGCATGTACCTGCTGCTCAATCCGCCTCTGCTCACTGCCCAGTTCCTCTTCCAGTTCGCGAAACAGTTGCACGTCGACCTTGATGCCCCGTTCCTCCATGCGTGCGAGCACCGGAACCAGCGGCATGTCGAGATGCTCAGCAACCGGCGCAAGTCCCAGCGCCTGAACCTGAGGCACCATCTGCTGGTAGACCGCCCAAACCTCTGCCGGCCGCGCCTGGGCTGCGACCGGCCGGACGGTGCGGCCGAGCACCTGCATGACTATGTCTTCAAGTTCGAACCGCTTTCGGTTCGGGTCCAGAAGCCACGCGCCGATTTCCACGTCGAACAGGGGCATGCTGATATCTACGCCGGTGCTTCGCAACGCCTTTGCCTGATCTTTGAGCCGGTGGCCAATCTTGAGCAGGGCTTTGTCCTCTAGGAGCTGGCGAATCGCCTCCCGGTCCGCCTCGGGCACAAGCGCAGTCTTCTCGCCGTCAGAGACCCAGAGTCCGGTCCCAGATGAGAACTCCAGCGCGACTCGGCGTCGGCGTCGCAGTTCGTCAACACCGCGAAACTCGCTGACCTCGACCGCCTTCGCCGGCTCAGGCTCAGCCTCGGCCAGCATGTCGCGAAAATCCATCTCCCGGAATATGTCTTGCAGCTTGCGCGCATCCCCTTTGCCCGGCACTAGTGCCTGCTCGCTTACCTCAAGCTCAACCTTAGTGTCGATTGTCGCCAGCTCCTTACTGAGCCGTGCGAGCTCGGCATGGGGCATAACACGCTTGTCGAAATCAATCGCCCGTTCAACTGAGCCGTGCTTCATGAGGATGTCCAAGGCTCGCTTCGGCCCAACGCCCGGCACTCCAGGAATGTTGTCAGAGGCATCCCCGCTTAGCCCCAGAAAGTCAGGCACTTGGGCCGGAGCAACGCCCAGTTTCTCCTTCACGTCCTCAGATTTGAACCGCTTTCCCTTCCACGGGTCGTACGCGGTGATCCTGCCGCCGACCAGTTGCAGCAGGTCCTTGTCCGAGGTGGCTATCGTCACGTCGTAGCCCTTGGCCGCGAACTGAACCGCCAAGGTCCCCAGCACATCGTCGGCCTCGGTATTGGGTTTTTCGAACAGCGCCAGGCCCCATGCCTTGACCATGTCCTTGACAATCGGTATCTGGCGCGGCAGTTCGTCGGGCGCAGGCGGCCGTTGAATCTTGTACTGCTCGTACTTCTCGTGCCGGAACGTCCTGCCCGGAGCGTCAAACACAATTGCGACCAGTTCCGGCTTCAACTCACCAAGGAGTTTGCGCAAGGTTTGGGCAAAGCCGAAGATCGCCGAAGTGTTGAACCCCTTTGAGTTCCTCAGTGGATTCCGAATGAACGCGAAGAAACTTCGATAGATGACCGAATGGCCGTCAACCAGCAGTAGCGTCTTCACGCCGAACCGCAGCGGGCCGCGCGCGCCAGCAGCGTCGCTCGGACATAGGCCTCGAACGACGAGCCCGCATCCTGCCACCAGCCCTTAAGGACGTCGTGCGACAGCTGGCCCTGCTCAAGGTACCGGTTGTTTACATCGGTAATCTCAAGTTCGTTGCGCCGCGACGGCTTCAGAGTCCGAATGATGTCGAACACCTGCGCGTCGTACATGTAGCAGCCGGTCACGGCCAGTCTGCTGCGGGGCCGCTTCGGTTTCTCAACAATCCTCACTACCTTGTCCCGGCGCACCTCGGCGACGCCGAACCGCTTCGGCTCATCGACCTCTTTCAGAAGAATCCGTGCGCCCCGGTCCTGCTGACGGAACTTGATCACGTACGGCGTCAAGTCTTCTTCAAACAGGTTGTCGCCCAGAATCGCGACAACCCGTTCACCTTCGACAAAGTCCTCAGCCAAAGCCAGCGCCGCAGCAATCCCCCCCGAGCCCTCCTGATAAGTATAGTGGATCCGCCTGAGTCCGAACTCCTTACCGTTCTCGAGCAGGCGCAAGAAGTCACCGGCGCTGTTACCACCGGTCACGACCATCACGTCCTTGATGCCCGCCTGGACCAGCTTTTCGATCGGGTAATAGACCATCGGCCGGTCATAGACCGGCAGCAGGTGCTTGTTGGTTATCTTGGTCAGCGGCAGCAGGCGCGTGCCCGAACCACCGGCGAGGACGACACCTTTCATCTTGCCGAGTATAGCCGTGCACCGCAGACAATCAAGCCAGGAGCGGTCGCCGCTGGCGCGGGCATTGACGTCCGGCCTGTTCTTTGTAACACTCTGACACGGTGAGCCACATCCCTAGACCCGGCAGCCGTGGCTGGTTGATTCCGGCCCTAATCCTGGCCGCAGCCGCAGGCCTACGCACGTGCTACTTCCTGGTCTACAACGCCCGGTTACCCTTTGCCCAGCACCCGTTCGGCGACGCCGAGCTGTACCTGACCTGGGCAAAGGAAATCGCTGCCAGTGCCGCGCCTGCAGGTGTGTTCTATCGTGCGCCGCTCTACCCGTATCTTGTCGCCCTGCTGCTTGCAGCGCGGTCCAGCCTTGGCGCAATTTATCTGTTCCAGATGTTGCTCGGACTTGGCACACTGGTTATCAGCTTCCTCGTGGCACGGCGGCTGTTCGGATATGCTGCGGCCTGCATCGCCCTGGGTTTGCTCGCCTTGACCGCACCGCTGCTGTTCTTTGAGAGCAAACTGCTCGGCGCCACGCTGGTGCTGTTCCTTGTCACGCTCGGTACGTTTCTTGTCGTTGTCGCGGCGGAGAGACGCCGTCGCTGGTCATGGCTCTTCGCCGGTGTATGCTTCGGACTCGCCGCAATTACCTGGCCCGGCACGCTCGTCGTATTTGGCGTAATCTGCATCTGGGCCTTGGCCGGGCGGGTTGTCGGCCACAAAGCACTGCCCTTGGGCATCGCTGCCTGTCTTTCCGTCGTCCTAGTCGTGACCATACGCAATGCTGTGGTCGGAGCCGACTTCGTTCCCATCAGCGCGAACGGCGGGTTCACCTTCTATCAGGGCAACAACCGTCTTGCCGCCGGCACCTTGGCTCAGCCGCCTGAAGTCTTTGAGTTCCTGCACCATGGTCGGCACCTGACGACCATCGCTGAGCAGGAGGAGTTCGAGCGGCGCTTTGTCGCAGCCCAGCTCGGCTACGAACCCAAATCCTCCCGGGTCTCGCAATTCTGGCTGCGCCGCGCTCTGTCCTGGATGACGGCTAACCCCGGTCCGTTCCTGCTCCTGCTCGGCCGCAAGGCCGTGCTGGCCCTGTCCGACTACGAATCGCCTTCAGACCACAACATCGAACTGGAAAAGAGCCTGGTCTGGCCCCTGCGTCTCGCCTTTGTCCGGTTTGGCATGGTGCTTGCACTGGCCGTACTCGGACTGCTGCTGGCCCGTGACCGGCGCGCCTGGCTGCTGTACGCGGTGGTCGCTGGAACGTTCGCCGTGCTTCTCTTGTTCTACGTTGCTGACCGCTACCGTCTGCCTATGCTCCCGGCGCTGGCGATTCTTGGCGGTGCAGGCGCGCACCGGTTGTGGCGTCTGGCTCGTCAACGCCGATTGAGCGCGATTCCAGTTGCTGCCACTGCTGCGGCCTTCCTTCTGTCCACGTTTGGCTTCACGCTGCCCCTGCGTCGTGGTTCAGACCTGCTTCTGGCCAACGCCTGGACCAATCTCGCCACCGCACACCTGTCTGCTGGCAACCCGGACGCGGCCCGGTCGGCGTGGCGGCAGGCTGAGGCAGTCTACGTCCGACATGCCGCAACCCTGAACCGACAGGAGCAGCTTGCCGCCGCCGAGGTGGCGCGGCTGCTGAGGACAGTTGTGCCTGCCGACATGGCCCAGGCCACCGACTTCCTGCTGCACGGCGACACCACTGCGGCGATTCGGCTGCTGGAGACATCCATTGCCCGCGATTCCTCCGACCCAACGGCATGGCTTCTTCTGGGTTCTCTCTACGGTTTTCAGCGACGACATCACGACGCACGGCTGGCATTGTCTCGAGCGGTACGGATGTTCCCGGACGACCCGGCACTCAGGTACAACCTGGCGCTTGCTGCTTTCCGAGAAAATGACTTCGGCACATCCCTAGCCGCAGCGGAGGAGTTGCTGAAACTCGTCCCGGGCCACGAACCAGGTCGCCGCCTTGCCGAAGCTTCCCGCCACCGCCTTGCCGGACCCAAGTGACCGGCGCGGAAGTACTAGAGCTGCTTTTCCATCACCCGATAGTGTTTGTAGACCTCGGCCCCCAGTTCCCGGTCGAAGTCATTGATGAGACGGTTGTCCTCGAGGTTCCAGGACAACTCGCACCACTGATACCCGCGGCGCCGCATGAACAGCTCGGTCTCGTAGAAGAGCAACACGGGCAGGCCCAGGCGGCGGTACTCCTGCTTGAACCCGAACACCAGCGCGCGCGCGCCGGTGATCCGTCTCTTGTAGTACAGGAACTTGACGACCTCAATCGGCCCGAGCCGGCCGGCGAGCCGCTTGAGCACCTGATTCATGTCCGGCAGAGTAATTGACAAGCCAGCTGGCTTCCCGTCATAGAAAGCCAGAAGTACCATCTCCGGTACCGCGAAGTTCTTCAGGTTCGCGGCCAACAGGTCCATCTCCCGACTGGTCATCGGTGCAAAGCCCCAGTTCTTCTGCCACGACTCGTTGTACAGCTCTTTGATCAACGCCATCTCATGGTTCAGGTCCTTCATGTTGACCGGCCGAACCGTAATGCGGGGATTCTGTCTCAGCTTATCTGCCAGTTCGATGAACCGCTGGGGCATCGGTGTCGAGCTGTACTTGATAAACGCCAGCAGGTCCTTGGCCTTGACCAGACCCCAGTTCTCAGCCAGCCTCAGATAGTAGGGCGGGTTGTAGGGCATCATCACGACCGGCGCCTGGTCATAGGCATCGAGCAGCCAGCCCCACTCATCGTTCGATGAAGGACTCATCGGCCCGCGCAGGACATTCATGCCCTGCCCCCTGACCCAGGCCGCTGCTGCGTCGAACAGCGCACTGGCGGCCATCTGGTTGTCTTCGCATTCGAAGAAACCGAATGAGCCGAGCCGCTCGTTCCAGAGCTGGTTGTAGTTGTCATCCACCTGGGCGCTGATTCGTCCGACCACGCGGCCATCCTCTTCGGCAAGGAACAACACACCTTGCGCGTGCTCCCAGAACGGATGGTGCCGGTGGTCGAGCATCGCCCGTACTTCCTTCTTCAAGGGAGGCACCCAGTTCGGGTTGTTACGGTACAGCCGGAACGGCAGGTTGATGAACTGCCGCATCTGGGCAGTGGTCCTGACCGACGTGATGGTGACCACGCTAGAGCTCAATCGGGTGGAGTGTAATCATCTTAGCGTAATCGACATTAGCTCACTCCTGCCCATTGTCAAGATATTCATTCGCCCGTAATTGCTGGCGCCACACGGCTTGACCCGACCGCAACCCGAATCTAGGCTTCAGAATGCCGCTGTGTCGGAATCGCGAACTGGTTCGGCTGCTCTTGGAGCAGCATCGTCCCTTGACCGAGTCGCTCTACAACCTGACCTTCGAGACGCTGGGGGGCAAGGCCCGCTGGGTTAGAGTTGATCGCCTGGACCAGCCCCGGGCGTTGCTTCTGTCCGGCCGCCGCCTGAGTCTGTTCGCCACGAGCACGCAGGCCGCAGCCCGGGTCCTGGTCGAGACGCCCCGCAACCTGCGCATGCAGTTCCGCGCGACCCCACCTCGTTTCGTGGCCCTCGTGCGCCAGCTCTGGCGCGGCCCGGACCAAGATCGGACCATTCGGGTCAACCCGTGCTATCTCTACGCTCTGCTCGACCCACGCAAGCTCGTCACGAGTACGGTTCGAGGCATCACCACGCTGCTTCCCGATGACGCCGAGACCATTGTCCGGAATTCACCGTACAACCGTCGGGTTAGTTATGTGCGCGAGCGCATCAAGCTCGGCCCGGGCTGCGGCATCCGGATTGACGGACGCCTGGTCGCCTGGGGTCTTACGCACGACGATGGTTCGATGGGCTTCCTCTACGTGCTGCCCGAACATCGGGGTAAAGGGCTGGCCCGAGCGTTAACAACAGCATTGGCGCAGAATCTGCTCCGGCTCGATGTCCGGCCGTTCATGTACATCGTGCGGAACAACAATGCATCGGTCACGCTGACCAGCAGTATGGGCTTTGAGCGGTGCGGCACGCTCTATTGGTTCGGAACCGAGTAGTCGCTAGCCGATGCCGCCGGCCGAGACTTCCTTCAATGCCCTCAGCTCGTTGACGAGCTGAGTCGCCTCGTAGGTCGTGTTAGCCCGCAGCAGCAGGCAACCTTTGTGTTCCTTGCGCTCGGCCCGAGGCAAGGACCCAAGGAACTCCTCGACCTCACGCGGCGGAATCCCGAGATACCCGGCAAGGAATTCAGAGCCGGTGTTCACAACGACGATGACCTCGTCCTTGCCTGGGAACGGCCACCGGTCCGGGTCGACCGCGACGACGATTGTCCCTTCGGCTGCAGCTTTGCCCTCGGCATCCGGCGGGAAGTACTCGAATCCCCGACGCCTCAGCCCGATCTCGTCGAGGCCGAGCAGTTTCACCAGTATCTCCTGCTGCTTAGGACTCGCGTCCGAGGCCGGAAACGGCTCACGTGCTGCACCTGCGGCCTCGCGCTTCTGGGTCGAGCCGAAACCGGCCATGCTGGCGTATTCCTTGCGGTGAATCGGCGCTTCGGTCTCATGCCGGGACGGTTCGGGCCTGGACGGTGCCGGTTTCGCTTCTGGCCGTGCCGCTGCCGGCTCAGGCTTGTGGACTGAAGCCTTAGGCGCAGGGCGGTCCTCAGGAAACAGCCTGGGCCGCACGACCTCAACGCCGTCACCGCGATACAGCTCAAAGCCGAGTGGCCGCACGTCGAGATTCATATTCCTGAGGTAGGAAAGCATCTCGCGCGCCGCGTTGTCGAACTCGGGAACCACAAGGACAATTGGGAACCTGCCTTTGTTCAGACAGTCCTCAACGCCCGACCGGAAGGCGGCTGCTGAGAAACTCGGCCCCACCCGGGACGAAACCCAGTCGGCCAGTGCCATACCGAGTGCCTCATCAAAAAGCGCGGCGAAGGCCGGGTACTTCTGGTGCCAGAGCCGGCCATTTGCGGCCAGGATATCGCTGATGACACCAGCAGCGTTGCCTTCCAGTCTCATATCCGGACACCCGACCAGTTGGACTCCACCCCGCTCGTCAACCGCCACGAGCACCCGTCCGGAAACCGGCTGCGGTACTACAACTGCTGCCCGGGGCATTGGGCCGCTCGGCTCGACCATGCCGAGGAACTCGGGCGACTGGACAGTCAGCTCTACCAAGTCAATCGGCTGACCCCGCGCAGTAACTGTGGCCGCAGACCAGCGGTCGCCGAACTTGCTGACCCGGATGCAACAAGGGTTCATCACTTTGGTGGCGGTCGTTTGCCCGCCATCACGCCCGGCTTTGTGCCCGGTGCGGGCACTGGTCCTTCGGGCTCACGCTCGGGGCCGGCTCTCCCCGAGGATTCAGATGACTTCGCAGCCGGCGCGCCGGGCGGTGTGCGGCCCGGTCGGGCAACACCTGAAGGTGATTGGGCCGGACGGAAGGTCCCGCTGGTCGTCTTGGCAGGGATGTCCGGCCGCGACGGGACAACTGGGGCCGGTCGAACCGCAGTCGGGACGTCAGCACGAAGTTGAACCGGGAGCGCAACCTCAATGCCGGAACTCGTGTAGACCCCTGCCCCGACCAGTCGGACTGGCAGACCGAACCCGCTCAGGTAGTCAAACGCCTCGCGGGCGCTCTGGTCAGTAGGTACCGCCACCAGCACGACCGGGAATCGGCCCGCGGTCAGGTTCGCGGCAATCCCTGAAAGAAGCATTTCATCAGTCCAGTCAGGCATGGCCCGCTCATGGACCGCTTCAACCACGCTCTTGCCCAGCGGCTGCTCAACCAAAGCCAGGAACTCCTCGACCGGCATGCGCCAGAGCCGCCCTGTCAGACCGAGCACGTCGCCGGCCAAGAGAACTCCCGAGCTGGGATCCTTTTCATCCGGGCAACCGACCAGTGTGACGCCGCCTGCCTCGTCAATCGCAACCAGCAGACGGTCGGTACGCATGCCGGGCTGAATCACGGGCACGGTGATTCGCACCGGCGCGTCCGGATGGCCCTGTCCGGTCAGAAACTCGGGCGCCTCAAGCACCAGACCGAGTGCGTCAACCGCAATGCCACTCGGCTCGGGCAAGAACGAAATCCAGCCGCGTCGCTCCTCGCGGCTGCGTACACAGTAGCTTCCGGCTGTGGCCTTTGAGCCGACCGAAGGACTGCTGGCTGCGTCCACGGCGAATGGTAGCCGTTCTCGCCCGTAGTGTCAAGTGAAGCCGGCCCGACCGCTGCTCCACCCGAACGCGTCCGACCGCGGCGCCGGGTTCACTGCCGCACCCGAGACAGAAAGCAGGGGAGGCTTCCGCCTCCCCTGCAATCAGCAGACCGGACTGGCCTACTGCTGTCCGAGAATGACGAACTCGACCCGACGGTTCAGGGCACGGCCTTCCGCGGTGCTGTTGTCGGCAACCGGGCGCGACTCGCCGTATCCCTTGGCCGTCAGTCGGCCCTGCTCGATTCCGAGATTCTGAACCAGGAAGTTGACGACTGCCCAAGCCCGGCCGTCAGAGAGCTTGAGGTTGTACTCGTCTGAGCCCTGGCTGTCAGTATGACCCTGAATCTCGACTCTGATGGACGGATTCTCTTTGAGAATCTTGGCCGCATCCTCGAGCGCAGGACGCGATTCGGGTTTGATTGTCGTCTTGTTGACATCGAAGTAGATGCCCCTCAAGGTAATGGCCATGCCTTCCTTGACCAAGCCGAAGTCCTTGACCATAGGCTTGTCCTTCTGGAGCACTACCGCGGCCGACTGGGAGATGTAGCCGTCAGCCGTGACCGTGACTGCATAGGAGCCGACCGGGATCTCCGCGCTGTACACCCCGGTGGCCGGGTCAGTGGCCACATCCGGCACGCCGGTATTCGGGAAGCTGACGGTGGCAGCCAGCGGTGAGTTGTCCTTCTTGTCCGACACTCTGCCGGTAATGGTTGCCTTCATCGCTTCGGGCGTGAGGCTGAAGGCAGGCGCAGCAACCTGTCCTTCCTCAACCTTCACGGTCAGCGTTGCCGGGAAGTAGCCTGGGACCCGGGCGGTAACCGAGTAGACTCCAACGGGAACATCGTCCAGACGGAACGCACCGGTTGCCTCATCCGATGTCTGCGTCGGAATCGTTGTCCCCGGGAATTCGATGTTGGCGACCAGCGGCCGGCTGGTTGTTGCGTCAACCACGGTGCCGGCGATGACGCCGTAGGTCACAAGCGGTCGCAGCTTGAACTGGTACTGCGCGGTCGTGCCGGTCCGGACTTCAATGGGCACGGCCTGACGCTGGTAGCCATCGGCCGTAACCTCGACGACGACCACACCGACCGGCACTTTCTTGACACGGAACACGCCGTTCGCGTCTGCGGTAAGCGGGGCGAGCCTGGCATTCTCCGGGAAGCTGATGTTGGCCGCCAGCCCGACGCCGGTACGGGCATCGGTGACAGTGCCGGCAATCTCGCCGTACTGAGCCGGCGCACGCTTGCCAAACGGCGTGGCAAAGCCGAACCCGGCGATGATCTCGTTCGGGTGTACCTTGTCGCCGCCCACTTCTGGGCCGAAACTGAACGTGTAGGCGAGCTTGAACATCATTGATGTGGCCGAACCGAATGCCACTCCCGGCGTTATGTGAATATGACCGTTCTCAGTGTCGAAGATTCCGTCGCCCTTCGGCATGTCGGGCTGCTGAGACAGGAACTCAGTGAACAAGGCGAAGCCCTTGCCCTGAAGCTCGACGCCAGCACCATAGCGGGTTTCGTCAGCATAGGGGCCCGGCATGCCTTCGACCTTGTTGATGAGCTTGCCGTAATTGAACATGAAGTTCGGTGCTGACGGCAGCACATCCTGCAGATGCAGCGTGGCCAGCGCGCTCCAGGCAAGTCGATCAGAAGGAAAGACGCAGTACGGGTCAAGCGGTGTCCAGCCGTCTTTCTCTTCGCGGGTCATGAAGGTGTAGGATGCAGCCCCACCCAGTTTGAGCACAGGCAGGACCGGAACCGATAACTTGCCGCCCGCCTTCAGATCGTGATAGCCCCAGATGAAGCCGTCTTCAGTCGCAGACTTCACGGTCTGGAACACACCGCCCCAAGAGCCAAAGAGCTCCAGGCCGACGTACTTTGTTGCCACGGGCGCATAGCTCAGCTCCGGTGCAATCAGGTCCGCGACCCAACCGCTCTTGGCGGATTCGGCTCCGACCAAGTCAGCACTACGCGCTAGGGCATGCAGGGAAAGCGTCAATCCGGCTTCCTGCTCGACGAGTGCGTTCTGCACTCGGAGCAGACCTTTACCGCCACCGATGCCAGGATAAGCCAACACCAGGGCAGGCACGAACAGGGTCAGTAACACTGACAACGTTCGGTTTTTCACAGCTCCTCCTTATGGTTTGGGGTTGTGCCAGCTTTGACAGAACGCCAAGTCACATGACCCGGCAGCCGAACACAACTCGTCTTTCAAATTGCAGGCATCACCGCGCCTGTCGCCTATGGATTCCACACGAAACCCGCTCCCGCGGACCACAGGTGAGGGAACCTGCCTTGCGCGCCGCAGGCTGCCTGCCGCGCAGGCCGCGGCTACTATTATTTCCCGAAGTTCTTCGGGTCGTCCCAGAAATCGCCGAACTGCATCTGGGCCACGCCCTGAGCCTTGACTCGCCGTCCGGAGACCGAGTCGATGGCCGTGAACTCGAAGTCGGCCTGGACGATGTCCAATGTACCCATGTTCTCGGTGGGGTCGTCACCGATGTCGCCGGCGAAGTACTTCTGCTTCCACCATGCCTGGGCAACGACGAGCCTGGCCTCGGTCGCCTTCTTCAGGTCCTGCTCAACCGGAACCGTTATCGTCAGTGGGATGGACAGGTCGTCGTAGGACTTGCCGCTGCCTGCCAGAGTCGTGTAGGAAACGGTGTACTCCTTAATCTCGGCATGGAACGGAGTCCATGCCGGGAGACCGGCACCAATTTCGACGTACTGGAACTCGAATCTGCAGGTGTCGTCACGCATGGCGACGATATACGAGAGTTCCTCCTCACTGTCCGGGATGGTCGGGTCATTCCAGACCGCCCAGTCCGCAATGTCACAGTAGATGGGCAGGCCGCGGTTGATGCTCACGACCCGCAACACGTCCTCCCGCTCGGCGCACGAGCAGGAAAGGAGCACACCGGCAAGCGCAGCGACCAGAGAAAATCCGAATACGACTCGAGGCATAACGTTTCCTCCTTTGGTCATTTACGTTTATTGTACCCTCCCCTCTCCGGCTGTCAAGCAATGCGCGCGTGACCCAGGCAGCACATTGACGTTCGAGCCGGTGCAGTGGGCTCGCAACCAGTTGAAGATTGCTGAAAGAACGGCGGCTCAGACAGTGCCAGACGATGCCTGTGCCAGAGAACGATGTGCAATTCGCGGGTCGGCTGGCACTTACACGAGACCTGGGTCAGGGAGAGGCCGTACCCCGGGTAGCGGTCGCGTGTGCGACCGAAAGCGCAGTTGAACGGACGTCTGCCTTGGCCTTGTCGCCTTCGATACCGCCTACGCGTGTCTGAGTCCTCCCCGCAGAGTTGCTTCTGACCATCTCTCACGTGCTTCGGGGAACGTAAGTCGAAGCATTGGGCCGAGCATGTCGACGGGCAAGTACGTCGGCTGATGACTGAACTCGCGAGGTGGCAGATGTCGTGACGCTGGTCCCGGCCCCGCTGCTGACGCCTTGCCCGGGAATTGAAACTGTCCCGGCAGACTGCGCCTTGCGGAGTTGACATCGCAGGATACCGGTCTAGAATTGGTCGCACGACATATGCTGCTGGCAAACTACTCAAATACTGACCGGAGCAGCGGCTCCGATTCCTAAGGAGGCCCAACATGTCAGGACACTCCAAGTGGTCGACCATCAAACACAAGAAAGGCAAAGCCGACGCGGCTCGCGGTCGGGCTTTCTCCAAGCTGATAAGAGAAATCACGACCGCGGCGAGAATCGGCGGCGGCGACCCGGCCGGAAACCCGCGACTACGCACGGCGATGGACTCGGCCAAGGCGATTAACATGCCCGCGGAGAATGTCGAGCGGGCAATAAAGAAAGGCACCGGTGAGCTGCCCGGAGTCACCTACGAAGAAGTCACCTACGAAGGCTACGCCCCGGGCGGGGTAGCCTTGATGGTCCGGGCGCTGACCGACAACAAGAACCGCAGCACTGCCGAAATCCGACACGTTTTCGACAAGTACGGCGGCTCAATGGGCTCAGCCGGGTGTGTTGCCTGGCAGTTCAAGCCGCAAGGTCTCATCCTCGTGAACAAAGAAAAGGCTGATGAGGATGCCGTTCTCACCGCGGCACTGGAAGCGGGCGCAGATGACGTACAGACCGAGGCGAGCGCATTTTCGATAGTCACGCCGCTGGACAAGTTCGAGGCGGTGAAGAAACAGCTCAAGGCCGCAGGCATTGAGTGGGAAAGCGCCGAACTGACCCAAATCGCGGCCAATACTGTGCCGGTGTCCGAGGCTGATGCTCCCAGAGTTCTCAAGCTGATCGATATGCTTGAGGAACTGGAAGAGGTCCAGCAGGTCTATGCCAATTTCGACATCGCCGACGAGGTGCTCGAACGGGTCACGGCCGGAGCTTAGTCTGACTTGAGGATTCTGGGGATCGACCCCGGACTTGGCGCGACCGGCTACGGCGTGATTGCCGACGGCCGCGCCGTTGCTTTTGGCACGATTACCACCGACACGCAGGCTGCCATCCCAGACCGGCTTCATGCCTTAGGCCAGGCGCTGAAGCAGGTCATCCGTCAGACCAGACCTGAGCGATGTGCGCTTGAGACTTTGTTCTTCAAGGGCGGTGGTGCCCGAAGCGTCATCCGCTCGGCCGAGTCTCGGGGCACGATTATCTACACCCTCGCCTGCGCACGGATTCCGGTGGTCGAACTGACGCCCGCGTCAATCAAACTGGCGCTAACCGGGAGCGGACGTGCTTCCAAGGGACAGGTCAACTACATGGTTCGGGCTCTGCTCAAGCTCGGTGACCGCGTGCCCGAGCATGCTGCTGACGCGCTGGCCGCGGCCTACTGCCTCGGCCGCCGGGTGTCGAACCACGACCGCACCCCGTCAACTTCACGACCGCGGACCCGGAGGCACTGGCCGGTTCCGCCCGGTGACAAGCTGTGATTTCACGTCTGCGCGGGGTCGTGAAGGAGAAGGAACCAACCCGGCTTGTGCTCGAGTGTGCAGGAATCGGCTTCGAAGTCTGGGTTCCTCTCTCGACCGCACGTGAGCTGCCCGCGCCCGGACAGGAGGCCGAGGTGCTGATAGAACCGCGCTTTGTGCGGGACGGGCTTCTCCTGTATGGGTTTGTTACCACCAGTGAGCGCGATGTTTTCCGCCTGCTCACCTCAGTATCAGGTGTTGGCCCCAAGGCCGGACTGAACTTGCTGTCAAGGTTCTCGCCGGTCGAGATAGCGCAGTTCATCCGGCAACGCCGTGCCGACGTCCTGCGCACCGTGCCGGGCCTTGGACCAAAGAAAGTGGAAAGCATCCTGACTCAGCTTGAGGGTACCACAGCCGGGTCCGCACCGGGCAGCTCTCTGCTGGCCGATGCCGAATCCGCGTTGCAGAACCTGGGTCTGACCAGAAAAGAGGCCCGGGAGCGGCTGGCCCGCATCAATGCGTCTGACGCAATGACCCTGCAGGAACTGCTCAGGCTGGCCTTGGCGCAGCGAGGGTAGTGTGGTACGGGACGAGAGGCTCTCCTCACCCCAGCGGATGCGGGGTGAAGATGCCCTGGACGAAGCGATTCGGCCACGCCGGCTCGAGGACTTCGTGGGGCAGAATAGGCTCAAGGACAATCTCAAGGTATTCATCGAAGCCGCCCGGCTCCGTTCTGAAGCGCTGGAGCATGTACTTCTCTTCGGGCCACCCGGTCTGGGCAAAACAACCCTGGCCCACATCATCGCCCACGAGATGGAAGCAGAAATAAGGTCCAGTTCCGGCCCGGTGCTGGAGCGGCCGGTCGACCTAGCCGGGATTCTGACCGGACTCGGGGCCAGGGACGTCCTGTTCATTGACGAAATCCATCGAACGAACAAGGCGGTTGAAGAGTACCTTTATCCGGCGCTCGAGGACTTCTCAATCGACGTCCTCATTGACCGGGGTCCCGGGGCACGTTCGGAAAGAATCATGCTGAGGGACTTCACGCTGGTAGGCGCGACAACCCGCTCCGGGCTGCTCACCGGCCCGCTCCGGTCGAGATTCGGCATATCCCTTCACCTCGATTACTACCCGGCAGAGGATTTGCTGGAGATTGTCCGTCGCTCAGCCAGGATTCTGAAGGTCAAAATTGACAATGACGGGGCATGGGAAATCGCTCGCCGGTCACGTGGCACCCCCAGAATCGCCAACCGGCTCCTACGGCGAGTTCGAGACTTCGCCCAGGTCAAAGGCAAGAAGAAGGTAGACTTGGAGATAACCCAGTTCGCCCTGGGGCAGTTGGAAGTTGATGGACTCGGGCTGGACCTGATGGACAAGAAGATACTCCTGACCATCATTGATAAGTTCGGCGGCGGTCCGGTGGGGATATCGTCTCTGGCCGTGGCAGTAGGCGAGGACGTCGGCACCCTGGAGGAGGTTTATGAACCTTTCCTTGTTCAGGAAGGCTTGGTCAAGCGCACCCCACGCGGCCGCGTGGCCCTGCCCCTAGCCTTCCGGCATCTGAGACGGCAGCCCAGCGCCGGTTACCAACAGCGGCTGGACTTGGGCTGAACCGCAGCCCGGCACGAGCCATCGTTCTTGTGCTGGGCGGCCATGCCACCGCTGGTTGGTCTCCAGAGACCCTATCGGTTGAGCCACGGCCTCCACCGGCCACTACCGATTGACCAGGACCGACCGGCCGTCCTGCCTGACGCGTCTAGTGATGTTCCCTGGTCCGACTGGCCAGCCTGATTTTCTTGACAGAGACGGGATTATCAAGAGTA
This sequence comes from Caldifarciminota bacterium, assembly GCA_965648905.1. Taxonomy (GTDB): domain Bacteria; phylum Hydrothermota; class Tepidihabitantia; order Tepidihabitantales; family Tepidihabitantaceae; genus CAZQFS01. The sequence continues at coordinate 149,632 of CBFGIT010000003.1, forward strand.
TGTTAGCGTGCGAAAGGCGTCTGTTGGCCTGGTCTGCCTGTGCGCGGCCTGTCTTGTGCCCAAGAGCCAGACCGTGGGCAGCACGGTCGGCACCATGCCGCCCTCTTTCATGTTCCGCGACTGGAGTGCGGACACGGTACTGCCGACCGGGCGCTACATGGGCAGGTTCAAGGTAACATACTACTGGGCTGTGGAGGAAGCAGACTACCCGCAGTCCAAGTCCAACCCCCTCTATCTGGCCGACGGCAGCCTGCTGGGGCGGTTCTCTTCGGCGTTTGTGAAGGCATTCAAGACCGAGTCTGCCGCCAAGCTCCGAGACGGCAGGTGCATCAGCTACCTCAAGCGACGGGGCCGGGCCGAGGTCGTGGACCAGTTCCTCGGCTACGGCGGACACAAACTCGTCGAGCTGAAGTCGATCGCTGTGGACCCGCGCGTAATTCCATTAGGGTCAATCGTTTACATACCTCAGGCCGCTGGCGTCATGGTCGACGGCAAGCCCCAGTCCGGACTGTTCTACGCCCACGACATCGGCAGCGCAATAAGAGGCAAACACATCGACATCTTTGTCGGCCGCAGGGCCAACATGGCGTGCTTCAGCTCAGCGGGAATGCAGAGTTCGGGTAGCGTCGATGTCTACGTGCTCGAATAACTGACGACGGCTGGCTGTCCGGTCCAATTGGTCCAGCAGCTCACTGGTCAGCTTCTGGCGCACGGCCTCCTGCTGGAGTTCGGCCAGGGTCGCAACCCGAATGCGGCGTCGGTGCAACCAATCCAGTAACAACCTGAAATCCTCTCTCCCCCATTCAGTGAACGCCTCGGGTCTTGGGACAATCCGGTGCAACAGCAGGACCGTCAGCTCACTAGTGCGGATGCGGGCCATGACGTCGTCTCGCCGGGTCGTGTTTCTGAGTTCCAGGGTCGGGATTCGGTACGGGTCTCTGAGCAGGTCGGGCAGTCCGGGCCTTACCGCCCGGCCGAGGCTGTAACCGGCCTTCTGCACCAGCCGGCGTATCCGCTGATTCATGTCGCCATATGGGTAGACAAACGTGACCACCCGAACGCCAAACAACGACTCCAGTGTCTCCTTTGAACCACGGATTTCGGTCCAGGCCCGCGCACTGTCCAATCTGGTCAGATGAGGATGAGACAGGCTGTGACTGGCAATCTCGACGCAGCACGAGTCAATCATCTTCTGCACCTCGGCCTGGCTCATAAAACGGTCGCTGGGCTCGTAAGAAGCTGCCACATTGGTGATGTAGTTGCAGATCGGGGCGAGCGTAGCGGTCATCCGGTACTGTCTCAGCAGAGGGTAGACGTAGGCAAAGACCGCGTGGTAAGCATCATCAATCGAGAGCACGACCGTGTGGCCTGACAGGTCAAACGTATCAAGAACCGGTGCGGGCGGCAGAACCGGTCGCGCCATCTGAGCCAGAGTCATCAGCAGGAGAATTAGGGAACTAGTCACCCGCTCCAATGATAGACTAACTGCACGACGTTGACAAGACGTGCTGGTTTGGCAGACTGCTAGGCAGATGGTTCGCAACCCCAACGCATGAAGGTCGTACTGGCCCAGCTGAACCCGGTCGTCGGCGACCTGACCGGCAACGTGTCCAAGGTACGCGATACGCTGTCACGGGTTGCTCCGGGTCGACCAGACCTTGTCGTGTTTCCCGAGCTGTTTCTGGCCGGGTATCCGCCGCGCGACCTGATCAGCCGGCGCTGGTTTGTCGAGAAGGCTGAGGCAGCCCTGGCCCAGGTCATTGAGCTGAGCCGGAACTTCCCGGAACCGGGGATTGTCATCGGTGCGGTAGTCCGCAACCAGACCACGTCGGGGAAAGGGCAGGCCAACGCCGCGGTGCTCATCGCCGGCGGCAAGGAGCTGCACCGTCAGGCCAAAACTCTGTTGCCGACCTACGACGTCTTTGACGAGGCAAGGTACTTTGACCCGGCTTCGCGCTCAAGCCCGGTTGAGTTCCGAGGCGAGCGGCTCGGACTCACCGTCTGCGAAGATGCCTGGAACGTGCCCGAGTTGCTCGGCCGCCTGCCCTATGACCGCGACCCGGTGGCCGAGCTGGCCGGTCAGGGCGCGACCCTGCTCATCAACATCTCGGCCTCACCGTTCACCGCGGGCAAGGAAGCGCTGCGCCACCGGTTGCTGTCCGGTCACAGCTACCGACACGGACTGCCGCTGGTCTTTGTCAACCAAGTCGGGGCGAACGACGAACTGGTGTTCGACGGCCGCAGCATGGCCCTGGACTGCTCAGGTCTTGTCCAGACCGTGCTGCCGGGATTCGCTGAGGAAGTAGAGGTCGTCGATACGCGTATCAAGGGCAGTGCTGACCGGTTCCGGCCCCAAGAACCGGTTGAATCGGTCCACGACGCGCTCGTCCTGGGCATCAGAGACTACGTTCGCAAGTGCGGATTCGGAAGCGTCGTGCTCGGTCTGTCCGGAGGAATTGACTCGGCGGTCGTCTGCTGTCTGGCAGTCACCGCCCTGGGCCCGGACAACGTCCTGGGCGTGACCATGCCGTCCGAATACTCCTCTCCGGGCAGCGTTGCCGACTCACGGACACTGGCCCGCAATCTGGGCGTGAGGCTCATCGAGATGCCCATCACGCCGGTCTACCATCAGTATCTTGAGACGCTCAAAGGTGAGTTCGGCAAGCTGGCGCCGAACATTGCCGAGGAGAACATCCAAGCCCGCGTCCGGGGCAACATTCTGATGGCACTCTCAAACAAGCATGGCCACCTGGTTCTCTCCACCGGCAACAAGAGTGAGCTGGCCGTCGGCTACTGCACACTCTACGGTGACATGAGCGGCGGCCTGTGCGTACTTGCCGACGTGCCCAAGACCATGGTCTACCAGCTTGCCCGTCACATCAACCGCACGCACCAGGTCATCCCGCGCGCGATTATCGACAAGCCGCCGTCGGCTGAACTAAGACCGGGCCAGACCGACCAGGATACCCTGCCGCCGTACGAAGTGCTCGATGAGATAATCAGGCGTTATGTTGACGAGGGACATTCGCCGGACCAAATCATCGCCGCTGGTCACCGGCCCGAGACAGTGCATTGGGTGGTGCGGGCTGTGAACTCAAGCGAGTACAAGCGCCGGCAGGCCGCACCCGGCATAAGAGTAACCAGTCGGGCCTTCGGCATCGGCTGGCGCATGCCGATTGCGGCCCGCTACGCAACCTGAGTCCTGGCCGGGCCGTCTTCTACCGGGCGGAATCGGGCAGCTCAAGGAGCTTGGTACGGCTCCTCTGGCCTGAGACGATCCGCACGCCGGTCTTGGGAACACGGTAATACCGGGCCACAACCCTGAGCACGGCATCGTTGGCCGCGCCTTCTCGGGCGTGCGCCTTCACCCGGACCACCAGCGTATTATCAGCCAGGCGCGTCACCTCATCGGCAGACGCGCCTGGCTTGACTAGAACCCTGACTCTCACGACCTCTTGCCTCGCCCCTCGCCGCGCCCGCAGGCGAAGAGCGGACGATGGTCTAGAGGTGTCCGCCGAAGTGACCTTTGTACCGATCCATCAGCTCGGCCCGTTTGCCCGCGTTCCAGCCGGAGACGCGTGAGAAATACCCGGTGACGCGCGTGATGTAGTCGACTTCGGCCGAGCCGCAGTAGGTGCAGACGTCGGAGAGCCCACGGCTGGTCTTGAAACAGCAGTTACAGGTCGTGAACTCCGGAGAAAAGGCAACCTGAGCGTTACGCGAGTGACGGAAGGTCTTGACCACGAAGTTGGCGATTGACTCTCCGGGCGGCCGGGCGTCGGCCAGCCAGACGTGGGTCAGTGCCCCGGCATCAATCATGTCGTGGAACTTGCCTTCCATGTACACCCGATCAATCGGGTCAACCGGATGGCCGACGTTGAGATAGGTTGAGTTGGTGTAGTAGGCCGAGTTGTTCTCAATCGACCCCTTCACCACCCGCTGGGCGCAGTCCGAGTAGTGCTCCAGGTCGAGCTTGGCCAGCCGATAGGCCGTCGACTCGGCCGGGGTCTGCTCGATAACGAACCGCATGTTGTGCTCTCGTGACAGTCGCTGGCATTCGAGGTTCAGGAAAGCCATGACCTTGAGCCCGAACCGGAACGCCTGGTCGCTCTCATGCAGTTCCTTGCCGAGGTGATACTGCACCAGTTCGTTCAGGCCGAGTACGCCGACCAGATAGGTGGCGCGGTGCATGCGCAGGTACGGCTCGCCGTCCCGGTCCATGGTCAGGAGTGCCAGGGGGCCGTCCTGCTTCAAGGCGAGCAGGGTCTCAAGGAAGTTCCGCTTCTGCATGTGCGCCTTGACCACGAGTTCGAGGTCGCTCCTCAGCCGGTCGAACAGAGCGGCGTCGTCGTGATTCGCCAGGTACGCGGCCCGGGGCAGGTTCAAAGTGACGTTCTGCAGGGCCGAGTAGCGCATCCGCCACGGCGTATGGGCGTCGCACAGGTCCGAGCGCTCGAGCTTGAAGCTCAGCCGACAGCACTCGGATATCTTCGCGGTCTCGCCCCGGTCGAAGACGAAGTAGGTGTTCCCCTTCTCGGTCGCCACGTCGGAAATGTGCAGCAAGAAGTCCTGCGCTCCCGGGGTCTCGAAGAACCGGTCGGTCAGATGGACAAGCGGCTTGGGGAAGAAGAACGGCCGGCCCGACGCATCGCCTTCGCGGTAGATGTCGAATATCGCCCAGACGAACCGCTGTGCCTCGGACAGGTACTCACGGTACTTCTTGCCCGTGTACTGGCCGCCCGGCCCCAGCGCATCGACGTCCTCAAAGTGCTGGGGAATCTCCCAGTACAGGTTGATGTCGGAGAAAATCGCCTGACCGCCGCGGGCCACGTTCTGCTGAGAGTACTCGAACACGAGCATCTGGGCCAACTGATGCACCTCACGGTCGCTCATCCCGACCAGGAACGGCGCGAAGAAGATGTTAACCGCATCCCAGCCGATTGCGCCGGCAAAGTGCCCCTGAAGTGCGGCCGAGAACTTGACCATGTGCGCCAGCAGCGTATCAGGATGCTTGGCCGGATGGGCCATCGAAAGGGCATTGGGCAGCGACAGACCGAACTTCTTGACGTACTCAAGCGACTGGCCCGAGCAGTACGGCCGGTTGACAAACCCTAGGTCGTGAAGATGAATGTCACCCCGGGTGTGAGCATCGGCCACGTCCTGGTCGAAGACCGAGGAGAGCGCGAACTGCTTCAGGGTCCACTCGGCCAGCGTCATGTTCGTCGCCTCGGGGTTGTGCGGGACGTTGGCGTTCTCCTTGTTCTTGAAAAGCAGGATACGCTCGACGTCGTAGGTCGGGACTCCGAGCCGGGTGTGCCGGCGATACTGCTCCTCCAGGCCCCGTTCGAGCAGCTTGGCGTTGACCAGCTCGCGCACCAGACTCGAGTTGAGTCGCTTGATACTCGAGTTGAAAATCGCGTCCTCGACTTCCTCGGCAATCTTCTCGGCCTCCTTCGGCTCGAGGTTCGCCTCGCGCACCAGGGCGCGCGCGATCCGGCTCCGGTCCCACTGGACGATTGCGTCGCCACTGGAACGAACGAACAGGGCAAAATCGGTCGCCTCTTTCTGAGAAGTGACGATGCTCTTGAGCTTGCTCCGGCGCTCGCGTGCCAGCCGCCGCTGCTCACGATAGAGAATGTACGCCTTGGCCGTCCGGGCATGGCCGTTCTCAATCAGGGTCTTCTCCACCGCGTCCTGAACTTCCTCGACCCTGGGCACGTGGTCGCCGCGCTGCTCCAGCAGGTAGCGTTGCACCCGTTCGGCCAGGCTCCGAGCCAAAGCCCGGTCCTCACCGCCGACCGAACGGGCGGCCTTGAAGATCGCCGCCGTAATCTTTTCCAGGTCGAAGGGCACGGTCGAGCCGTCGCGCTTCTGGACCGAACGCAGCCGGTCAGTACCCGACGCCTGGGCTTCGGACTTCTTGTGGACTTCGTTGTCCGGCTTATCCAATGCTTCCCCCGCTTTCTAGGTTCTTAAGCTCTTCAACGAACTTCTCGGGCGTGTCGAACTGACGGTAGACTGATGCGAAGCGCACATAGGCGACCGGGTCGAGCCTGCGGAGTTCGGTCAGAACCATGCTGCCCAGCTCGACCGAACTAACCTCAAGTCGGTTCTGCTCGCCAAGCTTCGACTCGACCGAGTCAACCAGCCGCTCAATCTGCTCCCGGCTGAGCGGCCGCTTGCGACAGGCAAGCATCACTCCGGCAAGCAGCTTACCCCGGTCATACGGCTCATTGCCGCCGCTGCGCTTGATGACCACGAGCGGTGCCTGCTCCACATACTCATAGGTCGTGAACCGGCGCCCGCACTGCGAGCACTCCCGCCTCCGTCGGACTGCCGCGCCGTCGCGTGCCGGCCGGGAATCAAGCACTCTGTCATCATCAGCACCGCAGAAAGGACACTTCATATTGTATTACGCTAGCACTATACCATACAACTGCTGGTAGTCAACAGGTGATTCTTATATCCCGGTAATTCACTAAGTCTTTTCTAAACAGCAGCTTAGCAAACCAAACGGCCCGAAGACATGTCGCTCAGGGGTTTGCGCCTACGTTTCGAGCATACACAACATGTAGTAGCTAGTTTGCGCGTCTGGCGCTGCTATCCACACAGTTATCCACATGTTGTCAACCAATTGGCTTCTGTCATGTCAAGTGGTCGTAACCGCTGAGCTGCAATTCTACCAGTCGGCCGGCATGCTCAAGCCACAGGCCGGCCCCTCTCTCGACCCGGCCAATCCGGGCAATCTGCACTCCATTGACAATTCGCGGCACACGTCCGCGGCTCGTGAACAGAAGCTCGTAGTCTTCGCCCGCGGAGAGAACGAAACGCAGCCACTCAACTCCCCGTGCCGCAACCACGCGCCTCACTTCAGGCAGGACCGGCAGTCGGTCCACCACCAGCACCACCTTGACTCCGCTCTGTTGGGCCAGGTGGGCCGCATCGGTTGAAAGCCCGTCCGACGTGTCAATCATGCCGCCTATCTTTGGGCCGAGTGCCTTCATCACCTCAAGTCTCGGCCCCGGGTGCAAGTGCCGGTCGACAAGCACCTTGGCCCAGACCGGCACCACTATTTGCCTCCTGCCTTTCGCCGCTCGCCGTTCAGACGCACCGGCCAACACAAGCCTGCCCGCTTCGGCTGTTCCCAGACTCCCGGTAACATAGAGGCTGTCGCCCGGTCTTGCGCCGGAGCGCAACTTCGGCTTCGCGGCTCGGCCGATCACGGTCAGAGTAAGAACCAGCCGGTCCAGCGCGACGATGTCACCGCCGGCGACTTCGCAGCCCAGCTCTTCGCATACCCTGTCAATGCCCTGATAGAGCGCCCGCACCGCGGACGAGCTGGTCGAGCCGGGCAGACCAAGCGCCACCACCACGACTCTGGGCTGTGCGCCCATTGCCACCACGTCCGAGACAGCGCCGCACGCGCAGCGTGTCCCGACCTGCCCGAAAGTCATGTACGAAAGGTCAAAGTGCACACCCTCAGCATATGTGTCGGTTGTAACCACCGTGCCATCTGCGAGCACGCACGCGTCGTCACCGATGCCGACTCTGACCCAGCCGCGGGTACTGACCGTGCGCTCTATCAGGTGGATGACTCCGGCTTCACCCATCTGGTCGATTCTCATTCGCTCATGATAGCCTCCGCGGCTGACTGTGCAACACCTGCCGCCCTGCTCCTCTGGACAGCGCCGGGCCGAAGACTAGAATCTGGGTCGAGGCGTCATGCTGCTGACAACACTGCTGATGCTCGCGCTGGCACAGACTCGACCGGATACAACCGAGGTGTCCGGTGATGTCTCTGGTATCTGGGCCCCTGCCGGCACTCCGTACGCGGTGGTCGGAGAGACCAGAGTGCCGGCAGGTGAGACTCTACGCATTATGCCCGGGGTCGAGGTCCGCTTCCGTGGCCGCTATCACTTCTTCGTCAACGGCCTTCTGAAGGCGGTCGGGACCGAAACCGAATCGATTGTCTTCACCCGGGACCAGCCGATTGAAGACCACAAGTGGAAAGGCCTGCGGTTCGACTCGTGCGCAGCAGGATGCAGCCTCGCGTTCTGCCGGCTCGAGCACGTGAAGAACGATGGGCCTTACCCTGAGGTGCGCGGCGGTGCGGTCTACTGCCGCAACTCGTCGCCGGTCATCTCCCATTGCGCCCTGTGCCACAACTACTCGCACAACGCCAATGCCAACGGCGGTGGTGGTGGTGTCTTTG